>CBIHKY010000004.1:0-79521 GCA_966205705.1 uncultured Alphaproteobacteria bacterium
CGGTCATGGTGCAGGAAGATGTGTCGGCGGCCGGCAATGTCATCAGATTGAGCGGCGATGGCCCGGCGGCGACAGGCCAGCATGTGCGCAGACGCGCGAGCGATTTCGCCAAGGGCGCGCTGTTGCTGGCGCGCGGCAGCAAGGTTGGCCCTGCCCAGATCGGCCTGGCCGCGCTTGCAGGCAATGCCGGGCTCATTGTGCATCGTCAGCCGCGCATCGCCATTCTCTCGACCGGCAATGAGCTGGTTCCGCCGGGTGCACCCTGCCCGCCCGGAAAACTGCCCGCCTCCAACGGCATCATGCTGGATGCGATGGTGCGCGGTGCAGGCGGCCATATGCTGTTCGAGCGCCTTGTGCCGGACGATCTGGCGATGCTGACAACAGCGCTGCAAGACGCATCTGAGGCGGACATCATCGTCACATCGGGCGGCGCGTCCGTCGGCGATCATGATCTCGTTCGCCCGGCGCTGGAAGCAGCTGGGGGCCAGATCGACTTCTGGAAGATCGCCATGCGGCCGGGCAAGCCGCTGATTGTTGGTCGCCTGGGCAAAGCCATTGTGCTTGGATTGCCCGGCAATCCTGTCGCATCGATGGTGACGGGCGGGCTCTTCCTGCTCCCGCTCATCCGCCATCTCGCCGGATGCCCTGCCCCGCTGCCTCAAGCCAGACGCGCGCGCCTCGGTGCAGCGATGCCGGAGGTCGGAACACGCACCGATTTTGTTCGCGCCACGCTGGATGACGGAGCCGTGACGCCGTTGGGCTTGCAGGATAGCGCTGCCATGCACGCCGCGGCGCAGGCCAATGCGTTGATCATTCGCCCTGCCCGCGCACCAGCCGCGCGTGACGGCGATGACGTGAGCATCATGGATTGGGCGTCGCTGGGCCTCGCCTGAACTGGTCTGGGGTAGCCCCTTGGGCTCAATACGTAAAATGGGCAATTGTGATGCCGCGCCCCGGCCCTACAAGCCCAACGAAAGGGGTTGGCATGGCGCAGTTTGACCGATCATTGATTGAACGTCGTGCCATGCTGCGGGGGTCGCTTGGCGCTGCAGCCTTGCTGGGATTGCAAGCCTGCGCGCCAGCGACGAACCTCGCCCGGCCCGGTCATCCGGTGCCGGGCGCAGGTGGCTTCGGTACAGGCGGTAGGGGCTCGCTGCGGCCCATGCGCATCACGCGCGACCAGCTGATCGACGTCAAATGCTGCATTCGCCCGCTGCGCGCAGCCGGGCCTAATCTCGGCACGCAGATGGTCGGCGATACGCTCGTCATCCATAATTATGGGCATGGCGGCAGCGGTTGGTCGCTCTCCTGGGGCTCAGCCGAGATTGCCGTGAGCAAAGCCCTGACCGCATTGCCGCGTGAAATCGCCGTGGTTGGATGTGGTATCATCGGGCTCACAACGGCTGTGGTGGCGCTGCAGGCGGGCCTCAAAGTCACGATTTACGCGCGCGAATCCATCCAGCAAACGCGCTCCTTCCGCGCGAGTGGATCGTTCACACCCGATAGCCGCATCGCGCTGGCGGAACCCGCTGGTCCAGCCTTTGGCGATTTGTGGGAGCGGATGGCGCGCTATTCGTGGAAGGCGTTCCGCACCTATCTCGGCGTCGCGGGAAACCCGGTGGAATTTGGCGATTCCTACCAGCTTTCCGACACGCCGATCACCCGTCGCCTCTGGCCTGCCGACCCCTCCATTGGGGAGAGCTTCGCAACCGCAGGCGCGCCTCGCCAGAATTCCGAGTTCGGCCATTATAGCGACCGTATCAAGGATATCGTGCCGCAGGGCCAGACGCTGAGCGATGAGGAAAACCCGTTCAACGCGGCCTATGCCAGCCGCAGCTCGCACATGATCTTCAACTTCGCCAGCTACGCGCATCTGCTGCTGAGCGAGTTTTTCGCGCGCGGTGGCAAGTTCGTGATGAAGGATTTCCACGGGCCAGCCGATTATGCGACGCTCAAGGAGAAGCTGGTCATCAATTGCACCGGCTATGCGGCGCGCGATCTGTGGCAGGATCACACCGTCATTCCCGTGCGTGGGCAGACCGGCTGGCTCGTGCCGCAGCCCGAAGCCTTCTACAGCGTGCGTTATCGCAATGTTTCGCTCACCTCGAAGCGTGATGGCATCGTCGTAATGAACAATAATCCCGATCTGGGCGAGATGCTCGGCGTGGGCGACAGTATGGAACTGCCCAAAATCGCGGACATTGAGGAAGGCCTCAGGATCATCGCGCCCGTGTTTCAGCCCTCCCCTACAAGGAGCGCCTGAGCCATGTCGCTACGCTTCATCATGCCCGCGCTGATGGTCGCCATTCTCTCCATTGCGGCCACGCCAGCGCCTGTCAGCACGCGCACCGGCGTTTACACGCAGGCACAGGCTGCCGATGGCGCCAAGCTTTATGCGATCCGCTGCGCCATGTGTCATGGCCGCCAGCTTGAGGGGAGCTATGAGATACCGGCGCTGCAAGGCCGGTTCATCGCGAACTGGAGTCGCGCCCCTCTCACCAACCTGAACGACTATATCGCCCGCGCCATGCCGCAATTTGCGCCGGGGTCGCTCAAGCCGGATGAAACCGCGAAGATCGTCGCTTATCTCCTGAGTGAGAATGGTCTGCCCACAGGATCACAGCCCTTGCCATCTGGTGGCGCAGCAATGGGACGCATCATGCTCGAGCCAGCGCCGCTAACCGCCGATGTTGCGTCCAAAGCAGATTGAAATCTGGGTCGGTTACTGCTCGCACGATTAGAGTGCTACATATCCGCAACACTCAGCTTAAAAATCTGACGCGATGCAGCAAGGCTTGAGTTTGCGTTATTGCAGTGCAACATTCCGAAACTGAGCATGATAAGTATTTTGCTCGGTGTCTGGGAACCAACTGTGAGCCTCTTGCGAGATGAGCTGAAATTATCGTCGCACATCGTCCCGCGTGCCGGTGGCACATGGGCTGGCAGGCTATGACCATCCAGACACCCACCCCAATTCTGGCATCGCAAAGCACATCGCACGCGCCAGCCGATCAGCAGATCGTCCCCTCGCCCGACCGCCAGCCCTCATCGCGCCACTTGTTCTTGTTGGGCTCGTTGGGCCTGATCGGGGGCTGCTTGCTCGTCTCCTTGCACATGGCGACCGATGGCCAGGACTTCCTGCTGGAAACGTTGACGGTGCTGGATTTGGCCGGTCTTGCAATCCTGTTGCTGGTCGGCGTCAAGCGCTCGCGGGACAAGGCAATCAAGGATGCCGTAGCGGCAGAACTGCTCGCGCATCTCTCTCATGCCAAACAAAGTGCGGAAAGCGCCAACCTCGCCAAGAGCCGCTATCTGGCCAGCATAAGCCATGAGATCCGCTCGCCGCTCAACGCCATCTACGGCTATGCGCAACTGTTCGAGCGTGGCGATGGCGTGAACGCGCAGGAAGCGGCCCGTGTCATTCTGCGCTGTTCGGAACATCTGACCAATCTCGTCGAAGGCCTGCTGGATATCTCGCAACTCGAATTCGGCGTCTTGCGCGTGCGAACGGAAGAGGTGCGGCTGGGCCAATTCATGGAGCAGGTCATCTCGATGATGCGGCCCGCAGCGAGCTCCAAGGGTCTGACTTTCATTTATGATGGGCCTGAGCGACTGCCGGAAGTCGTGCGACTCGACCAGAACCGTTTCCGGCAAGTTCTCATCAACCTCCTCTCAAATGCCATCAAGTTCACCGAACAGGGGTCGGTCACGCTGAAGCTGCGCTATGCGGCGCAGATCGCCATCTTCGAAGTGTCCGATACCGGACCGGGTATTCCAGCCGAAGATCATGAGCGCATTTTCGAGCGCTTCGAGCGCGGTACGCAGGAGCCAGTCGGCGCAAACAGGACTCCAAAACCGGGTGCGGGCCTTGGCCTTGCGATTGCCCGCACGATCGTGGAAATTCTCGGCGGGAAGCTGGAGCTGCAGAGCGAAGTCGGCAAGGGAACCACCTTTCGCATCACGATGATGCTGAGCGAAGTGAGCGGGCGACACGCGCAGCTTGCACCAGTGCGCAAGCTGATCGGACATGAGGGCCGCCAGCGCACCATCCTGCTGGTGGAGGATGATGGCGATCAGCGCTTCTTCCTCGAAACATTGCTGCGCTCGCTCGGCTTCATCGTGTTCGCTTGCCCCAACGGCGAAGAGGCGCTGGAGCGAAGCGAAACAGTCCAGCCCGATCTTGCCATATTGGATATCAGCCTGCCTGGCCTGTCTGGCTGGCAAACCGGCGAGGCCTTGCGCGAACGCTTCGGCGAGCCGCTTCAAATCCTCATGTTGTCAGCGAACAGCGAAGAGTTGCACCGCCCTGAATATGACACGCCACGGCACGATCGGTTCCTCGTCAAGCCTGTCGAGTTCGAATCCCTCGTGGACATGATGGGCGATATGCTTGGCCTCACCTGGTGCCGCGACGACAGCGTGGATGATGCACCGCTCGTGGCGACATCGAATGCGGAGCAAACAATATCGCTCGCCGACGTGGGCGAAGATGCGATGCCGCATGTCGTGCGCCTGCGCGAATTTCTGCGCATCGGCTATACGCGCGGCATTGAAGCCGAGATCAAGCAGCTGGAACAAGCCGCTCCGCAAGCGCAGGCGCTCGTTCGCCAGCTGTACGACTGCCTAGACCGATTTGACCTCGCGGCGATGGCTCGCCTCGTTCAGGAACAATAGCAAATGAAGATCCCTGGTCACTCCGATACTGTCCTTGTCGTCGATGACGAGCCCGATGCCCTGCGCATGCTCACGGCGGCGCTGGAGAAGGCTGAGCTCACCGTTCTTGTCGCCACCTCCGGCGAGGCAGCGCTGGAGCTGCTCAACAATATCGTGCCCGATCTCATCCTGATGGACGCAGTGATGCCTGGCATGGACGGCTTCGAGACCACCCAGCGGATCAAGTCGAAGCCCGGGCTCGCCAGCATACCCGTCATCTTCATGACCGGGCTGACCGAGAGCGAGCATGTCGTGGAAGCCTTTGAGGTGGGCGGCGTGGATTATGTGCGTAAGCCTGTGGATTTGCAGGAATTGCTGGCGCGCGTGCGGGCGCATATGGCGCAGGGCCGCGCTGTCCAGGCCAGCATCACCAGCCTCGATGCAACCGATCGGCTTATATTGGCGACGGACTCGAAGGGCAGCCTGCTGTGGTGCACGCCCCGTGCCGAGCAAGCGATCAAGCGCGTATCGCCAGATTGGCGGCGCGGCGAAACAGCCCTGCCGGACGAGATGCGCAACCAGATCGAGCGGTTGCTGACGATGCAGGAACTGGCGGGCGGATCGGTGCGCGTAAAGCAGACCAAGAGCAGCGGTCAGCTGGAACTGATGGTGATTGCCCATTATCGTGAAGATGAAGTGCTGATCCGCCTGAATGAGCTGAACCCGGAGCAGGACTTGATCAAGCTGCAGGAGCGCCTGCCCCTCACCCACCGCGAGGCCGAGGTGCTGCTATGGGTGAGCTATGGCAAACCCAATCGCGTGATCAGCGATGTGCTGGCGATCAGCCCGCGCACCGTGACCAAGCATCTGGAGCGCATCTTCGATAAGCTGGGTGTGGAAACGCGATCAGCCGCGGCGGCCGTCGCGATCCGTATGTTAGGTCAGTAGGCCCTTGCGGCGCAGCTCCGCAGGCAAGCGGTGCGGGCGCTGATAGGACGCCGTTGACTCCGCTGGCATATCAGCGGGCGCCTCAAGCGCCGCTGCTGGCGTGCCGGAGGCTTTCTTGACCGCAATCGCTTCAATCTCGATCAGGAAATACGGCCCGACCAGCGCTGCGACCTGGAAGGTAGAGCGGGCAACCGTATTGGGGTTCGCGCTCGTGCCGAAAAATTCCTTGAAGCCAGCATTCACGCCAGCAAAGTCCATTTTGCCAAGGCGCGGATCTGCTGTGACGAACAGCGAGAGCTTCACCAGATCCGACATGGCGTAGCCCTGCGACTCCAGCAACGTCTTGATTTTGTTGAGCGTGCTGATTGTCTGCGTCTTGCTGTCGCCCATCTCCTCAAGCGACTTCACCTCAGTCATCGGCTTGGCAGGATCGATTGGAGAAGGCAGCTGCCCCGAAACGTAGAAGGTCTCCATGCCGGGCCCGACGCGCGCGCCATCCAGAATGATTGCGCTCGGATTGCTCTTGATCCGGTTGACCTGTGCCTGAGCCGGCATCGCTGCCAGTGCGGAGGCTGCACCTGCCGCCAGAAGAAACTTCAGCACTGTTGCAAACGGTGCGGCGAGAAGCCCTGCGGCGCGGAAATTGGCGTTTTTAATCATAGCCATGATGGCTACGGGGACACCGCTCGTCTCACCATACGACAAAATGCGTATGTCGCGAACGCCCCCACTGCGATCAGCTAGCTCCAAGCAAAAGACTGCCCGGTAAAGCCGGACAGCAAGCGCAAACAAACGGGCAGGGAGAGGAGAGCGACACGCAACTCAAGGGGGACTCTCATTATGACAAACAGCCGGAAACTCATTTCCGCTCTGCTTCTCGCGACCAGCGCCCTGTCGGCCTCCGCATTTGCGCAGACCGCAGACACCGCACCGCAGGACACGCCAACCGATGGCAGCGAAATCATCGTTACGGGCACCCGTGCCACAGGCATGCAGGCAGCAGACAGCGCCGCACCCATCCAGCTGCTGGGCGAAGCAGCCCTTGAGCGCGTCGGCCAGCCGAACCTCAACCAAGCGCTTACGCAAATGGTCCCCTCCTTCCAGGCCCAGTCACAGGGCACGGACATGGCGAGCTTCTCGCTCAGCGCACGCCTTCGCGGCCTGAACCCCAACCACACGCTTGTGATGGTCAACGGCAAGCGCCGCCACGGCAATTCGATCCTTCAAGTGATCAACGGCGCGTTCGGCGGCTCGGCTGCCCCAAGCATCGATCTTATCCCGCCAGATTCGGTACGCCGCATCGAAATTCTGCAGGAGGGCGCAGCCGCGCAATATGGCTCGGATGCCATCGCCGGCGTCATCAACATCATCCTCAAGAGCGACACGTCCGGCATGAACATCCGGGGCAGCGCTGGCGAATATTATGACGGCGAAGGCCGCACCTACAGCGTTAGCGGCAATTTCGGCATGCCGGTTGGCGACTCTGGCTTCCTGAACTTCAGCCTCTTCCACCGCCGTAATGACCCGACGACAGTCGGTGACGGGCAAATCAGCGTCCGCAATCTGGATGGCAGCACCGCCACGAACGTCTCTGCCGCCTTCTTCCCTATCTATGACGCGCTGAACAAGAATGATGGCACGGCCAACATCAATGGCGGACAGCCAAGTTCGCAGCTCAACGTCGCCTTCTACAACTTCGGCTATGATTTCGGCGGGGTTGAGTTCTACTCCTTTGGCGACATTTCCTTCCGTCATGGCAAGGCGCTACAAGGCTACCGCCCGCCAAACCGCATCTGCGCCAACAGCGCTGTGCCTTCTACATGCTTCGCGCCGACTGTGAACGACGGCATGGTGCCGTGGATCGAAGTGAAGCAGGACGAATATTCGCTCACCGGCGGCCTTCGTGGCGACGTCAGTGGCTGGAACTGGGACCTCAGCGCCACTTATGCTGATGACTATGCCCGCGTTTTCACCACCCACTCCGCAAACACATCGCTGTTCCGCAACACCGGCTTCACGCCACGCGAATTCTATGATGGCGGCTTCCAATTCACGCAGTTCGTGACCACCCTCGACATCCGCAAAGAACTGGATGCTGGCATGGCCGAGCCGCTCACGGTGGCGGTCGGTGGCGAATATCGCCGGGAAACTTATGAGATCTTCGCTGGCGACGATGCATCACGCTATATCGAGGGTGGTCAGTCCTTCCCCGGCTATGCACTGAACGATGCAGCGCTTTCCAAGCGCACGGCAAAGTCGGTTTATGCCAACGTCATCGCCAAGCCGCTTTCCGAGTGGACGGTCGATCTGGCTGGTCGTTACGAGCATTATAGCGACTTCGGCGATACGACGATCGGCAAGATCACGACGCGTTATGACATCACGCCGGAGTTTGCTCTGCGTGCAACGGCGAGCACCGGCTTCCGCGCACCAACGATGGCGGAGTCCAACTATTCGGCGACGAACGTTGCGCCTACCAGCGCAACCGTTCAGCTCGCGCCAAGTTCGCCAGCGTCCACCGCACTTGGCTTTGGCGCACTCAAGCCGGAGAAGTCGACCAGCTTCTCTGTCGGCACGGTCATCCGTCCGCTGCCGCGCATGATCGTCACGATCGATGGCTATTACATCAAGATTAAGGATCGGATTGCGTCCTCGGGCACGATCACCGGCCGTCGTAACGGCGCGCCCGTGCTCACCCCGCTCATCAACGGTCAAACGCCTGCTGCTGCCGTGGCGGCTGCAATTGCCGTCAGCGGCAAGAGCATCGACCCTGCTGTCGGAACGCTCGGTGTGCAAACCTACACCAACGGCATCGACACCGAGACGTTCGGCGCGGAATTCTCGGCGCGCTATCCGGTCGATCTGAGCTTTGGCGATCTCGATCTGACGCTGGGCATGAACTATACGGATACCAAGGTTGTCGAAAACCGCCTGGGCTCGCTGTTCAATGCGCAGGCTGAAGCGATCATGGAAACCTCTTCGCCCAAGTTCAAGAGCGTCTTCGGTGCGCTGCTGACCAGCGGCAAGTTCAGCGCGAATGCCCGTGCCACTTATTACAGCAAATCCACCATTCTGGTGAGCCCGGCTGTGACGGTGCCCAACGCACCGATCACCGGCAACTTCTTCCCTGCCGTTGTCGGTGCATCAACCATCTTCGATCTCGAATTTGCTTATGACCTGACGGAATGGGCGACGCTGGCGATTGGCGCGAACAATCTCTTCAATAAAATTCCTGAAATTCCGGGTGTCGTCAGTGGCGTCGCCATCGCGTCGGGAACATCGCCCTATACGAACGGCAGCACGACCATCAACTCGCCATATAATCACGGCCCTTATGGCACGAACGGCGGCTATTATTATGCTCGTGTCTCGCTGAAGTTCTGATTTCAGTGATCGCACTTGCGACGTTCAACGGAAAAACATGAGGAAGAGGTAATTTGATTATGAAGAAAATAGGCTTCTCAGCCGCGATGATCACGGGAGCGCTGCTTGCAGCGCTCCCCAGCACGGCAAGCGCGCAAACCATCGAGCGTAGCTATGGCAATCCAACCTCGCCGATCGCCTCGCTGATCGAAGTGCCCGCAAACGCGAAGATCATGTTCGTATCCGGCACGACGCCCTCGCCCATCGACCCTGCCAAGCCGGAGGATATGGGCGACACCAAGGCGCAGACGCTCAGCATCCTCACCAAGATGAAGGCGTCGCTGGAGGCCAAGGGCTATTCGATGGGCGATATCGTCAAGATGACGGTGTTCCTCGTCGGCGTGCCGGCCAATGGCGGCAAGATGGATAGCGCTGCGATGAACGAGGTGTTCCGCACCTTCTTCGGCACCGCCGAGCAGCCCAACAAGCCGACCCGCTCGACGATCCAGATCGCCGCGCTTGGTCGCCCGACCATGTATGTCGAGATCGAGGCGATCGCAGCCAAAATGCCATGAATTGACTGAAGCCGGGGCGTGCCGTGGGAACGGCGCTCTCCGGCTTTACACTGCGCCAGCATCGCCAAGGGGACACATAGCCATGATCGATAAGATAACACCGACGCGGCGAGACATGCTGGCGATGATCGGCAAGGCAGGCGGAACGATCGCGCTCTATCAGGCGATGACGGCGCTCGGCCATGCTGCCGAAACCCAATTTACCGGCCCGCCCAAGCTGAGCGGCGCGCCTAAGGGCAAGAAGGTCCTCATTCTCGGCGCAGGCCTTGCGGGCATGGTTGCGGCTTATGAGCTGCAGCGCGCAGGCTATACAGTGCAGATCCTCGAATATCAGGATCGCCCCGGCGGCCGCAACTATACCATTCGTGGCGGCGACAAGATCGTCGAAGTCGGCGGCGCGACGCAGACCTGCGAATTTTCACCCGGCAATTATCTCAATCCCGGCCCCTGGCGCATCCCGCATCATCACCGTTCGCTGCTGCATTATTGCAAGCAGTTCGGCGTCGAGCTGGAACCCTTCATCCAGCTCAATCACAATGCCTATGTGCACAACAGCAAGGCCTTTGGCGGCAAGCCCCAGCGCTACAAGGAACTGGGCGTGGACTTTAAGGGCCATGTGTCCGATCTGCTCGCCAAGTCGCTCAACGCAGGCGCGCTGGATCAGAAGGTGAGCGCCGAGGACAAGGTCAAGCTGCTCGAAGCACTGCGCGGCTGGGGCGTGCTCGATAAGGACATGAACTTTACGAGCAACCTGAATGTCTCGGGCCAGCGCGGCTATGATCGCGCGCCCGGCGGCGGCATCAACGGCGCGCCCACGCCCTCCAAGATCAACAGCCTGTCGGACATCATGGATTCCAACATCTGGACCCATATGTCCTTCTTTTTCGGCAATGTGATGCAGACCACCATGTTCCAGCCCAAGGGCGGCATGGACATGATCGGGAAGGCCTTCGCCAAGCGCGTGGGCAAGACCATCCGCCTCAACACCAAAGTCACCAAGATCACGCAAGATGACGGCGGCGTGACGGCTTATTGGCAGGATATCCCAAGCGGCAAGACCGGCGAAACCAAGGCCGATTATTGCGTCAACACCATCCCCCTGCCGGTGCTCAGCCAGCTCGATATGCAGGTCGGCCCGGCGATGAAGGCCGCGATCAAGTCCGTCCCCTTCAGCAGCCATGTCAAAGTCGGGCTGGAGATGCGCACCCGCTTCTGGGAAGAGAATGACGCGATTTACGGCGGCCATAGCTTCACCGATCAGGCCATCGGGCTGATCTCCTATCCCAATGATAAAATGTTCGGCAATGGACCTGCGGTGCTGCTTGGCGCCTTTGCGAGCAATGCGGGCGGCCTCCAGCTAACCGGCATGACGCCCGCGCAACGCATCGAAACCGCTCTGGCGCAGGGCACGGTGTTCCATCCCAACGACTATCGCAAAAACTATATGAACGGCACGTCTGTCGCCTGGAGCCGTCTGCCCTGGATCATGGGTTGCGTCTCGCGCTGGTCCGATGAGGCACGCGCCGCCAATTATCAGAACCTCGTCGCAATGGATGGCCGCATCGTGCTCGCGGGCGAGCATGCCTCTTATTATGGCGGCTGGATGGAGGGCTCTTTGCTCTCTGCGCTGGATGCGATCGAGCGCATTCACCAGCGCGCGACGGCGGCCTGAGATGGCGCTCAAAGCCGTCATCGCCCCTGCCCTCGCCGCTATGCTGCTTGGCGCTGCGCTGCTCACCGGTCCGCAATCCCTGCAGGCGCAGGATGCTCCCGGTGGCGGACCGAGCAGCGTGGAAATCTCCAGCGAAGGCAAGGAAGTTTACGAGCAGATCTGCCAGGCCTGCCACATGGCCGATGCCAAGGGTGGCGATGGCGCAGGCGCTGCGATCCCGGCGCTGGCGGGCAATCCAAATCTGGCGAGCAAGGACTTCATCGTCGACATTCTCGTGCATGGTCGCGGCGGGATGCCCTGGTTCACGGACATGCTGACCACCGAGCAGATCGCAGCTGTCTCCACCTATGTCCGCGCCCATTTCAACACATATGCTGACCCCGTGACAGTCGCGGACGTCCAGCGCGTCATCGGCACCAGCAAAGCGTCAGCCAGTAATTGAAGCACTTGCGGTTGCCGTGGGGGCGGCATCGGCATTCACCTTGGGGAAAAGAGCATGAACGACCAAAATAGCCCGTCGCGGCGCGAGTTGTTCTCCATGATCGGCAAGGCCGGTGGCGCTCTCGCCATGTATCAGGCGATGACAGCGCTTGGTCATGCGGCCGAGACGCAATTCACCGGACCGCCAAAGCTCACAGGCGCGCCCAAGGGCAAGAAAGTGCTGGTGCTGGGCGCGGGCCTTGGCGGCATGCTCGCTGCCTATGAGCTGCGCAAGGCAGGCTATATCGTGCAGGTTCTCGAATTTCAGAACCGCCCCGGTGGCCGCAACTATTCGATCCGCGGCGGTGACAAGATCGTCGAAGTCGGCGGCGCGACGCAGACATGCGAATTCCAGCCCGGCAATTATCTCAATCCCGGCCCCTGGCGCATCCCGCACCACCACCGCACGCTGCTGCATTATTGCAAGGCGTTCGGTGTGGAGCTGGAGCCGTTCATCCAACTCAATCACAATGCCTTCGTTCACTCCACCAAAGCCTTTGGCGGCAAGCCACAGCGCTACAAGGAGCTGGCGGTCGATTATAAGGGCCATGTCTCCGAGCTGCTCGCCAAATCCCTGAACTCCGGCGCGCTCGATCAGAAAGTGAGCAAGGAAGATAAGGAAAAGCTCGTCGCCGCGATGCGCGAATGGGGTCTGCTGGATGGCGACCTCAATTATACGAGCAGCCTGACGGTTTCCGGCCAGCGCGGCTATGATCAGGCGCCGGGCGGCGGCGTGAATGGCGCCCCCACCCCATCGAAGATCAATGCGCTCGGTGATGTGCTGGATTCCAACGTCTGGTCGCAGATGAACTTCTTCTTCGGCTATGTGATGCAGACGACGATGTTCCAGCCCAAAGGCGGCATGGACATGATCGGCAAGGGCTTTGCCAAGCAGCTTGCCGGGCTGATCACCTATAATGCCAAGGTCAGCAAGATCTCACAGAGCGACACCGGCGTATCGGTGATGTGGGAGGATGTCGCATCGGGCAAAGTGAGCGAGGCCAAGGCCGATTATTGCGTCTGCACAATCCCTCTCCCCGTGCTCAACCAGCTTGAAGTGCAGGTGAGTGCGCCTTTGAAAGCCGCGATTTCAGCCGTGCCTTATGGCAACTCGGTCAAGATGGGCCTGGAATTCAAGCGGCGCTTCTGGGAGGAAGATGACTCCATCTATGGCGGGCACAGCTTCACCGACCAGCAGATTTCGCTGATCTCCTACCCAAATTTCGACTTCTTCAAGGATAAGCCAGCCGTTCTGCTCGGTGCCTTCGCGAGCGGCGCAAGCAGCTATGCACTGACGGGCATGACCCCGGCTCAACGCATGGAAGCGGCGCTCAAGCAGGGATCGGTGTTCCACCCTGCCGCCTACCGCAAGGAGTTCATGAACGGCGTCTCCTTCGTCTGGAGCCGCGCGCCCTGGATTCTAGGCTGCGCAGGCACCTGGACCGAAGCAACGCGGGAAAAACATTATAAGAATCTGGTCACGATGGATAACCGCATCGTTCTGGCTGGCGAGCATGCCTCTTATTATGGCGCGTGGATGGAGGGCGCTTTGCTTTCCGCATTGGACGCCATCGAGCAGTTGCACAAAAAGGCGATGGCTGCGTGACCGCAAAGGCGGCCCATTGAAACGTCTATCTCTCAAACGCCCCAATTTGTCGAAATGATGGTGACCAAGTGACATATCCAGCCCGGCAAACCGATCTTGCCGGAACCTATCTGCAAAGATTGAGCCGAGGCGCGCTGATCGCGGGCCTCGCGCTTCTTGCGGCGTGCGGCGGGGGCGAGGCCAAACAGGAGCGTCAGGCGCCGTTGGTTGGTGCGACACAGCCAAAAACGCATATCTTCCGCGATGAGATAGAGGCGGTCGGCTCGGCCCGCGCCAATGAGCAGGTCACGCTCTCGCCCAATGTCACCGAGCGGATCGAGCGGCTTCTGTTCGATGATGGCATGTATGTGCGCACAGGGCAGTTGCTTGCGGTGCTCTCCAACACGCAGGAGCGCGCGGCGCTGGCGGGCGCCAAGGCCAGCGCGACCGAAGCATCGTCCCAGCTTGAGCGGATCGAGAGCCTCAACAAGCAAGGCTTTGCCACGCGCTCGCTGCTCGATCAACAACGCGCGGCCCTGAGTGAAGCGCGCGCCAGCCGGGATTCGGTGCAGGCGCAGATTGACGACCGCATGATCCGCGCGCCCTTCTCGGGCTATCTGTCGCTGCGCACGATCTCCGAGGGTGCGATCGTCACCAGTGGCACCCCGCTGGTGACGGTGAGCGATCTCTCGCGCATCAAGCTGGATTTCACGGTGCCAGAGACGCTTCTCGCTTCGCTGCGCCCCGGTTTGCCGATCAAAGCCTATGCCTCCGCCTTCCCCGGCGAGCCGATCATGGGCACGATCAGCGTCATCGATCCGGTGATCGATCCGCAAAGCCGCGCCGTCATGGTCCGCGCAACGCTGCCTAATCCGGGCGCGCGCATCAAACCGGGCATGCTGCTGACGGTGCGCATCGAGACCGCCCAACGCACCGCCCTCGCCTTGCCGGAAGCCGCCGTGCTGAGCGAGGGTGAGACGCGCTATGTTTACACCGTCGATGCCGAAAAGAAGGTCAAGCGCACCGCCGTCCGCACCGGACTTCGCGACAATGGTCTGGTCGAGGTGAGCGGCCTGCCCGCTAACGCGCTGGTTGTGACCGAAGGCGTGGTGAAGGTGGCCGAGGGGCGGACAGTCCGCCTCGTTGGCGATAAGCCAAGCGCGAGCGCCGCGAACGACAGCGCCAAACGCATGGCCTCCGCCGCGCCATGATGCTTTCCGACCTTTCGGTCCGTCGGCCGGTTGTGGCAGCGGTGATGGCACTGCTGCTCACCATCATCGGTCTGGTCGGCTTCCTGAGCCTCTCGATCCGCGAATATCCTGATACTGATCCGCCGATCGTGTCGGTCGAAACCCAATATACCGGCGCCAATGCCAGCGTGGTGGAAAACCGCATTACCCAGCCGCTCGAACAGCGGCTTGCGGGCATTGAGGGCATCGAGACCATCAGCTCGACCTCGCGGGACGGCGTTTCCAACATCGTGATCGAATTCGCCGCCGGGCGCGATGTGGATGCCGCCGCGAATGACGTGCGGGATCGGGTCGCAGGCGGCGCTGCAGATCGTCCGGTCGATGCCCTGCCCCCACAAGTCCGCAAGGTGGATTCAGACTCGCAGCCGATCATGTTCTTCGCCGTCATGGCGCCGGGCTGGGACCGGACAAAGCTTGGCGATTTCGTCGATCGCATTGTTGTCGACCGGCTTTCCACCATCGATGGTGTGGCCCAGATCACCACGATGGGCCTCGCCCGCCCCTCCATGCGCGTATGGCTCAATGCCGATCGCCTCGCTGCCTATCGCCTGACACCGCATGACGTTGAGGCAGCCCTGCGGCGGCAGAATGTGGAGCTCCCCGCCGGGCGGATCGAGGCGCGCTCGCAAAACCTCTCGCTCCGTGTCCAGCGCAGCTTCTCGACACCGGCGGACTTCTCGCAGCTTGTGGTCGGGCGCGGTGGGGATGGCTATCTGGTGCGGCTCGGCGATGTCGCCCGTGTCGAGGAAGGACCGGAAAACCCCTATTCCATCTATCGCTATAATGGCGAAACGGGCGTCGGCATCGGCATCGTCCGCCAATCGGGTGCGAACACGCTTGAGGTGGCACAGGCGGCCAAAAAAGCCGTTGAGGATATGAGCAAGAACCTGCCTGCTGGGGTCGAAATGAAGGTAGGCGGCGATAGCACATTGTTCATCGAGCAGGCCATCAAGGGCGTGTGGATGACCATCTTCGAGGCCGCGCTGTTGGTGACGGTGGTGGTCTTCTTCTTCCTTGGCAGCCTGCGCGCGACGATCGTGCCCATGATCATGGTGCCGATCTGCCTGCTCGCGACCTTCGCCATCCTGTGGCTGCTCGGCTATTCGGTCAATCTGCTCACCCTGCTTGCCATGGTGCTCGCCATCGGGCTTGTGGTGGATGACGCCATCGTGGTGCTTGAGAATGTCTATCACCGCATCGAGCAGGGCGAAGACCCCCTTTATGCCGCCTTTTACGGCACGCGAGAGGTGGGCTTTGCGGTGATCGCCTCCACGATGGTGGTGTGCGCGGTCTTCGTCCCGATCATGTTCCTCTCCGGCCAAGCCGGGCTGCTGTTCCGCGAGCTGGCCGTCGCCATGATCGCGGCGATCAGCATCTCGGGCGTGCTGGCGCTCAGCCTAACGCCCATGATGTGCTCGAAGCTGCTCAAGCACAGCGCGCGTGGCCGCGTGACCGCGCGGATCGATGATCTGCTTGGGCGGCTGGAGCAGCGCTATCGGGCTGGGCTGGATCGGGTGATCAGGCGCCCCCTCATCGTCATCATCAGCGTGGCTGTGCTCATGGGCGGCGCGGCGCTGCTGTTTCGCGGATTGGATTCCGAGCTCGCGCCTGCCGAGGACACCGGGCTGGTCGAGGTCCGCCTTAACGCGCCGGAAGGCACGGGCTTTGCGCAGGCGGATGCTTATCTGAATCAGGGCGAGAAGCTCGTGCTGCCGATGGTGGGCGATGGCGCGGTGCGCGGCATGAATGCTCGGCTCGCGTCAAGCGGCGGACCGACAGAAGACTTCAACATGGCCCAGCTGGCTGTCTTCCTGCGGCACTGGGATGAGCGCAAGGAAAGCTCCAACGAAGTGTCCCGTCAGATCAACGCGGCGCTGGCCGACCTGCCCACCGTGCGTGGCAATGCCAATGTCAGCAACCGCCTCTCGCGCGGTGGCCAGCCGATCAGCTTCGTGATCGCAGGCGATAATTATGATGAGCTGGCGAAGGCGCGCGACCGCATCCTTGAGGCTGCACGAGACAATCCCGGCATCCTGAACCTCGATGCTGATTATGTGGAGAACAAGCCGCAGCTCGTCATCGACATCAATCATCAGCGCGCGGGCGACCTTGGCATTTCGGTCGATGATGTGAGCCAGGCGCTGCAAACGATGATGGGCTCGCGCCGCGCCTCCACCTATGTGCGCGATGGCGAGGAATATTATGTCGTGCTGCAAGCCGAGGCCTTTGACCGTGCGAATGAAGCTGCGCTCTCCAAAGTCTATGTGCGCGCGGCCAGCGGCACGCTGATCCCGCTCTCCAATCTGGTGGACGTGCGACAGGCCGCCACAGCGCGTGAGCTTGGCCGCTTCAACAAGATGCGCGCCATCACGCTAAACGGCGGCTTGGCGCCCGGTTACTCGCTGGGCCGCGCGCTCACATTCCTTGAAGAGCAAGCCGCTCAGTCGCCGGAAGTGCTCGCCATCGGCTATCGCGGGGAAAGCCACAGCTTCAAGCAGACCGGCAGCTCCATCTGGCTCGCCTTCGGCTTCACCGTCATCGTCATCTATCTGCTGCTCGCCGCGCAGTTTGAGAGCTTCGTGCATCCGCTCGTGATCATCTCTGCGGTGCCGCTTGGTGTGGCCGGCGGCATATTGGGGCTGGCGGCGACGGGCACGAGCGTGAACCTGTTCAGCCAGATCGGCATCATCATGCTGGTAGGGCTGGCGGTAAAGAACGGCATTCTCATCGTGGAATATGCCAATCAATTGCGCGATGCGGGCAAGAGCATTGATGAGGCCATCCGTGAGGCTTCGGTGCGCAGGCTTCGGCCTATTTTGATGACGAGTATCGCAACGGTTGCCGGGGCCGTGCCGCTCGCAATCAGTCACGGGGCTGGCGCCGCTGCGCGGTCATCCATTGGTTGGGTGATCGTGTTCGGCGTCACGATCGCAACGGCGATCACGCTTTTCGTGGTGCCGATCCTGTATCGCCGCCTCGCGCAGGGCACGCAATCGCCGCAGACCATCACGCGCCGTCTGCGCGCGCTCGCCGAAGCACGCGGCGGAAAACCAACGCCGTCTCAGCCCGCCGAGTAATATGCTGACGAGCGCAAACACACAGAAGGCGCGCCGCTCAATCGAGTGACACGCCTTCAGGTGGGAACTCTCGGCGCCAAGGGGGACGCCGTCGTCCGGCTGTGGTTATTCTACCGTAGCCATCATGGAATTGCTGTTGCTCAGCTGCGCGATGCGCGTCTCGCTCACTTGCGCCATCGAGTTGCGGCAAGCAAAATCAGGCATCAGATCGGCATTGATGCGATCACCGGGGTTGCAAGCTGCTTCGATCTGCTTGGCAACATTGGAGCGGAACTTGGCGACGCTGCTGGCATCCGAGAAATTCACGCCCTGCGTCGATACGCGGAGCTCAACATTCTCACGGGCCTTGGCAAACCCAACGGATGGGGCGGCGAGCAGGCTGGCCGCGACGAAGGCGGCTGCGACGATCTTCATAAAATCACTCCTAAGATATAGTCTTGCATGGTCTTGATCGCTTTTGGCGTCAGGCTGATGACGGGCCTTAAGACCTGCACCACTCTGTCGAACGTTCTCATTGCGCTTGAGGGCCAAATAGGTATTGCATGACCCCCTCACAATAGAAAATCGTCGCTGCAGCGCGGAATTCCGCCATTTTTCGATGTTGCAGAGCAAGGCAAAACGGCCTTGATGGCGCGTCCGTTCGCGCCCATTCATCCCCAGGTAGATCGCGATCGGCGTCACGAAATGACATGCTGCTTCGCGCGCCATCATTAGCTTCTCGCGCGCTTTCCAGGATTTTCGGCAAAGGCGCTGTCAACCGGGCTCAAGGCACCGCGCGAAAATCAGCGAATAATATGCTGATTTATCAATAACATCATTCTGGACTTCAATCTGCCAGCGGCGGCGAGTTTTGCGATTATTCGCTGCGGGATGAACATCCTCTCAAGTCTTGCCGTCCTCAACGTCAGTATGACGGGGTTGACTATCGCGCACAGGCCATCCGGTTTGGAGGCTCGCCTTTCCCATGCCCGCACTGGCGAAAGAATTTTGGCAGAATTTTTCGAGAAAAATGCCCAGGATCGCGCATTTCCTGAGCCTGTCGCCGCATCATTGCCGTCTCACGATCCAAATCCGTGCCGGATGACCAAGCCCCGGTTGTCTTGCGTGCCAGCCTGTTGCAAGTGTAACGCCGCCACGACGCAGACATAGTTTAGATGAACGGGAAGAAGCGATGATCGCAACGGAGAAGCCGATTGTGTTGTTTGGCGGAGGCGGCTTCGTCGGCCGTCAGGTTGCGCAGGAGCTGCTTTCGCGCGGCTATCGCGTCAGGATCGCGCAACGGGTGCTGCGCCGGGCCTCCATGATCCGCTCCCTCGGCAGCATGGGCCAGACGCAATTCGTGTCCGTCGACATTGCGGACAGCAAGCAAGTGCGCGCGGCGCTGGAAGGTGCTGGCGCTGCCGTGAATCTTGTTGGCCTGCTCAAGGGCGATATGCACACAGCGCATGTAATCGGCGCTGGCAACATTACACAGTCAGCGGCGGATGCTGGCCTTGAGGCGCTGGTGCAAGTGTCGGCCATCGGCGCGGATGTAGCGAGCAAATCTGCTTATGGCCGCACCAAGGCAGAAGGTGAAGCCGCCGTACGCAGCGCCTTCCCAAGCGCAACCATCCTGCGCCCTTCCATCATGTTCGGGCGCGACGATGGCTTCACCAATCGGTTCGCGCAGCTGATCGCGCTCGCATCCTCCATGCCATTTGGCATCGTGCCGGTCATTCGTGGCGAGACCCGGTTTCAACCGGTGCATGTTGGCGATGTTGCTCAGGCGATTGCCCTCGCGGCAACAAACCCTGATCAATTTGGTGGCAAGACCTTTGAGCTTGGCGGGCCGGACATCCTCACCATGCGTGCCGTCAATGAGTGGATCGCATCGCAGATCGGTCGCTCGCCAAACTTCGTCGCCGTGCCCGATGGCGTGGCGCGCACGATGGCAAGCCTCACCAGCTGGGCGCCCGGCGCACCGATCACGCGCGATCAGTTCGAGATGCTGCTAAGCGATAATGTCGTGTCATCCGGCGCGGCAGGGCTTGAAAGCTTCGGCATCAAACCGATGCCGCTGGCCGCCGTCGCGCCACAATGGCTTGAGCATTATCGCGACAAGGGCCGCTTTGGCTCTGCCGTGCGGGCTTGAATTACAACCACAGGCCTAAACGCCCCCTGCCCTGCTCGATGCTAGGATGATCTGCCTTGGATAACGCTGTCCTGACCGCCATTCTGCTCGGCATATTGGAAGGGCTGACCGAGTTTCTGCCGGTCTCCTCCACCGGCCACCTCATTCTGGCGAGCGAATTGCTGGGCTTCACCGGGGAATCCTCGGTCGCCTTCAAAATCGCCATCCAGCTTGGCGCCATCCTTGCCGTCATCGTGATTTACTGGCGCCGCTTCTGGGACGTTGCGACGGGATTGTTCCGGTTAAGCCCCGGCCCAGTGGCCTTCACGCGCAACATATTGGCTGGCTTTGCCCCGGCGATGGTCATCGGCGTAATGGCGTACAGCGCCGTACGCGCCGCCATCCAGACACCGATCATCGTCGCCGTCGCGCTCGTCATTGGTGGCGTGCTGATGCTGATGCTGGAGCGCATGATCAAGACTGTGCGCGTCACCTCCGTTGAAACCATGCCGTTCGGCACGGCGCTGACCATTGGTTTCGTGCAATGCATCGCCATGATACCGGGCGTCAGTCGCTCTGGCGCGACGATCCTTGGTGCACTCATGATGGGCGTCGAGCGCCGCACCGCTGCCGAATTCAGCTTTTTCCTCGCCGTGCCGACGATGCTGGCAGCGACCGTCTACGCGCTCTGGCACGATCGCGCCCTGCTGAATGCCGACGATATGGGGATGATCGCCATCGGCTTTGGGTCCGCCTTCCTCGTATCATTGCTGATCGTCAAAGCCTTCGTTGCTTTCGTCAGTCGGTTCGGCTTTGCGCCATTTGCCTGGTATCGCATTGTTATCGGGCTCACCGCATTTGCATGGCTTTTGATACGGTAAGGCCGTTTCGGACCTATAGACATAGGTTAATTTCTGCAAACCGGTTGCAAAAGCCAGACTGGCGCAAATAATATGGCAGCTACACTGTCCAAAATGCCGAGAAGCGCGTGACTCCGCCGTTTCTGGACGTTAACGGGATGCTCAGATTGAAGGGAGCGCCCTATGGCCGAGAATCCGATGCTCAAGTTCGTCAACCGTACGCAGTCCTATCCGGGCAAGCGTCCGGCAGATGCGCGCGCGCATGACTTCCTGGAGATTTCCGACGGGTTTGAAACGACCGGCGCAGAAGATCAGGCTGCGCGCTGCTCGCAATGCGGCGTGCCTTATTGCTCGGTCCATTGCCCGCTGCACAACCATATCCCCGATTGGCTGCGGCTAACGGCAGAAGGTCGACTGCGCGAGGCCTATGAGCTTTCCAACGCAACCTCCACCATGCCCGAAATCTGCGGCCGCATCTGCCCGCAGGATCGCCTGTGCGAAGGCAATTGCGTCATCGAATTCTCCGGCCACGGCGCCGTCACCATCGGCTCGGTCGAGAAGTTCATCACGGATACCGCATGGGAAGAAGGCTGGGTTGAGCCGGTTCTCGTCGGCGAGGCAACCGGGCAATCGGTTGGCGTCATCGGTGCAGGCCCCGGCGGGCTGACGGCTGCTGAATATATGCGCGCGGCAGGTCATGAGGTGCATGTGTATGACCGGCATGACCGCGCGGGCGGCCTGCTGACTTATGGCATTCCCGGCTTCAAGCTGGAGAAGGATATCGTGATGCGCCGCGTGAAGCGGCTGGAGGAAGCTGGCATCCACTTCCACCTGAACTTCGCCGTCGGCTCCGACGCTTCGATTGCAGATCTGCGCGAGAAGCATGATGCGGTTTTGATCGCCACCGGCGTTTACAAGGCGCGCGATATCAAGGCGCCGGGCATCGGCACCAAGGGTGTCGTGCGCGCGCTTGATTTTCTCACCGCGTCCAACAAGGCCGGCTTTGGCGATCATGTCGCCGAGCATGAGGATGGATCACTGCTCGCCACCGGCAAGGATGTCGTGGTCATCGGCGGCGGCGACACCGCGATGGATTGCGTGCGCACCTCCATCCGCCAGGGCGCGAAGAGTGTGCGCTGCCTCTACCGCCGCGATCGGGAGAATATGCCCGGTTCACAGCGCGAAGTGCAAAATGCCGAGGAAGAAGGCGTCGAATTCGTCTGGCTATCCGCCCCCGTCGCCTTTGAAGGCACGGAAAGCGTGACCGGCGTGAAGCTCACCCGCATGCGCCTCGGCACGCCCGACGCGTCTGGCCGCCGCGCGCCGGAGCCTGATCCGGGCACGGAAGCGACGATCCCGGCCGATCTCGTCATCAAGGCGCTCGGCTTCGATCCCGAAGACCTGCCCGTCATGTTCGGTGAGCCCGGCCTCGCCGTCACCCGCTGGGGCACGCTGCGCGTCGATCATCGCAATATGATGACCAGCGTGGACGGCGTGTTTGCTGCAGGCGACATCGTGCGCGGCGCCAGCCTTGTCGTGTGGGCCATCCGCGATGGGCGCGACGTTGCCGACCATATGCAGGCCTATCTGCGCGCAAAGGCGCCAGCAAAGCAGGCAGTGGCAGCGTGAAAAGGCTCGCTCTCGCCACAGCCCTGATTGCCTCGCCCATGTTGGTGAGCGCGCCTGCATGGGCGGCTGAGCAAAGCGCTCCGGCGCAGGCCACAGCGACGCCCGTCGATGCGGCGCGCCTCGCAGCAGCCCGCCCTGTCGTGCTCAAGCTTTTCCCTGTCGGCACCTACAAGCGCATGATGGGCGAAACGATGAGCAAAATGATGGACGCCATGCTCGGCTCCGCCATGACGCTACCCATCGCGCAAATTGCTACCATCAGCGGTGTTCCAAGCGAGCAGGTGATGGAGATGGGCGAGGCGAAGCTGGGAGAAATCACAGCCATCGTCGACCCGCATTTCCGCCAGCGCAGCAAAGCTGGGATGGATGCGATGATGGGCAGCATGGCGAACATGATGGATGGCTATGAGCCCAAAGTGCGCGACGCATTGACCCGCGCCTTCGCACGACGGTTCAGCACCGCAGAATTGGGCGAAATCTCCACCTTCTTTGCAACATCGACCGGCAACCGCTTTGCCGGTGAATATATGATGATGTTCATGGACCCCGAAATCATGCGCGAAATGCAGGCGCTGATGCCGGACATGATGAAGAATATGCCAAAGATGGTCGAGCAGGCGAAGGCCGCGACCAAGGATATTCCAGCGCCCCGCAAGATCGCGGATCTTTCTGCCGACGAGCGCAAGCGCCTCGTGATGTTGCTGGGCGTGAAGGAAAAGGATCTGACCGAGCCTGCGCATGAGCATGAAGGTGCGGAACAATGACGCCTTTCAGCCGGAATGCAGGGACGCCCTTAGTGAAGACGATATTCGAAGCAGGCATGGAGGCAGGCCCAAGCGCGATCACGCGCAGGATTGCCAGTCCATCGTCAGCGGATGAGGAGAAGAAGTGATGATCGACATGGACGCAGAACGCATCCGCATCGCACGCGATGGCATGTACCGCCCCGACATGGAAAGCGACGCTTGCGGCGTTGGCCTCGTTGCCGCGACGGATGGCAAGGCCTCGCGCCGGGTTGTCGAGAGCGCGATCGATGCGCTCAAGGCCGTGTGGCATCGCGGTGCTGTCGATGCCGATGGCAAAACGGGCGATGGCGCTGGCATTCATGTCGATCTGCCGGTGCGCTTCTTTGACGATGCCATCTCCGCTTCGGGCCACAAGCCCATGCCGAACCGGCTTGCCGTGGGCATGATCTTCCTGCCCCGCACGGACCTGAGCGCACAGGAGACCTGCCGCACGCTTGTTGAGGCGGAGATCATCGAGGCGGGTTATCGCATCTATGGCTGGCGTCAGGTGCCGGTCGACGTCTCCGTCATCGGCGAAAAGGCGCAGCGTACGCGCCCCGAGATCGAGCAGATCCTCATCGCCGGGCCGATGCCCGAGGAGCAGGGCGTCGCCGAGTTCGAGCGCGATCTGTATCTCGTGCGTCGCCGCATCGAGAAGCGCGTCGTCGAGGCACAGATCAATGATTTTTACGTCTGCTCGCTCTCCTGCCAGTCGATCATCTACAAGGGGCTCTTTCTGGCCGAGAGTCTGTCCGTTTTCTACCCAGACCTGACCGACGAGCGGTTCGAGAGCCGCGTCGCGATCTTCCATCAGCGCTACTCGACCAATACCTTCCCGCAATGGTGGCTGGCCCAGCCTTTCCGCTCGCTCGCGCATAATGGTGAGATCAACACCATTCGCGGCAACAAGAACTGGATGAAGAGCCACGAGATCAAGATGGCGGCGCTGGCCTTTGGCGAGCAATCCGGCGACATCAAGCCGGTGATTCCGGCTGGCGCGTCGGACACCGCTGCGCTCGATGCGACCTTCGAGACACTGTGCCGCGCGGGCCGCGATGCGCCGACAGCCAAGCTGATGCTCGTGCCGGAAGCCTGGCAGCAGAGCGATGATGTGCCTGAAGCGCACAAGCATATGTATGAATATCTCGCCTCCGTGATGGAGCCGTGGGATGGCCCTGCTGCGCTCGCCATGACTGATGGCCGCTGGGCGGTCGCGGGCATGGACCGCAATGCCCTGCGTCCGCTGCGTTACACGCTCACATCGGACAATCTGCTGATTGTCGGTTCGGAAACCGGCATGGTCGTGGTGCCTGAATCAACCGTCATCCAGAAGGGTCGGCTCGGGCCGGGCCAGATGATCGCTGTCGATCTGGATGCAGGCAAGGTTTACAATGACCGCGCCATCAAGGATCGCATCGCTGGCGAGCGGCCTTATGCCGATTATGTGAAGGGCTATCTGAGCGCCAAGGATTTGCCTGCCGCTGTGGGTGATGTGCGCCCATCATGGGACCGTGCCGAGCTGATGCGCCGTCAGATCGCCGCGAACATGACGATGGAAGATATGGAGCTGATCCTCAGTCCGATGGTCGAGGACAGCAAGGAAGCTGTCGGATCGATGGGCGATGATGCGCCGCTGGCCGTCATCACCAACAAGCCGCGCACGATCAGCCATTTCTTCCGGCAGAATTTCAGCCAGGTCACGAACCCGCCGATCGACTCCCTGCGCGAGCGGCATGTGATGAGCCTGATGACGCGCTACTCAAACCTCGCCAATATCTTGGAAGAGGATAGCCAGAACAGCAATGTGCTGGTGATGGAATCGCCTGTTCTGCTGTGCAGCGACTGGTCGCGCCTCAAGGCCTATTTCTGCAAGTCGGTTGCGGAGATCGACTGCACCTTCCCGGCGGACGGCCCTGCCGATGCCCTGCGCGCAGCCATCAACCGCATCCGGGACGAGGCGGAAATCGCCGTGCGGGCCGGGCAGACCGAGCTGTTCCTCTCGGATGAGGCGATCAGCCCCAACAAGGTCGGCATCGCGATGGTGCTGGCCGCCGCAGCAGTGCACACGCACCTCGTGCGCAAGGGCCTGCGCTCTTATTGCTCGATCAATGTGCGCACGGCCGAGTGCCTCGATCCGCATTATTTCGCGGTGCTGATCGGCGTGGGCGCAACGGCTGTGAATGCCTATCTCGCCGAGGCCTGCATCGAGGAGCGGCATGGTCGCGGCCTGTTCGGCGATCGCAGCCTGGAGACGTGCCTCAACAACTTCCGCACGGCGGTCAATGAGGGCCTGCTCAAGATCATGAGCAAGATGGGGATCGCGGTGATCTCCAGCTATCGTGGCGGCTATAACTTCGAGGCGGTTGGCCTCAGCCGTGCGCTGGTGAACGATCTATTCCCCAGCATGCCGTCCAAGATCTCGGGCGAGGGCTATGCCTCGCTGCAATATAACGCGATCAACCGCCATCAGGCGGCGTTCGACAAGGCCGTGGTGCGCTTGCCAATCGGCGGCTTCTATCGCCACCGCGCGGGCGGCGACACGCACGCCTATTCGGCGCAGCTCATGCACTTGCTGCAAACGGCTGTGGCGACGGATAGCTACTCGACCTACTTGCAATTCGCCCGCGGCGTCTCCGAGCTGGAGCCCGTCTATCTGCGTGACCTTTTGGAGTTCAACTACTCCGATCAGGCCGTGCCGATCGACGAGGTCGAGGCGATCACCGAGATCCGCAAGCGTTTCATCACGCCCGGCATGTCGTTGGGTGCGCTCTCTCCCGAGGCGCATGAAACGCTCGCCATCGCCATGAACCGCATTGGCGCAAAGGCCGTGTCTGGTGAAGGCGGCGAGGATCGCAAGCGGTTCACGCCCTATGACAATGGCGACAATGCGAACAGCTCGATCAAGCAGATCGCCAGCGGTCGCTTTGGCGTGCATGCCGAATATCTGGGCGCGTGCGAGGAAATCGAGATCAAGGTCGCACAGGGCGCAAAGCCCGGCGAAGGTGGGCAGCTGCCCGGCTTCAAGGTCACCGAGTTCATCGCCAAGCTGCGTCACTCGACGCCCGGCGTGACGCTCATCTCGCCCCCGCCGCACCATGATATCTACTCGATCGAGGATCTCGCGCAGCTCATCTATGACTGCAAGCAGATCAATCCGCGCGCACGCGTCTGCGTCAAGCTGGTCAGTCAGGCCGGCATCGGCACGGTCGCGGCGGGCGTGGCGAAGGCCCATGCAGATGTCATCCTGATCTCTGGCAATGTCGGCGGCACAGGCGCATCACCGCAAACCAGCATCAAATTTGCTGGCCTGCCGTGGGAAATGGGCCTTGCCGAGGCCAATCAGGTGCTCACGCTCAATGGCCTGCGCCACCGCGTGAAGCTGCGCACGGATGGCGGCCTCAAAACGGGCCGTGACATCGTGATCGCAGCGATCCTTGGTGCCGAGGAATATGGCATCGGCACGCTCAGCCTCGTCGCGATGGGCTGCATCATGGTGCGTCAGTGCCATAGCAACACCTGCCCCGTCGGCGTGTGCGTGCAGGATGAGAAGCTGCGGGCCAAGTTCACCGGGACGCCGGAAAAGGTCATCAATCTGATGACCTTCATCGCCGAGGAAGTGCGCGAGATTCTCGCAAGGCTGGGCTTCCGCAGCCTTGATGAGGTGATCGGCCGCACCGAGCTTCTGCGGCAAGTCAATCGCGGCGCCGAGCATCTGGACGATCTGGATCTCAACCCGATCCTCGCCAAGGTGGATGCCGATGATGACAAGCGTCGCTTCAATCTGCCGACATGGCGCAATGAAGTACCGGATAGCCTGGATGCGCAGATGATCGCGGACGCCAAGGCGGTGTTCGAGCGTGGCGAGAAGATGCAGCTGACCTACACGGTGCGCAACACGCACCGCGCCGTGGGCACGCGCTTCTCGGCCTTGGTCACGCAGAAGTTCGGCATGTCGACCCTGCAGGATGGGCATGTGCATGTTCGCCTGCGTGGCACGGCGGGTCAGTCGCTTGGCGCGTTCCTGTGCAAGGGCATCACGCTGGAGGTGTTTGGCGATGCGAACGACTATGTCGGCAAGGGGCTTTCCGGCGGCATCATCGCCGTTCGCCCGATGGTCTCCAGCCCGCTCGCGAGCCAGGATAACACCATCATCGGCAACACGGTGCTATATGGCGCGACGGCAGGCAAGCTGTTCGCGGCAGGCCAGGCTGGCGAGCGCTTCGCGGTGCGCAACTCTGGCGCGAAGGTCGTCGTCGAGGGCTGCGGTGCAAATGGCCTGGAATATATGACCGGCGGCGTGGCGGTCATTCTGGGGCAAGTCGGCGCCAATTTCGGCGCGGGTATGACCGGCGGCATGGCGTTCATCTATGATGAAGCAGGCAACTTCGCGGCCCGCGGCAATCCGGAAAGCATTGTGTGGCAGCGCATCGCCAGCGCGCATTGGGAGGGCGAGCTCAAGGCCCTGATCGAGGAGCATGTCGCTCGCACGGATAGCGCCTGGGCCAAGGGCATCCTGCATGGATGGGATCGCAACCGCGATCGTTTCTGGCAGGTCTGCCCCAAGGAAATGCTCAGCCGCCTCGCCCATCCGCTCTCGGATGAGGCAGACGTGGTCGCGGCGGAATAAGCGCCGCCATTGATTAAGAGGAAGGGGTCGCCATTGGCGGCCCCTTCTTCGTTAGGGGATTGCGATTATTCGACGATCAAGGGCGCATCGCCAATGCGCGCATCCGGCTGATCCGTGGTGCGCGCTCTGGGCCGCACGGGCGGCTCCGCGTCCGCATAGGGATCATAGGGCGGCATCGGCTCAACCGGAGACAGATCTACGCTATCATCGCGCGCATGAAGTCCCGCATCACAGCCCTGACAATCATAAGAGGTTGGCCCGGTTCGCGAGGCAGTGACCGGATCGGCAAAGGCCGGATCATCCTCCACCCCCGCCGCTTCGAACGCATTGGACTGCACGAAAGCCGCGAGCTCATCCGCGCCACTGCGCCGCTCACTACCCGCAACGAAATTGCCGAGCGCTAGCCCTGTCATCCCGCCGCCAAGCGCAATGGCACTGATCACAAGCAGGCGACGCGTCATGACTTGCATGATTTTCCTTACCACAGAGCTGCTTAGTTTGCAGCCTTCTGCTGACAACGCGCTGAACGGCAATTGATCTGCCCGCACAGACCAGAATGCGCTTTGCGCAATCACCCGCGCAACTTATGAGCCTGTTGATGTGGCACCTCCATCAATTCCCGCTCTGCCCTTTTTCCCGCAAAGTGCGGTTTCTCATGGCGGAAAAGGGAATCCTGTACGAGCTGATCCGCGAATCACCCTGGGAAGGACGGGACGAGTTTCTCGACCTGAACCCGGCGGGCATGACGCCCGTGCTGACCATGCAGGATGGCAGCGCGACGCTGGCGGACAGTCAGGCGATCTGCGAATATTTTGAGGAAACGGTCGATCAGTTCCCGCTGATCTCCGGCTCGGCCCAGTCGCGGGCGGAAGTGCGCCGCATGGTCGCCTGGCTCGATCAGATCGTCTATCGCGATGTCGTCGCCCCGCTGCTCAATGAGCGGATGATCAAGCGCATCGTCTCACGCACATCGCCGGATGCTGGCGCGATCCGCGAGGCCATGCGCAAGGCCAACACGCATATCGATTATATCGATTATCTGCTCGATCATCGCAGCTGGCTTGCTGGCCCAACGATGAGCCTGGCGGACATCACCGCCGCCGCGCATATCTCGGTTGCGGATTATCTGGGCGGCATTGACTGGGAAGGCCATAAGCCCACCAAGCGCTGGTATGCGGCGATCAAGTCCCGCCCATCCTTCCGGCCCTTATTGGCCGAGCGCATGGAAATCGTGACGCCGCCTAAATATTATGATCAGCCCGACTTCTGATCAGGGTATGATTTCCGGAGCAATATACACCCGATTGCGGCCATGCTCCTTGGCTAGATAAAGCGCGCGATCAGCTGCCTTGAGTGCATCACGCGGCTCGGCATAGGCAAACACATCCGCCACGCCGCCTGAGAAGGTCACCTGATCCATCCGCTCGCCGGTCTTGCGGTCCACAAGATTGCGCTCGGCCATGTCGCTACGGGCATCGTCAACGATCTTGGCCGAATCCGCGACCGTCAAGCCCCGGAAAAGCATGACGAATTCTTCGCCACCATGGCGCGCAACATGGCATCGGTCGCCGGAAATCTTGGCCAATAACCCGGCGACGAATTTGAGCACCCGGTCGCCAGCATCATGGCCATGCGTGTCATTCACCACCTTGAAGTGATCGATATCGCAAAAAGCGACGCTCAGCGGCTCCTTGGCGTCACGAGCGAGCGCGACCTCTTCATAAAGCGTGCCTTCGAATGACCTGCGGTTGGGCAGCCCCGTCAAATGGTCCTGCTCGGCTGCGCGACGTGCCGTTTCCAGATTCTTCTGAAGCAATTGCGTCTGCTGCTGACCATCGCGCATCTGCGCTTCGACCTCGCGGGTCTTCTCGATCATGGTGCGCGTCAGCACGACCAGATTGGAAAGCGCTTCGCCGCCACCCGATCCTTTGGTGAGTTCCGCTGCCTCCCTTTGCAAGGCAGCGCCAAAATCCTTAGCGGAACTGCTGGATTGATCGGCAATACCGGTGAGCTGGACCAGGTTGATCTCCACCTCTTTGAGCATCTCGCTCAAGGCGTCTGGCGTCAGCTGTTCGACACGCTGTTCGGACATGATCCGTTCCGCCACACCATTGGTGATCTTGCCGCGATCCTTCAGGACGACGCCCACCGCCTTTTCAACAGCAAGATCATTGCCAGTGATATAGTCCAACGCGAGCCCGAAGTTGAGCGGCGTCAGGTCCAGGTCATGGGCGAACAGAAATCCGCCGATCTCGTCATACAGCTTCCTGCGACGTTCGCTTTCGCGGCGCAAATGGGCGCTGCCTGCTTCGCGATCCTGCGCTGGCGTTTCAGCCATTGCGCCCACGGTTTCCGCGATGCCGAGCATGCGGCCAAGCTTTGCCAGCTTACCCCCGAATGTTTCTGATGTTACCTGCGCGGCAGACATGCCTTATCTCCTCCAACGCCGCCCTTGTATTGGCCGGGAGTAAACAAAGCTTTGAGCATGTCGAGACTGTGTTGCAATGGCGGTTTACTTAGCGAACTTCCGGTCCACGCATTTCACAACTGTGTGAGGCGGAAGGAAGACTTCAACGCCAGATCCATCCCATAAGCTGGGACGAGAAATGGCCGACAAGCCATTCACGCACATAGCTTTTCTTCGCAGGTGCAACGCGAAGGCTCTAAATCAGGTCGCCCAGCAAAAGCTTTGGACGTGGCCCGCTTTCACCCCGTGCCTCGGCCATGAAACGGTCTTTCAGGCTGCCAAGTTTCTGCACGGATGAGAGGCCAAAGCTGCGAATCATCGATGCTGGCCTGCCCGGAACGTCGAAAAGTCGGACCAAACCATCCATCATGATGGTCACACTCAGCGAATCGAGCGCGCGCCAGCGCTGATAGCGATCGAGCAATTGCGCATCGCCCGGCTCAAGGCCAGTCCGCAAGCCTTCCACGATCACTTGCGTGAGCGCTGCGGCGTCGCGATAGCCGAGGTTCACGCCCTGCCCGGCGATCGGGTGGATGCCATGTGCAGCATCCCCCACCAGCGCCAGCCGCTGATCCACGATGCGCGCGGCGCGATGATAGCCCAACTCATAGCTTTGCATCGGCGCTGCAAGGCTGATCTCGCCAAGGAAGCTCCCCATGCGCTTTTGCGCTTCGGCCAGCCAGGCATGCTCGGGCAGCTTCAGATAAGCGGCGGCCTGCTTGCTCGGCACGGTCCATACGATGGCCGATCGCGTCCCGGGTTGCATGGGCAGCAGCGCAAAAGGCCCGCCGGGATAGAAGATTTCATAAGCGGTATTGCCATGAAATTCCTCATGGTTGATCGCCGTCACCAGCGCCGTGTGCGGGTAAGACCATTTCGCGACGGGAATGCTCGCAAGCTCCCGGGTCGGGCTGGCCCTGCCTTCCGCGCCGACAAGCAGGCTCGCGGCGATCATCTGCCCGCTCGCGAGCGTCACCGTCACGCCATAGTCATCCCGCTCGACATGCACGGGCGTATCGGGCTGAAAGCGCGTGATGCCGGGCGCGGCAGATGCCGTCGTCTCGATCGCTACGCGCAACACGCGGTTCTCGACCATGAAGCCCATTGCGCCATCTTCCGGATCGGGCGTGAAATCGAGCGCGCCGGGGGTCAGGCCCTCGCTCACCCAGATGCGCTCGATGGGGCAAAATTTGTCCGCCAGATGTGGCGCGATGCCAATCGCTTCGAACAATTTCCAGCTGGCAGATGCAATCGCCGAAGTGCGGCCATCAAAGCCCGGCGCATCTTTCGTGCGCGGTTCCGCCGGGTCGACCACGGCGCAGCGCACACCATGCCGATCAAGCGCAATCGCCAGCGTCAGGCCAATCAGCCCACCGCCCAATATGATCACATCGAAGCGTTGCATGGCTCTTTCTCGTCTGCGCTCGGTTCTGGCGTCACTCTAAACCGCATCCGGTGGAAAGGCGATGACCAATGGCCGGTTTACGCCCTTTTGCAGGCGCTGCCCGCTATGCTCAAACTGTCAGAGCGCGCGTTCGCTATGGGCGTTTTGAGCGATATCCATCGCCCGGCGATAGCGAAACACCGTGGCGGGCGGCACATTGCGCACGATCATGCCGATCCGCTCGACACCCAGATCGAGCGAGGCCGCCACAGCCTCTGCGACAGGTGGCCGCGTCGCATAAGTGAACTGGATGAAGGATCCGCCGGGGCGGAGCAAGGTAAAGGCCTCGGCCAGAATCGCGCGTTGCAGTGCCTTGTTCATGGCGAGCAGCGGCAGCCCGCTAATCACGCACTGATATCCGCCGATACCGCCTGCAGCATCGCTCGCGACCATTTGCGCCGGCGATTCCATGATGCGCACACCCTGGAAATCACGTCGCAAATTATGAGCAAAGGCAGCGTTGATCTCGACCACTTCGAGATGCTCGCGTGGCAAGCCAGTGGCGAGGATCTGCCGCGTCAATGCGCCCGTACCGCCGCCAAATTCCATCACCGGCCCGCCAAGCGGATCGATCTGCGTCGCCATCAGCCGACCCAGATAAGGACTGCTCGGCACGATCGACGCGGTTTGACGTGGCTTACGGAGCCATGCGTGGAGAAATTTGAGATAGTCACTGGCACTTGAGCGGCGCTCAGTTAGCACGGGTCCGTTGCTGGCCATCGCCCCTCGCACAACATGTCACAGAAGCGTCTCACTAGTGCGCGCGCACGGACATGGAAAGAGGCAAGATTGCAACGGGTCGCACGCTCAGACGATTTTCGAAAGTCCGGCGGCCATCCTTGTACGCAGCGTGTCGAGCGTGATGCCGCTCAAGGCTGCTTCCATATTTTCCGCGCATAGCACGCGGCCGATATTGTCATGGCGCTGGCAGAGTTCATCAATGGCCTGCAATGCGGAAAAATGCATGCTCACCACATTCGGGTCGCTGCAAAGCTGATCACCGATCGTCTCCAGCGCCGTGGCGATACCAGCCAGCTCCCGCGCGATCGTCACGCGAATCTGCAACTCCTTCTCGCTCGGGGACTGGATGCTCATGTCCATCGCTAGCGCCTGCGTGCCGGTCATCTAGTGAACGACATGCCGAACGGCGGCCACCAGCTGCTCGGGGTCGAACGGTTTGGGGAGCCAGCCCGTCGCGCCAGCTTCCCGTGCCCGTGCGCGCTTTTCAGCGGTTTGCTCGGTCGTTAGCACGAGGATAGGGCGGCCCACATGGCGCCGGTTTTCCTCGCGCAGCCGCTCGATGAACTCGAACCCGTCCAGACGGGGCATATTGATATCGGTGATAATGAGATCGACTTCATTGGCTTCGAGCCAATCCAGCGCGGCCTGGCCATCTTCCGCCTCGACAACGGAGTATCCGCTCCCTGCCAGCGTCATGCGCAATAACGCACGCATGCTGCGACTATCATCGACAGTCAAAATCCTGGTTGTCGGCATGACCCCACGTCCTTCCGTGATGGCCCTACCCGACCAACATGATCGCAATATACTTATTGTCGTTTACAAATCGTTCCAAGGCAGACGAAGTGCACCGCTCGATCAGATTTCTGCTTTGATCAGCCAGTCATGGAATGTCTTGATCGCGCGGCGCTCCAGCGCCTTGGGCCGGCACACGAAGAAATAGCGATAAGGGCTCTCGATATGCTGATCGAACAGCCGCACGATGCGCGGATCATGGGCATGCTCGAAATGGCGCCCATGCATGAAGGCGATGCCAAGCCCCTGCGCCGCTGCTTCCAGCATCAGCGCGCCTGAATCATAATAGTCGACCGATGCGGGCATCAGGTCCGGCAGATTGACAGCCTCCTTCCACACATCGAACGTCGCTGACATATCGCGGTGGATGAGGATGGTCTGCTTGGCGAGATCCTTGGGTTCGCTTATCGCCTGATCGCCTTCAAGCAGCGCCTTGGAGCCGATCACATAAACATAGTCCCGGTCCAGCTCGCGCGCATAGAGCATCGGGTCGACATCCCGCGCCAATACAATGGCCGCGTCCAGTCCCTCGCCCAGCCGCGCGATCGCGTTGGGGCTGGTGTCCACGTCGAGATGAAGGTCAGGATAGGTGCGGTGGAAATCCCCGAGCCGGGGGAAAAGCCGCTGGCTTGCGAACAGCGGCAACATGCCCAACCGCACGCGCATCGTGCGCGCACCGCTGGTGGCACTCTCGATTGCCATGCCCAAGGCATCGAGCGCAGGCGCAATTTCCTTCAGCAGCCCCTCGCCATGCTGGTTGAGTTCCAGCTGCTGGTGCTTACGCTCGAACAATGTGTAGCCAAGGAACCGCTCAAGCGCCTGAATGCGGCGGCTGAGCGCTGGCGGCGAGAGCGCAAGCTCCTCCGCAGCCGCTTTGACCGATCCCGTGCGCGCGACCTGGACAAAGGCTTCGAGAGCCGTGAGGGGCGGTAAGCGACGCATGATCGGTTAGCTGTGATCCAGTAAATGCTGCATCGCACAACCATGCCGCAAGGGCGAGCGGGATGCCAGCCCCCTTTACCATGCAAAATCACCCAAAAGCGAAAAATTCGGCCTGGAGCGGACACCAGCGCGCCCTTCGCGCGTTGAATCGGGTTGGCGTGAGAGGTTCAGCTTTAGCCAATCCGCTGCTAAAACCGCCAGCAAAGCAGCCATCGCGCCGTCTGTTCAATGAGTTAAGGGAATATCATGCACCGCAAACTTATCGCCATTGCCCTAACGTCAATCAGCCTTTCGGCCTGCGCGACTCGGGAGATGAGCGATGGCGCAGCCACAGCCAGCGCCTCAACCAGCTCTGCTGCACCTGCGCCCGCTCCGGCCAAGGCAGCCATTGGCGACTATGGTTTTGACGAAGCCGGCATGGACAAAAGCATCGCGCCCGGTGATGATTTTTATGATTATGCGAACGGCAGTTGGGCGAAGAACACGCCCATCCCCGCCGATAAATCCAATTACGGCATGTTCACCGTGCTGGACGATCTCTCCAAGCAGCGCACGCAGGATATCCTCAATGCGCAGAAGGATGATCCGAACAGCAAGATCGGCAATGCCTTCACCGCCTATCTGGATAGCGCCACTGTCGAAGCGAAAGGCCTGAGCCCCATCCAGCCGTGGCTCGACGCAATCAAGGCCGTGAAGACCAAGGCCGATTACATCGCCATCTTCGGCCAGGCCGCGCGCAACGGCGTGTCCCGCCCCTTCTCCGGCTATGTCGGGCAGGATGATAAGGCGCCCGAGGAATATATCTTCATCATGTCCCAAGGCGGCCTCGGCCTGCCGGACAGAAATTATTACATCCAGCCAGCAGCAGACATGGTGAAGATCCGCACCGCCTATGTCGCGCATCTGACCAAGATGTTCGCGCTGGCAGGCGCGCCCGATGGCGCCAGGCGGGCTGCCGCGATCATGGCGTTTGAGACGGAAATCGCCAAGGTTCACTGGACGCAGGAAGACAGCCGGGATTCCGAGAAAACCTATAACAAGATGACTGTGGCGCAATTGATGAAGCTGGCGCCCGGCTTCGATTTTGCAGCCGCGCTCAAATCGGCGGGCATCACGACCGATGCGCTCATCGTCGCCCAGCCCAGCGCCATCAAGGGTGAAGCCGCGTTGATTGGTCGCACGCCAGTCGCGGTGCTCAAGGATCAACTGATGATCCGTAGTTTGGACGATCTCTCCGATTATCTGCCGGACGCGATCGCCAATGAAACCTTCGCCTTTTACGGCACGACGCTCAGCGGCACCCCCGAGCGCGAGGCGCGCTGGAAGCGCGGTGTCGATTTCGTGAAGGGCTCGCTGGGTGAGGAACTGGGCAAGCTCTACGTCGCCAAATATTTCCCACCCGAGACCAAGGCCGCGGCTGACCAGCTGGTCAAGAATGTGCTCGCCGCAATGGGGCGGCGCATCGATGCGCTGGAATGGATGAGCGACGAGGCCAAGGCGCGTGCCCACCTCAAGCTCGCCAACTTCACGCCCAAGATCGGCTATCCGGACCGGTGGCGCGATTATGCCGGGCTGGAGATCAAGCGGGACGATCTGTTCGGCAATGCACTGCGCTCCAACCAGTTCGACTATGCCTATCAAACCGGCAAGCTCGGCCAGCCCATCTACCGCTGGGAGTGGTTCATGACGCCGATGGAGATCAACGCCTATGCCAATTTCGGCATGACCGAGATCGTGTTCCCCGCCGCCATCCTGCAGCCGCCCTTCTTCGATCCCAATGCCGATCCAGCGATCAATTATGGCGGCATTGGCGCGGTCATCGGCCATGAGATCAGCCATCATTTTGATGATCAGGGATCGAAATATGATGAGAATGGCCGCCTTGCCGAGTGGTGGACGCCCAAGGATGTCGCCAATTTCAAGGCGCTGACGGACAAGCTGGTGACGCAATATGACGCTTATGAGCCGATCCCCGGCGTGCGCGTGAAGGGCCGGCTCACCCTTGGCGAGAATATCGCCGATCTGGCCGGACTCACCGTAGCCTATGATGCCTACAAGCATGCGCTCGGCGGCAAGGAAGCGCCGGTGATCAATGGCACGACCGGCGATCAGCGCTTCTACTTGGGCTGGGCGCAGGTGTGGCGCCGCAGCTATCGCGAGGCCAACCTGCGGCAGCGGCTGGAGACCGATCCCCACTCACCCTCGGAGCAGCGCGCCGCCATCGTGCGCAATCTCGATCCTTGGTATGATGCCTATGCCGTGCCAGCCACGGCAAAGCTGGCCCTGCCAACGCAGCAGCGCATCCGCATCTGGTAATCTGGCTTGGATGGTGGGCGGCTGCGCAAGCGTGGCCGCCCAAGCTGCCTTGAACTCAACGAATCGCCCTGGACCCCGCCCACAACAGCTAAAAATTAACCATTCTCTTCAATCTATTATGGTTAATTCGATATCGGTCAGCGTCCTTGAATGCCCGCCTGCCTTGCGCGGCAATTTTAACCATAGAAAGTTGTAACGCCCCAAAGCCGCGCAAATCCTGCGACACGATAGTTAACGGGCGCTTCAAGGCTGACCAGTTCAAAACAATCATCATTAACGGCTTTGAACATCCCATTTGCGCACCCCTAGAGCGGTGTCAGCAAATTACGCCGTGGGAGTTTAATCACATGAAGACCTTCGTACTTGCAGCCACTGCTGCTCTCGCCGCTCTGACGATGACGCCTGCTGCCAACGCAGCAACCACCATCGTGCTGACGGGTTCGCCACTGTCCGGCAGCTTCGGCAACACCGTCGCCGGCAGTTTCTCGGACGTGTATGAGTTCACGCTCAGCAATCCTGGCTATGCCTCGGGTTCGGTCACGTCGATCTCCTTCGCTGGCCTCGGCGAAGCTGGTGACATCAGCTTCGACAGCATCAGCATCAACGACACATTCTTCTTCACGCCAATGTCGTCCGGCGTGAACGAGTGGCACCTGCTGACGCCAGCAGTTTTGCTCTCCGGCGCAACGCACACACTCAAGCTCGTCGGCACCGCGATTGGCACAGGCAGCTATGGCGGCCAGCTGAACGTTGCCGCTGTTCCTGAGCCAGCAACCTGGGCCATGATGGTTGTCGGCATCGCCGCAGTCGGCATGACGATGCGTCGCCGCTCGCAGAACATGCAGGTCGCCTTTAGCTGATCTGCGATGATGAGGCGGGCCGGTCCCGCCTCACTGACTGAACATTGGAAACGCCGGCATCGTGGGATTGCCGGCGTTTTCTTGTTTGGGACTGCTCAGCTTCCCCGCGCCAGCCTGCGCCAAAGCCGCTCGACCGGCCCCTGCCCGATGGCCTTGCGCCAGGCGAGCGAGAAGATGATCATCACGGCCCACATCGCAAAGGTGACGAGAAGCAACGCCGTGCGGCTCAGCTCGCCAAACAGCCCGATGCCATAGCCATAGAAGAGCGTCGTCATCAGCAGGCTGGTAAGCAGATAGTTGGAGAGTGCCAGCCGCCCGACTGCAGCCACCGCGCGAATAGGTGCCGCCTCCGGAAAGCGCCCGGCAAAGTCCATCGCCAGCGCCGCCAGCGCTATGGCGATCGGCAAGCGCAAGGGCACCGACCATGCGAAGCTTGCCGCCTGCGCTGCCAGCGGATCGCGCGAGAGCAGCACCCACGCCACCAGCCCGACCATCGGCACCAGCCCGACGATGAAAGCGCGGCGCCATGTCGCCTGATATTGCGCGGACGGCCATTGCCCGGCGAGAAAACCGCCCTTCAGCATCGCCATGCCAAGCGCGATGAAAGCGAGCGTTTCGGGCCATGAGTAAAGCAGCTGGTCGAACATCGTCGCAGGCAGATCGGCCAGCCGGGCATTGAAAATGCTGGCATAATCCCCGCGAAAGCGCGTGATGTCGTCCGCGACCGAAAGGCTGCCGGGCACGCCAAGCCAATCTGCATAATCGCGCCAATGACCAACGACCTCAGCAGACGCGCCGGGCGCCAGCGCATCGGCCCGCAGCCAGAAGGCGGGCAAAGTCGCGCCGAGTGTGAGCACCCACTGAAGCAGGAGAAAAGCCAGCGCGACCTTGATGAGGCCGAGTGTTTCCAGCCGCACGAAGAAGGTCGCGATCAGCCCGCACAACGCGAGCTGGATGAGAATATCGCCCGACCAGAGCAGCAGATAATGCGCCACGCCAATCGGCAGCAGCCAGAGCATCCGCTTGCGATGTGCGGCCATGCCATCGCGTCCATCCATCTCCGCCGATTCCATGACAAGCAGGATGGATGCGCCGAGCAGCATCGCAAACAGCGCCCGCATCTTTCCTTCCGCAAACAGGAAGGTGACGGCCCAGGTCGCCAGATCAGCAAAACCGGTCGCGCCAATCGTGAAGGGGTTGGTGAGCGCCGCCGATGGCAAAGCGAAGAAGACGATGTTGATGAGCAGGATGCCCATCACCGCGCAGCCGCGCAGAAAATCCAGTCCGTCGATCCGAAAACTCTCGTCCGCCATGTGGTTGCTCATGCTCCGTCGCGCTGTGTTCCGGGCGAGCCGCGCCGGAATTTACCATGATCGCCCCGCTCTATCGCCTTTTGGCGTGACGTCCACCCCCAGCGCATGCCATGCGCCCGCGATGGAATCAGCGCGCAAAGCTCAGATCGGCGCGGCCTTTGCCGCCGCAGCGCAGCGCTATGATGAGGGCGCGCACGTGCAGCGCCTCGTCGCCAGCCGCCTCGCCGCGCTGGCAAGCCGTGAGGCAATTGCCGCCGATGCCGACATATTGGAGATTGGCTGCGGCACTGGGTTTCTGACGCGCGAGATCCGTAACATCTGGGCGAAGGCGACCATAACGGCGACGGATTTAGCGCCGGACATGATTGCCGCGACAGCCCGCCATGCGCTCGGCGCGCGGCTTCTGGTCATGGATGGGGAAGCGCCCGCGCTGGGCGAGGAACGGTTCGATCTGATCCTCTCCAGCCTGACCTTTCAATGGTTCGACGATTTGCCGCGCGCGCTCAAGCAGTTGCATGCGCTGCTCAAACAGGGCGGGTTGCTGTGCTTCGCGACGATGGGCGCGCAGAGCTTTGCAAGCTGGAGCGAGGCGCATGAAAAGGCGGGGCTATCGGCGGGCCTGCCTAGTTATCCGAGCCTCGCGCAACTTGCCGCCATGCTCGCACAATTTCCGCAGATGCAGGTCAATGAGGAAAGCATCGCCCTGCCCGAGCAAGGGGGCAAGGCGCTCATCCGCCACTTCCGCAACATCGGCGCGCATGTTCCACGGCCGGGCTACCAGAGCCTCGCCCCCGCAGCGCTGCGCCGCGTGATCGCGCTGTTCGATGCGTCAGGCGGTACCTCCAGCTATCATATTCTCTACGGGAGCATCCGGCATGACTGAGCCAGCCTCACCCCCGATCCTGCGCCGCGCCCGCACCGATGATGTCACCGCTCTCGCGGCGCTCAAGCTGGCCTGCTTCCGCGAGGCGTTTCTGGAGGATTTCGCCATCCCCTATCCGCCCGCCGATCTCGCGATTTTCGAGCTGGGCTGTTATGGCGAGGCGAAGGTCGCGCAGGAGCTTGCCGACCCCATGCACGCCAGCTGGGTGTATGAAGCCGCTGATGGCAGCCTGCTGGCCTATGCCCATGCAGGCCCGTGCAAAATGCCACATCCCGACGCGACGCCTCAGTCTGGCGAGCTCTACCAGCTTTATGTGCGGCGCGCGGCGCAGGGCATGGGCTTGGGCAGGCAACTGCTGAGCGCGTCACTGGATTGGCTCGCCGAGCATTTCTCCAACGGACTCTGGATCGGGGTCTGGTCCGGCAATGCCCGCGCACAGGCGATCTATGCGGCAGCGGGCTTTCGCAAGGTGGGCGATTACACCTTCTACGTCGGCAACCATCGCGATGCTGAGTTCATCTTGCGCCGGGACTGAAACGAATCAACGCGTTGCGCGCACAGCGGGCCGCAACTGGACCGCGCTGTTAACGAGATATTGTGCCTAGATTTGGAATGCTCGGCTTTCGAGCAACCAATTCGCGCCCGCGCGCCAAAATCGCGTCGGCACGACTGTGAAAGCCCCGCATGTTCTCTTTTCCGCTATCGCGCCCCACTTCCAAGCCCTGGCTCAAGCTGGCCGTCAGCCTTCTGCCCCTCACACTTGCAGCCTGCGGTGGCGGCGGCGATAGCGGCGGCGCAAGCAGTTCGGGTAGCTCAGTCACCACTGTTCCAAGCCAGACGCCGACGCCGACGCCGGGGCCGACACCAAGCCCTTCTCCCACACCAACGCCGGCCTCTAAAGCAACGAGCTGGGCCACTGTCGCTGAGCATTATGATATTCAGCCCAACCGCAACTCCTGCGCGGCAGGCACGCTCAAAGCGGCTGTGCAGGCGGAAATGCTGGCTAATGTGAATGCCATGCGCGCGCTGCATGGCCTGCCAGCGGTCGCTTATTATGCTGGCGGCAATCAGGCCGTGCAGGAATCATCTCTGATGCAGGCGGCCGCCAATACACTCAGCCACACGCCGCCGACGAGCTGGGCGTGCTACACCGCAGCAGGCGCAGATGCGGCCGGCTCTTCCAACCTCATCGGGGGCTGGGGCACTGGGCTGCCTTGGTCCAGCGAGGATGATTTGCTTGCGGGCTGGATGACGGAGCGCAATAGCGCCTCCATTGGACATCGCCGCTGGCTGCTCGATCCATTCCTTGGACAGATCAGTTATGGCCGGGTTGCCTATGTGGGCACCGGCGGCTCACGGGCCGATGCCGCGACCATGAAGGTGTTCGGCTTCCCAAGCGATCCCACAATCGTGCCATCGAGCATTCCGAATTATGTCGCTTATCCGCAGGGGAATTATCCCGCGAAATATTTTGGCGCCGGAGATATTCTCTCCTTCTCGGTGGTCGCCAATAAATCGGGCCGCTTCGGCAATGGCAGCGTGAGCTTCGCCAATGCAACGATCACCGTTCAGTCGGGCAGCACGAGCCTGCCCGTCACCGGGAAGGCATCGGATAATCAGGGCTATGGCTTGCCCAACAACATCGAATGGCGCGTGACCGGGCTGCAGAACAACACCGATTATAGCGTGACGATCAGCGGCGTAACGGGCGCACCTCAGACAAGTTATACGTACAGCTTCAGGATCGTGAGCTGATCAGGCGTTCATAAGCGTTGGGAAAAACGCCTCATGCGTCGCGCGCAGGTCCGCGAGTGACACCGTATGGTCGCTCTCGGGCAGCTCGAAGATCACGCGATTGGCAATCGTGCGGCCCAGCCGCGCGACGGTCACGCCCTTGAGTTCGGCATGGGAGAGCAGCTCGACCAGAGCGGCGTCGCGCACGGTCACGACATACAGCCCCTGATCCTCGGCGAAATAAGCTTCCGCCGCCGTGCCTTCAAACGGCTGATCGAGGATCGCGCCGATGCCGCTCGCCAGCGCCATCTCCGCAACCGCGACAGCGACGCCGCCATCGGACACATCATGGCAGGCCGTGATCGCGCCGCAGCGGATCGCATCCCGCACGAAATCGCCTGTGCGGCGTTCGGCAACCAGATCGACAACGGGCGGTGGCCCGGCATCCTTGCCCTCAAGGCCGTGCATTTCGCGCAGCCAGAGCGATTGACCCAGCGAACCGCTGCGCTCACCGACCAGGAAGATGATGTCGCCGGTGTCCTTGAAGGCAATCGTGCACATCCGGTCGATATCCGGCAGCAGGCCCACGCCGCCAATGGCAGGCGTCGGCAGGATGGCGCTGCCGCCACCGGTTGCCTTGGACTCATTGTAAAGGCTGACATTGCCCGAGACGATGGGGAAATCCAGCGCCGTGCAGGCCGCCGCCATGCCCTCGATCGCGCCGACAAACTGCCCCATGATCTCGGGCCGCTGCGGGTTGGCGAAGTTCATGCAGTCAGTCGTCGCGAGCGGCGTCGCGCCGACGGCTGTGATGTTGCGCCAGCACTCGGCAATCGCCTGCTTGCCGCCCTCGACCGGATCGGCAAAGCAATAGCGCGGCGTGCAATCGGTGCTCATCGCGAGCCCCTTTTGCGTGCCATGCACCCGCACGACAGCCGCATCGCCACCGGGACGCTGGAGCGTATCGGCGCCAACCATGTGGTCATATTGCTCCCAGATCCAGCGCCGTGAGGCGAGATCGGGCGTGCCCATCAGCTTGAGCAGGTCCGCAGCCGGGTCCGTGCTGGTCGGCACATTCTCCAATGGCGCGAGCTTGGGCGTTGGCACATGGGGGCGATCATACATGGGCGCATCGTCGGCCAGTGGCCCCAATGGAATGTCGCACACTGTTTCGCCATGATGCACCAGCACCATGCGGCCCGTGTCCGTCACTTCGCCGATCACCGCGAAATCCAGCTCCCATTTGTGGAAGATCGCCTCGGCAAAATCTTCCCGGCCGGGCTTGAGCACCATCAGCATGCGCTCCTGCGATTCGGAGAGCATCATTTCATAGGCGGTCATGCCGGTTTCGCGCTGGGGCACCTTGTCCATATCCAGCAGCAGACCGACGCCACCCTTGCTCGCCATTTCGACGGAGGAGGAAGTGAGACCAGCCGCACCCATATCCTGGATCGCCACAATGGCATCGGAGGCCATCAGCTCAAGGCAAGCCTCGATCAGCAGCTTCTCGGTGAAGGGATCGCCCACCTGCACCGTAGGCCGCTTGGCATCGGCATCATCGCCAAAATCGGCGCTGGCCATGGTGGCGCCGTGAATGCCGTCACGCCCGGTCTTGGAGCCGACATAGACGATGGAGTTTCCAACGCCCGAGGCTGCCGAATAAAAAATCTTGTCCGTATCCGCGACGCCTACGGTCATGGCGTTGACGAGGATATTGCCATCATAGGCCGCGTGGAAATTGGTCTCGCCGCCAACAGTCGGCACGCCCACGCAATTGCCATAGCCGCCAATGCCGCGCACCACGCCGGAGATAAGGTGGCGCATCTTGGGATGGTCTGGCCGCCCGAAGCGCAACGCATTCATGTTCGCGATCGGCCGCGCGCCCATCGTGAACACATCGCGCAAAATGCCGCCAACGCCCGTCGCCGCGCCCTGATAAGGCTCGATATAGCTAGGGTGGTTGTGGCTCTCCATCTTGAAGATCGCCGCCTGACCATCGCCAATGTCGATTACGCCGGCATTTTCGCCGGGGCCGCAAATCACCCAGGGTGCCGTGGTCGGCAGCTTGCGCAGGTGCAAGCGGCTGGATTTGTACGAGCAATGCTCGCTCCACATCACGGAGAAGATGCCGAGTTCCGTCAGGTTCGGCTCACGGCCAACCGCTTTGAGAACGCGATCATATTCCTCGGGAGTGAAACCGTGCTCGGCGACGATTTCGGCGGTGATGGCTGGCGCTGTGGTGGACATGCCCGGCCTTTATCGTCGCTCGCCGCAAGGCACAACCTTGCAAGCACGCAAAAAAATGGCCGGTCCTGTGATGGACCGGCCGGTTTAAGCAAATCAGCAAGCGCCTGAGGAATGGCGCCGATGACGAAAGTGGATCAGCCTGCCTTGCAAGCTTGGCCGTTATACGTGACCGAGCGGCCCGAGCCTTCGATCTTCACAGCGCCATCCGCCGAGACGAAAGGCTGGCCAGCTTCAGGCGCCTTGAGCGGCGTGACTGCGCCACCCTTTTCCTTGCGGAAATTGGCGGTCTTCTCATCCGTCATGAAATCGACGAAGATCAGGCTGTTATCCTTGCAGCGGAGCGTTTCGCTCGACTTTAGCATCGGGGGCAGCTCGACCGGCGCCGCGTTGGCCAGCTCGGCCTCCATCGGATCGTTCGTGCCGTAGTTGAAGGTCTCCGGCTCGGATTTGCACGCAGACAGGGCGAAAACAGCTGCGCACAGCGCAAGCGACGAGTGGGTGAGGATTTTCATAGCCCGCTGGCTATTGCGATTCGATTCAGCGAGGTCAACTTCAATTCAATGACAATACGCCATTTTGCGGGGGTAGGGCCGACTGCGCGCTTGACCCGTGAAAGCAGGCCGGTCAATGCAGGAGGCATGGCAGACCCGGTCGATACCCAGACACTCAGCTTTGAAGAAGCGCTCCGGCGCCTCGAAGCCATCGTGCAGCAGCTTGAGCGCGGCGATGTGCCGCTCGACCAGTCGATCACGCTCTATGAGGAAGGTGATCGCCTGCGGCTGCAGTGCCAGCAGCGGCTTGATGCCGCCCAATCGCGCATCGAGCAGATCATGGCGAGCGCCGATGGCGGCGCGGCCAAGACCGTCCCCTACCCGACCGATTGATGCTCTGATGCACAGCGACGCAAAGGCCCGGCTCGACACCGCCATGGCGGACATTGCCGACGAGATCGACCGGCAGTTCGAAACATTGCTACCGGTGCCGGAAGACCAGCGCGCGCGCCTCTACGAAGCCATGCGTTATAGCGCCATCGGCGGCGGCAAGCGGCTGCGGCCCCTGTTGGTCAAGGCGAGCTGCAACCTGTTCAACGTCAGCCATGAGAGCGCGATCCGGGTCGGCCTCGCCATCGAGTGCATCCATGTCTATTCGCTGATCCACGACGATCTGCCCGCGATGGACAATGACGATATGCGCCGGGGCAAGCCCACCACGCACATCGCCTTTGATGAAGCGACGGCCATTCTCGCGGGCGATTGCCTGCACGATCTAGCTTTCTCCGTGCTGGTCGATGAGCGCACCCATCCCGATCCGTTTGCGCGCTGCGACCTTGTGCGCGCCCTTGCTGTTTCCAGCGGCCCGGCTGGCATGGCGGGCGGCCAGATGATGGATCTGATCGCCGAGACGACCACGTTCGATCTGCCCACCGTCACCCGCATGCAATTGCTCAAGACCGGCGCGCTCATCGATTTCTGCGTCGAGGCGGGCGCCATTCTGGCACGTGTGCCGGAAGAGAATCGCGTCGGCCTGCGCGGCTATGCCCATGATCTTGGCCTCGCCTTCCAGATTGCGGACGATCTGCTCGATGTCGAGGGCGATGCGGATGTGACCGGCAAGGCCGTGGGCAAGGACGCTGCAGCGGGCAAGGCGACCTTCCTCTCGCTACTCGGCGTCGAGCGCGCGCGCCAGCAGGCGCAGATACTGGTCGATCAGGCCAAGCAACATTTGCAGCATTTTGGCGAAGAAGCCGATCTGCTGCGCGACATTGCGGATTTTGCAGTCAGCCGGAAACATTGAGGGCCGGAAACATTGAGGAGACGCGGGTGAAACGGATCGGTCTTTATCCTGGCACGTTCGATCCGGTGACGCTCGGCCATATGGATATCATCCGGCGCGGATCGAAGCTGGTCGACAAGCTCGTCATCGGTGTCACCACCAATCCCAGCAAATCACCGCTTTTCACGCTCGATGAGCGGCTCGACATGGTGCGCCGCGAATGTGCCGATGTGGATGCCGAAATCGAAGTGCAGCCCTTCGATTCGCTGCTCATCCATTATGCCCGCTCGGTGGGCGCATCCATGATCCTGCGCGGCCTGCGCGCGGTCGCGGATTTCGAATATGAGTATCAGATGGCGGGCATGAACCAATATCTCGATGCCAGTATCGAGACGGTGTTCCTGATGGCCGATGTCGCCTTACAGCCAATCGCGTCGCGTCTCGTCAAAGAGATTGCGCATTTGGGTGGAGACATCAGCAAGTTCGTTTCGCCTCAGGTGCGAGATGATGTAATGGCACGATTTAACCCTGCCACCGCGTGAGAGCGGTTGACGGGTCAGCCCCGGTTCAGCCATGCGCTGCAACAGCGATGGAATGAGGATGGACAAGATGCGCGTTACCCGTTTGCTCGGCTTTGGCCCGGCCCTTGCCTTCGCCCTTATGGCGGGGAGCATGACGCCCGCAATGGCGCAGGCGCCGCGCTCTGGCGAGGATATGGTCAAGGAAGCCGAAGTCGCTGCGCGCGCGCAAAAGGATGCCGATGCGCTGCGTGCGGAATCGGAGAAGGCGGGCGTCAAGCCGCTGGTCGCAACCATTCCGGTGACGCCGGAAAACACCTGGGTGCTGGAAATCTCCGATGGTGCGCGCGTCCGCGTGGCGCTGCGCCCGGATATCGCGCCCGGCCATGTCGAGCGCGTCAAGACGCTGAGCCGTCAGGGCTTTTATAACGGCCTGAAATTCCACCGCGTGATTCCAGACTTCATGGCGCAGGGTGGTGACCCGAAGGGTGACGGCACCGGTGGATCGCCCCTGCCCGATCTCAAGCAGGAGTTCAGTTGGCTCCCGCATATGCGCGGCACCGTCTCGATGGCCCGCGCCGCGGGTGATGACAGCGCGAACAGCCAGTTCTTCATCATGCTCATGCCACGCATGCAGCTCGACAATAAATATACCGTTTTCGGTCGCGTGATCGACGGCATGGCCGGTGTCGATGCCATCGCCAAGGGCGAGCCGCCAGCAACGCCCACGACCATCGTGCGCGCTTATATCGAGAGCGATCAGCAGGCGGCAGCACCCGCAAAGGCTGCCACGCCTGCGGGCTGATCGTTCGCACGGCAAAACTGCGACTCGTCAATTCGCTGCGCTGTCGATAAGGGCAGCGTCCCATGCGTGTTGACCTTTTTGATTTCGATCTCCCGCCCGAGCGGATCGCCCTGCGCCCCGCGTCGCCCCGCGATTCCGCGCGCCTGCTGCTGCTCGACGGTGCGGAGACGACCCGCGACCTGAGCGTGCGCGATCTCCCTTCGCTGCTGCGCGCAGGCGATTGCCTGGTCTTCAACGATACCCGCGTCATCCCCGCCCAGCTTGAGGGGATGCGCGGCGAGGCCAAGATCGGCGTAACGCTGCACAAGCGCCTTGGCCCGCGTGACTGGCAAGTGTTTGTGCGCAACGCCAAGCGGGTGCGCCCCGGCGATACGCTCGACTTTGCCAATGGCGTGCAGGCGCGTGCGGGCGCGCGGGATGAGGATGGCGGCATGGCGCTCTCCTTCCTTGGCGATGAGCCGGTCGAACTGCTGCTGGAGCGCGCCGGGCAAATGCCGCTGCCGCCCTATATCGCGAGCAAGCGGGCGACCGATGCGCAGGATCAGGCCGATTATCAGACGATGTTCGCGCAGGAGCCAGGCGCTGTTGCTGCGCCCACGGCGGCGCTGCACTTCACACCAGAGCTGATCGCGGCGCTCGATGCTGCGGGCATCGGCCATGCCATGCTGACACTCCATGTGGGCGCTGGCACCTTCCTGCCAGTTAAGGCGGACGACACGCAGGAACATCGCATGCACGCCGAATGGGGCCGGATCGATGCTGCCACCGCAGACCGGCTCAACGCCGTGCGTGCCAATGGTGGGCGGCTGATCGCAGTCGGCACCACCAGCCTGCGCCTGCTGGAAAGCGCGACGGGCGAGAATGGCATCATCGCGCCCTTCGAGGATGAGACGCGCATCTTCATCACGCCGGGCTACCGCTTCCGCGCGATCGATGGCCTGATGACCAACTTCCACCTGCCGCGCTCGACGCTGTTCATGCTGGTGAGCGCACTTATGGGGACTGAGCGGATGCAGGCGGCCTATGCGCGGGCGATTGCGGAGGGTTATCGCTTCTACAGCTATGGCGATGCGAGTTTGCTGCTCCCTGCGCGGGACTGACCCTTTGCAAAGCTAGGCAGAGCCGCACGCCGTCACCCAACACTCTGGCATTTCCACACTCACGTCACCCCGGACTTGATCCGGGGTCCCGCTTTCTTAACGACATGTGCGAAAGGCAGCGGGACCCCGGGTCAAGCCCGGGGTGACGTCGTGCTAAGGTGCAATGGATGACCATCCCCCCACCCAACCTCAAAGCAGCCCCAGCTTGCTCAATTCCGCCGCCATCCGCCCGGGCATCAAATCCCCCTCACTCGCGCCATCCAGATCGGCAGGCGAATCCTCATCCGTGAGATAGCGCCAGCCCTGATGCGCGCGCTTGGCCCGCGGGATCACTGGAATGAGTGTCGGCGCGAGGCGAATCCAGTGCCTGCCATCGGGCTTGACCGCAAAGCCAAGAATCGGGCTACGGCCAATGATCTGATTTGCCAAAATCCAATAAAGCGACCCACCCACCATCTCCGCCTGCCGCGTAGGCAGATAGCGCGTCGTCAGCCGCGCCTCACCCTCATCTGTATGGCTCTCCAGCCAGGCGCGGAGGCTCTGCGCACTTTCCGCCTGAAACGCGATCTTGGTCATGTGGAGCGGCATCGCGCTCTCCTAGCGCGGCACGCGATGCAAGGCCAGAACGGCCCGTCGCACCTTGCCAAGCTTAGGCAGATAAGCAGTCCGTCATTCCCGCGAACGCGGGAATCCAGCATCCGGAGCGCGATTTCGAGAGGTCGAATGGATTCCCGCGTTCGCGGGAATGACGGTGTGGGGCGGCTGTCCGTTTAGCTAGGTAATCGTCCTAGCCCGCCAGCCCAGACATTGTGGCAAGACCCAGGAACGCCAGAAAGCCCATCGAATCCGTAATCATCGTCACAAAGATGGAGGACGCCACCGCCGGATCGATATTGAACCGCTCAAAAATCAGCGGCACCGCAGCGCCTGCAAAACCCGCGGTCATGATGTTCACGACCATCGCAGCCGCAATCACCCCGCCAAGATGCGTATCGCCAAAGAACAAGCTCACACCCACCCCAAGCACGATGGCGACCGTCACGCCATTGAGCAGCGCGACCCGCATCTCGCGCGCCACCGTGCGCCACATGTTGGAGGCGGTAATCTGATTGGTCGCAAGCGCGCGCACCGTCACTGCCATCGTCTGGCTGCCCGCATTGCCGCCCACGCCCGCCACGATCGGCATGAGCGCGGCCAGCACGACCATATGGGCGATCGTCGCCTCGAAGGTCGCGATGATTGAGGAGGCGACCAGCGCGGTGAGCAGATTGGAGAGCAGCCAGCGCACCCGCGCCTTGTAGCTCTCCATGATCGGCTCGTTAATGTCGCCATCGCCAGCACCCGAGAGGCGCAATATGTCCTCGCCCGCTTCTTCCTGAATGATGTGCACCACGTCATCGACGGTGATCATGCCGACCAGCCGCCCGGACGGATCGATCACGGCAGCGGAGATCAGTGCATATTTCTGGAAGCGCAGCGCCACCTCTTCCTGATCCATATCGACCGGAATGAGCGTCTGTTCGCGCTTCATCACATCGCTCACGCCAATCTCGCGCGGGCATCGCAAAATCCAGCTTAGCTGGCAGGTGCCGATCGGCTTGTGCATCGCATCGACGACATAGATTTCCCAAAAGTCCGATGTGAGATCGACCGTCTCACGCAGATAGTCGATGGTCTGGCCGACGCTCCAATATTCCGGCACCGCGACCAGATCGCGTTGCATGAGGCGTCCTGCGGATTCCTCCGGGAAGGCCAGCGCACTCTCGATGGCGGCGCGATCCTCCGGCCCCATCTCCTGGAGGACGGCCTGCTGGTCCTCCTCATCCATATCCTCGATGATGGCGACGGCATCATCGGTATCCAGTTCGGCGGCCAGTTCGGCCAGCTGGCGCGGCTCCAGCGCATCCACAATCGTGTCGCGCACATAATCATTGAGCTCGGAGAGCACCTCAGCGCTCAGCAGATCACCCAGCGCCACCGCCACGTCCGCACGGCGATCCTCTGCCGTCAGCTCGATAAGATCGGCAATGTCAGCCGGATGCAGCGGCTCGACAAGCGCGCGCACTGTCGCAAAATCGCCCTCCTCCACCGCAGCCAGCACGGCAGAGACGAACATGGGCCTCAGCCGATCATCCTCATCGAGATTGGTCTCGGTCGGCAGATCAAACTCAGGCTCTGGCTGTTCGGGCATGGGGGACTGGTCGCGCGGAGGCACGGCGGTCTCGGTCTCGCTCATCAAGCGTCTCCTGTCCGCGCGCGGCCCCCTTGGCCACCATCCGCCTGCCCCTTTTGCCCAAGCGCTTGCCGAATGCAACAAGCACGGGCCTTTCATTGCGCCGTTCTGCCACTATAGGGGGCGCACTATCCACCGCGCCTGCCCTCTACCTCCATGTTCAGGCGCGCGAATGAAAAGGAGCGTTTCCCTTATGACCGATCAAACACTCACTCTCACGCTGGAAACCGGCGATGTCGTCATCCAGCTTCGTCCCGATCTGGCCCCCGGCCATGTCGAGCGCATCACGACGCTCGCCAAGGAAGGTTTTTATGATGGCGTGGTGTTCCACCGCGTGATCCCCGGCTTCATGGCGCAGGGCGGTGATCCAACGGGCACCGGCATGGGCGGCTCCAAGCTGCCAGACATCAAGGCTGAGTTCAACGCAGAGCCGCACGTACGCGGCGTATGCTCGATGGCGCGCAGCAGCAACCCCAACAGCGCGAACAGCCAGTTCTTCATCTGTTTCGACGATGCGACTTTCCTTGATCGCCAATATACCGCCTGGGGCGTTGTGACCGAGGGCATGGAGCATGTCGACGCGCTGCCAAAGGGCGAGCCACCAGCGAAGCCCGGCAAAATCGTCAAAGCGACGGTCGCCTGAGCACCAACGTAAGTTGAATAGACATCGTTGAGATGCTCAACTTAAAGTAGAGTATCATCAACGTTCAAGTACAACTGAACCGAAAATGAATGGCCCTGCGGTGTCACCATAATGACACAGCAGGGCTTTATCACTTTTCCGCCACAATCTATTCTGGAACCGTTCAGGGGGAATACCTATTTTAGCGATGTGATCGACGCAGATCGATCGCGAATGCAGGGCAGGTCGCCCGCTTCATTCAGTAAAAGGTTTTATGTTATGAAAGCTCTTCCTCTCACTCTCGCTGTTGCGCTTGCGGCTGGCATTGCCGCCCCCGCGATGGCTCAGGAAGCTCGTGGTCTCCAGCCCTATGTCGGCTTGATGGGTGGCCTGCACGATTTCGACAATGATCAGTATAACGGTTCGCCCCCAAGCGGCTACCGCGGCTGGCTGGTCGAAGGCGTTGCTGGCCTGAACTATGATCTCGGCCCCGTCGTGATCGGTGCAGAAGGCAGCGTCGCCAAGGGCGTTTCGCGCGATATCGATTGGGAATATGGCGCAGCAGGCCGTCTCGGCCTCAAGGCAGGCAAGGACAGCATGTTCTTCGCCAAGGTCGGCTACCAGTGGACCAAGTTCGATGGCGACGTGTTCCCACCTGTGAACACCGACCGTCACTATAACGGCACCACCTACGGCATGGGCGTTGAGCTCTCCACGGCGGACCTGAGCAGCACTGCAGACACGAGCAATCTGCGTCTGCGCGCACAGGTCGATACCCGTGGCGATTTCCACAGCTTCCGCCCAATGGTCGGCGTTGTCGCCAAGTTCTGATCTGATCGGAACGATAGAATATGGAGCGGCCGGGGTAACACCCGGCCGTTTTGATTTGTTGCAGCGGAAGCAAGCCCCACCGCTTCAGGCGCTCATTGCAAAATGACCACGTCACCCCGGACTTGATCCGGGGTCCCGCTGCCTTTGTCGGCTGATCGCTCGATATCATCGATGTGAGAAGAAGCGGGATCCCGGGTCAAGCCCGGGATGACAAAGGATAGGGCAGGAGCCGATTTGCGCAACAATCCCCTAAAGAGGATGGGAGCAACATTTGCACCACCACTTCACCCACTATTCCGCAGCGCCGTCGCAATCGCATTGATCGACAACTCAATGCCCTCCCGGATGCGCGGATCGCTCTCCCCCGCGCGGTGACGCTTGAGCAGTTCCACCTGCAGCATGTTCAGCGGCTCGATATAGGGCAGCCGCAGCCGGATCGAAGCATCGAGCGCCGGGCTGTCCGCCAGCAGATATGGCTGGCCGGTCGCGGTCAGCAGCATGTCATGCGCCTGATCCCAGCCCTCGCGAATGCGACCAAAGATCGCATCGCCAGCACCCCTATCTTCCACCAGCGGCAGATAATGCGCGGCGATCTCCAGATCGGATTTCGCCAGCACCATCTCCATATTCGCCATGCTCGCGCGGAAGAAGGGCCAGGCCTGCGCCATGTCTTTCAGCAGCGCATCATCGCCAAAATCCTTGAGCGCCTGCCCCACGCCATACCAGCCCGGCAGCATCACGCGCGCCTGCGCCCATGAGAAGACCCAAGGGATCGCCCGCAAATCCTCGATGCGATTGCTCTTGGTGCGGCTGGCGGGGCGCGAGCCGATCTTGAGGCCGCTAATCTCCTGAATGGGCGTCATCTCGCGGAAAAATTCGCGAAAGCCTTCCGTTTCATACACCAGTTCGCGATAGGCGCGGAAGGCGAGCGATGAGATGCGATCCATCGCCGCCTTGAACCGCGCGTTGTCGGCATTGGAAAGCCGCTCAGGCTCAAGGCTCGCCAGCAGCGCGGCGCTCGTCACCGCCTCCAGATTGACCCGTGCGCTCTCTTGCGTGCCATATTTGGCGGCGATCACTTCGCCCTGTTCGGTAATGCGGATGCGCCCCTGCACCGTGCCGGGCGGCTGCGCCTGAATGGCGGCGAAGGAGGAGCCACCGCCGCGCCCTACTGCGCCGCCGCGCCCGTGGAACAGCTGCATCGCCACGCCCGCCTGCGCGAACACCGGCGTCAGCGCGAGGCTGGCCTCATACAGCCCCCAGGTGGAGGTGAGATAGCCGCCATCCTTGTTGGAATCCGAATAGCCGATCATCACTTCCTGATGGCCGCGCGCCCGCGCAACCGCGCCAATCTCCGGCAGCGCGAAATAATCACCCATGATCTTGGGCGCCATTTCGAGATCGGCGATGGTCTCGAAGAGCGGCACCGCCATGATCGGCGCCCAGGCTGGCTCGTCGCCCTGCGGCGCGCGCCACAGCCCGGCTTCCTTGAGGATGATGTTGACCTCCAGCATGTCCGACACGCTCTCGGCTTTGGAGATCAGATAATGGGTGATCGACGCCGCGCCATATTTGCGATGCGCCTCTGCCGCCGCCTCTGCGATGGCCAGCTCGGAGGTCGTCTCCTCGCTATATTGCGCGAACCGCGAGCCGAGCGGGCGGTTGCTCGCCAGCTCCTGCCGCAGCAGCGCCACGCGGGCCTCTTCATCCAGCGCCAGATAATCCGGCTCGACGCCCGCAGCGTTCAGCAATTCCGCCACCACCCGCTCATGGATCGCACTATTCTGGCGCATATCCAGCGTGGCGAGGTGGAAGCCAAACAGCTCGACCGCCCGGATCAGCCGGGCAAGGCCGCCCCCGCTGCCCAGCGCGCCATTCCCCTCGACCGATAGCCCGCGCCCCAAAGTGGCAAGGTCCGCGCGCAGGGCTGCGGCATCGGGGTAAGGCTCGCCCTTCATGCGAGGCGCACGGGGTGGCGCCTGCCCAGTCAGCGCCTCATAATTGGCGGCGACCCGCGCATAAATGCCTGCAATAGCGCGACGATAAGGCTCATCGCGACGGCTTGGCGCTTCATCACCGCTCGCCGCCGCCAGATCACGCAGGGCAGCCGGGACTGCCGCAAGCTCGCTCGAAATTGAAAGCTGCGCACCAAGCTCGTGCAGCGCATCCAGATAATAGCGCAGCGCAGACCCGCCCGCACGGCTCAGCGCGAGCCGCAACTGGTCGGCCTGCACGAAGGGATTGCCATCCCGATCCCCACCGATCCATGTGCCCAGCCGCAGAAAGCCTGGCACGCGCTGGCCCAGCACCTTGTCCCACCGCGCATAAAGGCTCGGCAGCACGGGCATGAAGATGTCGCGGAAGTAGGAGAGCGCATTGTCGATCTCATCGCGCACAAACAATCGCTCACGCCGCAAGGGCCGCGTCTGCCAGAGCAGGGCGATCTGGCGGCTGATCGCCTCGTCGATCGTCTCGCCATGCGGCGTGTCCTCCGCACCCGTGTCGCGCAGACCCATCAGATCGGAAATGACATTGCGATGATCGATGATCGATTTGCGGCGTACTTCGGTGGGGTGCGCAGTCAGGACGGGCACGACCAGCGCCTTTTCCAGCAGCTTCACGATATCGGCAGGGCCAAGCCCATGCTCGCTCAGCCGCGCGACCGCGCTCGCCATGTCGGCACCCGGCTCTGCCGCCACGCCTTGCCGATCCTCGGCCAGATTGGCGAGCATCGAAAACAGCATGAAGCCGCGCACGAAGGCCAATGTATCATCGAGCGTGAGCGCAGAGAGGCCGTTCTCGACGCCATCAACCGGCGCAAGGCCACGGGCGCGATCCACGGACGTCGCGCGGATATATTCGGTCTGCTTGAACAGTCGCTCGCCGCCATAGATGCGGATCACATCCCCAAGCAATTTTCCGAGATAACGGATGTCCGGGTTCTGGGTGATCGGGGGGCGTGTTGTTGGCATGACCACATGCTGCATTGCAGCGTAGGGTCGGTCAAGGCCCGATAGTTGGCAATGCCAGCCTTTTTAGTGATTGGGCGGGGCGGGGTATGTAAGAAGTTGTGCAAGGCACGGGTATGTTGCTGTAAATTGCCACGCCTGTGAGAGCCATCGTCACCCCGGACTTGATCCGGGGTCCCGCTCTCTTGCAAACCGCCTCAACAGAAAGCGGGATCCCGGATCAAGTCCGGGATGACGGAAGGAAGGCCCCCCGGATGAGCGCCATCCAACACCAGCTCAAACAGAGGATCAAGCACGCCGTAGCGCATGCGACTGGCTATTAAGCCCACGTCCCCGCCTTGGTGCGATGCTCTTTTTGAGATCACCGATGACGAATAGTGCTCATTGAAAACCGCTGTGCTGCGTTGAGCCAGTCACTCGGCTTTCAGCGCCTCGAAATTCACCGCCCGATCCACCAGATCGGTCATATGATCCGCAGCACGGATGGTCAGCGGATGCTGAGTAAAGCCGGGGCGCGGGAGAATGTGCTGCGCCATTTCGCGCGCCAGTTCACGCTGCCTGTCCGATCCCTCGGCCAGCACCGCAATCATCAGATTTTCGAGCGCAATCACGCGGATGCGCAGTTGCACCACCTCGGCGTTAGTCAACGCATGCGCTTCCGTGCTGCGTTTTGGCGATTTAGGCGCAGATGCAATCGCGCCACCTTCATTGTCCCAGCGGGAGAGCGAGCGGCGGCGAAGCTCGGCGGGATCGGGCAGGTCATCTGAGTCAGACATGGGAACTCTCCAATATTCAGGCCACGGCTCGCCCGCCGTACCCTTCTCTATCGGAACAGCTATAACCCAAAAATGCTCCGGTCGCTGTCAGGAAATTACATTTAACAGCGCGAAAGACGCTCAGGCATGCTCCAGCGTGCATTGTAGCGGATGCTGGTTCTGCCGGGCATAATCCATCACCTGATTGACCTTCGTCTCGGCGACCTCATAGCTGAACACGCCGCAAACCCCCACGCCGCGCTGGTGAACGTGCAGCATCACGCGCGTCGCCTGCTCGATGTCCATGCGGAAGAAGCGTTGCAGGCAATCGACCACAAACTCCATCGGCGTATAATCATCGTTGAGCATCAGCACCTTGTAGGGCGTCGGCTTTTTAGTGCGGGTGCGCGTGCGTGTGGCGACACCAAGGCCTGGCCCGCCGGGGCCTTCCTCATCCTGACCGCCAGCCATGCGTGGCAGGGGCATCGTCGCGGGCAATGTCGTCATGCCCCAAAAATAGGGCATGGCCGCCCCCTGTTGCAAGGGCCGAGCGGCGATTAAGCACAAAAAAAGGCGGTCCACTGGAGCGGACCGCCTCATTTATCTGTTTGTCAGCGCAAGATCAGGCCGCGAGCGACTTCATCTTGTCCGTCACAACCGAAACGCGGTTGCTGATCGGCTGAGAAATCTCGCCGACGAGCTTGAGCATCTTTTCGCTGTTCTTGGCGGACTGCGACGCCATGCTGTCCATGAACTGGCTCATCATCTCGCTCTGGAGCTGGAAGAACTCGACAGGCGACTTGATGGCAGCAAAGCTCTTCATCGTGGCGCTGGTCTTCTCGAAGGACGTGCGACCGAACTCGGCAGCATCCTGGCCCATCGATTCGACGCCCTTGGCAGCGATTTTGGACGATTCGACCATGGCTTCAAGGTTGCCCTTGGCAATATCGCCCATTTCTTCAAATGCCTTGCCGGACTTTTCGACAGCCGACTTGGTCTTCTGGCTCATGTCGCTGAATGCGCTCTGCATGTGGGTCTTGGCCTCCTCGGCATAGTTTTTCGCGGTTTCAATAACGTTCGTCATGATCTTCTCGCCTTTCATATTGGCGGCAGCCCCTGCAACGGGACTGGGGATTAGATCCGCCATTTCTGAGATTGAAATTTGTGGGGTGGGCTCCGCTTGCGCCGCCTTTGCCAGCGGCCACTCGACCTGCGCGGCAACTGATGTCGCCAGCTTGGTGACGGGCTCAGCCGCTTTCGCGACGGCCGCCATTACCTTTTTGGCGGGAGCAATCATTTGCTCAGCGATTGCCGTGCTTTTTGCTGCGACGTCCTTCAAAGGCTCGGCCTTGACCGGCACTGCGGCTGCTGCCTTCGGGGCAACCTCTGCAACAGTCTTCGGCATGGCCGGGATCTTGGAGACGGCAGACTTGGGCGCGACCACTGGCTTCTTCGCGACAGCCGGCTTCACCGGCGCGGAAACTTTGGTCGCAACGGACGACTTCGCTGCAACGGGCGCCTTCGTCGCGACAGCAGGCGCTGTCACCATGGTCTTAACCGGCGTTGCGGAAACGGGCTTGGGCGCTACGTTCACCGGTGCGGTCGCCGAGGCGGCGGTGGAACGCTGACGCGCTTTCACAGATTTTGCCGACCTTGTTTTGCGCGGGGTAACCAACGAACAACTCCTCAATCTTGCTGCGATGCAACATAGTCAGAATGAGTGAGTTTTGCAAGCATAAATATTGCACTGCAACAAAACCGTCACAGCGACATTTTTCGACCCGATTACAGCCGACTAGCGCGTCCGTGCATAGCGGCCCGGGGCATCTTCGATTGTCTTAAATCTGCCTTTTCCGGGCTGCCGCGCGCCACTTGCTTTCACGCGGTCAGCGCTCTGTGCCTCAAGCCATTCCAGCCAGTTCGGCCACCAGCTCCCCTTGGTCTCCGTCGAGTCAGCGCGGAAGCTCTCAAAGTCCGCCGCAGCCGGATCGCCCAGCCAATAGCCATATTTATTGGCAGCGGGCGGGTTCACCACACCCGCAATATGCCCCGACCCAGCGAGCAGGAATTGCTTGGGGCCGGAAAAATGCTCCATCATTTTCCACACGCTTGCAGGCGGCGCGATATGATCCTCAATACCCGCCTGAATATAGGCGGGCGTCTTCACCTTGCGCAGATCAATCGGCGTGCCGTCAATGCTCAGGCTGTCCGGCTGCGCCAGCCGGTTGTCGCGATAGAAATCGGTCAGATAGGCATGGTGCCATTTAGCGGGCAGATTGGTCGTATCGCCATTCCAATAGAGCAGGTCGAAGGAGGGATAATCCTTCCCCATCAGATAATTATTCACGACATAATTCCAGATGAGATCCTGCCCGCGCAGCAGGTTGAAGGTCGCCGCCAAATAGCGCCCATCCAGATAGCCATCCTTGGCAAAGCTGCTCACCAGCGCGATCTGCTCATCATCCACGAATAGCTTGAGGTCGCCCGCCTCGGAGAAATCCACCTGCGTGGTGAAGAAGGTCGCGCTCGCCACCTTGTCCGCCTCACCGCGCTCTGCAAGCAAGGCGAGCGTTGCGGAGAGCACGGTTCCGGCCACGCAATAGCCGATGGTGTGGACGCTCGGCACACCCAGCAGATCACGCACCGTGTCGATCGCATCGACTTGGCCCGCGAGCGCATAATCATCCAGCACCACATCGGTCATGCTGGCGTCGGCCGACTTCCAGCTCACCATGAATACGGTGATGCCCTGATCGACCGCCCATTTGACGAAGCTCTTCTCGGGATTGAGATCGAGAATATAGTATCGGTTGATCCAGGGCGGGAAGATCAGCAGCGGCGTCGCCAGCACTTGCAGCGTCGCCGGGCTATATTGGATGAGCTGATACAGCGGCGTTTCATGCACCACCTTGCCGGGCGTCATCGCGATATTGCGGCCAAGCTCGAAGGCGGAGCCATCCGTGTGCGTCAGCTGGCCTTTGTCCATATCCGCCAGCAAATTCTCAAGGCCAGTCAGCAAATTCTGGCCATTAGTCTCGATTGTTCGCTCGATCACCACCGGATTGGTGAAGGGGAAGTTGGCCGGACTGGCCGCCTCCACAAGCCGCTGGGTGGCGAAGCGTAATTTCTCTTTCTCGCGCACATCCAGTCCATCCACGCTGTCCGTCAGCTGCAGCAGATAGTCCGAGGCGAGCAGATACATCTGCCGGATAAGATCGAACACGGGATTGTCTCGCCAGCGCGGATCGGCAAAGCGGCGGTCCCGGTCGGCAGCAACCGGCGCGGCAGGTGCAGCGGTGCCATCGCCGCGCGTGAGAAACTGCCCCCACATCTCCATGCCGCGCTTGGCCATCTCGGTCTGGATTTGCGCGATCTTCTCAAGATTGGGCCGCGCATCGCTCCCCGGATATTTCACGGACGTCTCAGCAAGCTCGCTGCCCCGCTCCAGGATCATTTGCTGCGCCTGACCAATCACGCGCGTCCAGTGCTGCATTTGGGCCAGGCCCATTGCTTCGCTCACCTGTCGATCCATGACGTAAGGGCCCCATTTCGTTTTGATTGCGCCACCCGTTGTTTTGGTGGCACGGCCTTGAAGTGCAAGCTATATGCGGCAACTGCCCCGCTTTCCACTTCCAGTGTTAGCATGGGTATTTTCCACATTCAGGAGATCGACTTCATAATGTCCGATGAATTCTACCGCATCAAGCGCCTTCCGCCCTATGTCATCGCCGAAGTGAACGGCATGCGGGCAGCGGCGCGCGCGGCGGGCGAGGATATTATCGATCTCGGCATGGGCAATCCCGATCTGCCCCCTCCCCAGCACGTCATCGACAAGCTGGTGGAAGTCGCCAAAAAGCCCGATGCACATGGCTACTCCCAGTCCAAGGGCATTCCCGGATTGCGCAAGGCGCAGGCCAATTATTATGCGCGCCGCTTTGGCGTCGATGTCGATCCGGAGACGGAAGTCGTCGTCACGATGGGCTCCAAAGAAGGTCTCGCCAGCCTCGCCACCGCCATCACGGCGCCCGGCGATGTGGTGCTGGCGCCCAACCCCAGCTACCCCATCCACACCTTCGGCTTCATCATCGCGGGCGCAACCATCCGCTCGCTGCCGACCACGCCGGACGAAAATTATTTCCGGGCGCTTGAGCGCGCGATGCACTTCACCGTGCCGCGCCCGAGCATCCTCATCGTCAATTATCCCGGCAACCCGACAGCTGAAACGGTGGATCTCGCTTTCTACGAGCGCCTCGTCGCCTGGGCGAAGGAAAATCAGGTCTGGATCCTCTCCGATCTGGCCTATTCCGAGCTCTATTTTGATGGCAACCCTACGCCTTCGATCCTGCAGGTGCCGGGCGCGAAGGATATCGCCATCGAGTTCACCTCCATGTCGAAAACCTACAGCATGGCAGGCTGGCGGATGGGCTTTGCGGTGGGCAACCCGAGGCTGATCGCCGCGCTGACGCGGGTGAAATCCTATCTCGATTATGGCGCCTTCACGCCCATTCAGGCTGCTGCTTGTGCAGCGTTGAATGGCCCGCAGGATATCGTCGAGCGCAATCGCCAACTTTATCAGAAGCGCCGTGACGTGATGGTCGAGAGCTTCGCCCGCGCAGGCTGGGATATCCCCTCGCCCAAGGCATCCATGTTCGCCTGGGCGCCGTTGCCGCCTGCGCTCAAGGATATGGGCAGCCTCGAATTCTCCAAGCAATTGCTCACGCAAGCGCAAGTCGCTGTCGCGCCCGGCGTCGGCTATGGCGAGGATGGCGAAGGGTTCGTCCGCATCGCAATGGTGGAGAATGAGCAGCGGCTGCGGCAAGCCGCGCGCAACATCAAGCGCTACCTCCACTCAATGGGCGTCAACACCCCGGCGAACAAAGGCGCTGCATGATTACCGTGCAGGCGTTGGCAACCCCAGAGGTCAGCCTCGTCGCGCACACCATTCAGGTCGCGGTGGCGCCGGTGTTTCTGCTTGCAGGCATCGGCGGCTTCCTCAACGTCTGCGCCAGCCGCCTCGCCCGCGTGATCGATCGCGCACGTGCGGTCGAGAAGCTGGTGCAGGCGACGCGCGGCAAGGAGCATGATCGCTTCATCGACGAGATCCGCATTCTTGATCGGCGCATCTCGGTCATCAATGCGGCGATCTTCCTCTCCGTGCTGGCCGCGCTGCTGATCAGCGGCGTGGTCATTCTGCTGTTCGCATCCAACCTTGCGGACGCCAATCTCGGCACGCTCATCGCGCTGCTTTTCATGGGATCGATGATTTCGATCGCGATCGCCTTTGCGATTTTCCTGTATGAGACGCGGCTGGGATCGAGCGTGACGCACATCCGCAACGAGATTCTCTATCACAAGGCAGAGGGCGAGCGGAGCGATTAGCGCATCCGCCAATGCCCATTCCACAACCAAATCCTGTATCCTCGCGAATGCGGGGATCCAGTTCCGACGATGCAATCTGGGACAATTTCGGAACGGTGAGTGGATCCCCGCCTTCGCGAGGATACAAGGCTGCGTTGAAAAACCTGACCGCAATGCAAATTGCGCGCCACACACATGAGAGGGGCCGCAGGAACCATCACGGTTCCTACGGCCCATCAGCATGGTCAGCGGCCGGAAGTGCCGCCACCCGAGGATTTACGCCGCGTCTAAGCCTCAAAACCGTGAGACCCTCGCGCGACCCGCCGCCAATACCTTAGCGACAGGCTCCCCGAACGGACTTGACCGACCCCATTGCTGAACCATGAGACATCGGATCACCTCCTTTCAATTGCGTTGAAACTGTTTCGTCTTGGGGCTGGCTGGAGACCATTTGCCCTTCGACAGGCATAGATTTGAATCATCTCGCCCCTGCGAACAAGACTTGTATTATTCTTTTTTCAAATCATAATCATGCGCTCGCCCAAATCGGGCTGAGCGGCCAAAAGCCCGCAATTCCGGCGATACTCTAGCCTCGGCAATCCTCGATCACGCGGCCGATCTCCGCCACCACCGGCAGCAGGAATCGCGGCGAGCTTGTTGGCTCGATGGAAATGCGGCCACGCGAATAAGCCATCCAGTCAAAACCCGTATCGCTCGCAGGGCGCGTGATCGTCAGCACGCTCCCGCTACTCTGCGGCATTGCCTGCCCATTCCATTGCAGCACGCCAGCGCTGGTGCGAATCACCACCGTGCCGGCCGTGCGATAGCCCGCCAATGTCAGCGCAATCTGTCGACTCGGCTTCACGCAGCGCATGGCGAAGGATGGCTGCATATTGCTCGCGCCAAACTCGGCAACACTCTCCGCCGTGGTGGAGCGATAGCGCCACTGCCCCTGCACCACAGGCGCGACATCCCAACCGGTCGCACCGCTATCTGTGGGCGGCGGCGGCAACGGTGCTTGAGGCGCAGGCCCGGGGGTGCGCACAGGCGCTGGCGCCGGAGCAGGCCTGCCGGAAGGAACCGCCTGACACCCAGCCAGTCCAGCCATCACTGCAAGCGATGCCGCAAAGCGCGCTGACACCATGTTCATGGCCGCACCTGCCCTTCGCCGCGCACAACCCATTTATAGGTCGTCAGCCCCTCCAGCGCGACTGGCCCACGCGCGTGCATGCGTCCGGTCGAAATGCCAATCTCGGCACCCAGCCCAAACTCGCCCCCATCGGCAAACTGGCTGGAGGCATTCCACATGCAAATCGCGCTGTCGCAACGTGCGAGGAATTGCTCGGCGACGGCGGCATCACGCGTCACGATCGCATCGGTATGGTGGCTGCCATGCGCGGCGATATGCTCCAGCGCATCGTCCATCCCGCCCACGATCCGCGCCGCAGCGATGGCTTCGAGATATTCCGTGCCCCAGTCGCTCTCCTGCGCCGTTTCCACGCGCTCATCGAGCTTTCGCACGCCCTCATCACCGCGCACTTCGCAGCCTGCATCCAGCAGTGCAGCGATCAGCACCTCGGGCTCAGGATAAGCCCTGTCGATCAGCAATGTTTCCATCGCCCCGCAAATGCCCGTGCGCCGCATCTTGGCATTCACGATGATCTCGCGCGCCATGACTGGATCGGCATCGGCATGGACATAGGTGTGGCAAATGCCATCGAGATGCGCGAGCACCGGCACCCGCGCTTCTTCCTGCACGCGCGCGACAAGGCTCTTGCCTCCGCGTGGTACGATGATGTCGATGAGGCCCACGGCGCGCAACATCGCGCCCACCGCAGCCCGGTCCGTCGTCGGCACATATTGCACGGCGTCGGCAGGCAGGCCCGCTTCCGTAATACCCTGCACCATCGCGGCGTGAATCGCGCGATTGCTCTCCACCGCCTCTGATCCGCCGCGCAAAATCACCGCATTGCCGGAGCGAAGCCCAAGCGCTGCCGCATCCGCCGTCACATTGGGGCGGCTCTCATAAATGATGCCGATCACGCCCAGCGGCACGCGCACACGGCTCAGGCGCAGGCCGTTGGGCCGCACGCTCTCATCGATGATGCGCCCGACCGGATCGTCCAGATTCGCGACCTGCTCCACCGCATCCGCAACCGCCAATACCCGCCCCTCGTCCAGCCGCAGCCGGTCAAGCATGGACGATGACAGCCCATTGCCAGCGCCGCGCTCCATGTCCGCCCGGTTCGCTTCGAGGATCTTGGGCAGTGCCTCGCGCAAGGCCGCCGCCGCCGCGACAAGTGCCCTCGCTTTCTGCTCGCTCGGGGCCAGCGCCATCTGTGCTGTGGCACGGCGCGCCCGTGCGCCCATCAGGGCAATCAGCATCTCTGGCGTGTGCGTGAGGTCGTTCATCGCGAATTTGGTCCTATACGGAAGGGGGCATTCCCCATAGCATGACGGGCAAGGCACGCAAATGGCGGCAACCCGATCCATGATCGGGCGTTTTGTGAGCAAGCCAGTCAGGGAGATACGCATGAACCGCATCAGCGCAGGCACGTCCATCGTGGCAATTTCGCTCGCCTTGGCAGGCTGTAAAGTCGCACCGGACGCCACCAACAACGCCGCGCAGATGAACAATGCGGTCGCCGCCGATAACGCCCTCGATGCCGCGCTGAACGCTGCCGATGAGAATAGCAGCCAAATATCGCCGGAATTTTTGGGCGACCTCCAGCCGCCTTCGCCCGGTGAGCCCGGCGGTTTGCCCGATGACCGCACGCCCTTAAACGAAGGCGCGGCCCGCGTGCCCACCAGCGTCGAGGCCTCCGGCTCCGCAATCCAGCTGTGGGGCATTGCGCTCTCGCAAGGCCGCTATGGCGATGCGTATCGGCTCTGGGCCGATGCGGGCAAGGCGAGCGACATGACGGAGGCGCAATTTACCGCCGCCTACCGCAAATATTCGCAAATCAATGTGCTGGTCGGCAAGCCCGAAGCGGGCGGCACCGCGACCGCGCGCGTGCCCGTGCAAATGTATGGCCGCCTTCGCGAGGATGGCCGCCCCTTCAATATGGTCGGCATGATGACGCTCTCGCGCAATCCCAAGGGGCAAAAGGGTGAGGCTGGCCAATCACCCTGGCTGATCGCCGCATCGGATCTGTCGCCGCGTGGCACCGTGCGGGTTATCCCGGCGGGCGGCGAAGCAAGCAATGACGGCGCAATCCCGCAGGCGTTCCGCGGCAACTGGTCCTCCAGCGCTGCCAAATGCGGCAAGCCGGGCGATGATATGCGCCTGACCGTCGCTGGCGATCGGCTTACATTTTACGAGAGCGCAGGCAAGGTCACGAGCGCGCGCCCACTCTCGCCCAATCGCCTGCGCGTCTCCGCAACCTATAGCGGCGAGGGAGAAACCTGGTCGGATAGCGCAACGCTCAGCCTTTCAGGCGATGGCGATACGCTCACAATCGGCACAGTCGCGCGCGTGCGCTGCACGGCGTGACGCGCGCTAAATCAGCCGCTTATTTGCCGCTATTCATCAACAGCATGAGCGCCACGATGAGGATCGCTGCCGCCTGAAAGGTCACGCGACCCATCATCGCCTTGTTCTGGCGCAGGCTGGATTGGCTCGGGCCAACGCCATCGCCTTTCAGATCAGCCTCGGTCGTTCGCAGGAAGCTGATGATCCCGCGAATGAGCATGATCAGTGCGCCGATCATGGTGGCGATGAGTAGAATGATGAGGAAGGCGTTGCCCATTAAATTAGCTCCTTGAATGCTAATCTAAGCCTCCCCCAGTGCAATTCCAACCGGAAAGCGTCCCGCTCGCAAATCATCCGCCAGCGCCAGCCCAGCAACGCCAGCCTCGCGCAACTCAGCTAGGCTTAGGCCCGCCGCGCGCTTGGCCAATCGCGCGCCCGCTGCATCCACGATCAGGCGGTGATGCCGGTAAAGTGGCGTGGGGAATCCCAGCAAGGCTTGCAACGTCCGGTGCGCATGTGTGGATGCGAATACGTCCGATCCGCGCACGACATCCGTCACGCCCTGCGCCGCATCATCGACCACGACGGCCAGATGATAGCTTGCAGGCCGGTCACGCCCTTTCAGGATCAAATCGCCCAGCGCATCCGGGTCAACCGCAACCTCGCCCGCGAAGACGTCGTGCCAGACCAGCGGCCCCGTGCGCGCCATCGCCGCCGCCATATCGAGCCGCCAGCTGTGCGGCTCCCCCTGCGCCAACCGCGCCGCGCAAACATCAGGCGCCAAGTGCCTGCAAATACCAGGATAAAGCGGCCCATCCGCACCATGCGGCGCATGAAGACTGGCCGCAACTTCGCGCGCAATATCGCCCCGCGTGCAGAAGCAGGGGTAGAGCAAACCCAGCCCCTTCAGCGCCTCCAGCGCCGCCTCATAAGCCGCAAACCGCTCGCTCTGGATCACCAGCCCATCCCAGCTCAACCCAAGCCAGCGCAGATCCTCATAAATGCCGTCGGTGAACTCAGCCCGGCACCGCGTCACGTCCGTATCCTCGATCCGCAGGATGAATGTCCCGCCACTTTCTCGCGCAAGATCATGCGCCTGCAGGGCAGACCAGCCATGCCCGATCTGCAGCCGACCGGTCGGGCTCGGGGCAAAGCGGGTCACAACATGGCGCGTTATCGGTTTTTCGCTCATACAAGCTCTTGACGAGGCCTTGGCACCTCTGCTGTCATGACCATGTCACGGTTCTCTCGGAAGGATCGCGGCGCAACGAAAGGGGTACGAGAGCGCATGTATCATCCCGATCGAATACGCCATCCGGAAAACTGCCCGGCTTTGGTGCTCAATGCCGATTATACGCCTCTGTCTTATTACCCGCTCAGCCTCTGGCCCTGGCAAACCGCCATCAAGGCCGTCTTCCTCGATCGCGTCGATATCGTCGCAAGCTATGAGCAGGAGGTTCACTCCCCAAGCTTCCGCATGGCCATCCCCTCGGTCATTGCGCTACGCCAATATGTGCGGCCAAGTGCCCACCCAGCCTTCACCCGTTTCAACCTGTTCCTGCGCGATCGCTTCTCCTGCATGTATTGCGGCTCGCTCAAGGATCTGACCTTCGATCATGTGGTGCCGCGCCGCGCTGGCGGGCGCACGACCTGGGAGAATGTGTCTACAGCCTGCTCGCCCTGCAACCTGAAAAAAGGCGGCCGCACCCCGCGCGAGGCAGGCATGGTGCTGATGGAGCAGCCGATCCGCCCCACAAATTGGCAATTGCAGGATCATGGCCGCGCCTTTCCGCCCAATTTCCTGCATGAGAGCTGGCATGACTGGCTCTATTGGGATGTCGAATTGCTCGCCTGATTTGACCTGTTCGGCGGGCGATTATGCCTGCCCCTCTTGCGCTCATCGCTCCACCCGCTAGGAAGCGGCGATGGACCGTATCGTCATCCGCGGCGGAAAGCCGCTCTCCGGCAAGATCCCCATCTCTGGCGCAAAGAATGCGGCGCTCACGCTGCTGCCTTGTGCGCTGTTGACGGAAGAGCCGGTCACCCTGCGCAATCTCCCCCGCCTCGCGGATGTGGATAGCTTTGGCCATCTGCTCAACCAGCTTGGCGTCTCCACCATGATCGAGGGATCACGGCAGGAAGACTTCGGCCGGGTGATGACGTTGCGCGCCAGCCGCGTCACCTCGACGACCGCGCCTTATGATATCGTGCGCAAGATGCGCGCCTCCATCGTCGTGCTCGGGCCTTTGCTTGCCCGCGCCGGTGAAGCGACAGTGTCCTTGCCGGGCGGCTGCGCCATCGGCAACCGGCCCATTGATTTCCACCTTCTGGCCTTCCAGGCGCTGGGCGCGACGATCGAGATGGCGAATGGCTATGTGCGCGCCATCGCGCCCGATGGGGGCCTCAAGGGCGCGACCATCACTTTCCCCTTCCCGTCCGTCGGCGCGACCGAAAATGCGCTGATGGCCGCCACCCTCGCCAATGGCGAGACGATCATCGACAATGCCGCGCGCGAGCCGGAGATTGTCGACCTGTGCAATCTGCTCGTCGCGATGGGCAGCGAGATTGAGGGCATCGGCACCGAGCGGCTCATCGTCCACGGCAAGCCACGCCTTTACGGCACCACCTATCGCGTGATGCCGGACCGGATCGAAGCGGGCAGCTATGCCTGCGCCGCCGCCATCACGGGTGGCGAGCTGGAGCTGGTGGGCGCAGACGCATCCGGCATGCTCGCGATCCTCAAGGGGCTTCGTGATGCAGGCGTGCATGTGGAAGAAGGCAAGAACAGCATCAAGGTGGCATCGGATGGCAAGCTGAAGCCGCTGACGCTTTCGACCGCGCCTTTCCCCGCCTTCCCGACCGACATGCAAGCGCAGTTCATGGCCATGCTCACGCTGGCAGACGGCGCAAGCGTGCTGACCGAGACGATCTTCGAGAATCGCTACATGCACGTGCCCGAACTGGCGCGCATGGGCGCAGACATCACCGTGAATGGCCGCACGGCAGTCGTGCGCGGCGTTGCGGGCCTCACCGGGGCGCCCGTGATGGCAACGGACCTGCGCGCCTCCATGAGCCTCATCCTTGCCGGCCTCGCCGCGCAGGGGGAGACAGTCGTGAACCGCGTCTATCATCTCGATCGCGGCTATGAGCGGCTGGAAGAGAAGCTCTCGGCAGTCGGTGCGGACATCGAGCGCGATAGCGACGGTTAGGGGCGTAACGGCTCAGCGCCCATAACAACGTCACCCCGGACTTGATCCGGGGTCCCGCTGCCTTCGCACTGCGCCTCCAATTCAATGGGAAATAGGAGCGGGGCAGATAAACGCAATCGTCGTCGTCACCGTTATCGAGCGCGAGCATCGCAATTGAGAGCGCACCTACCACCGTCACCCCGGACTTAATCCGGGGTCCCGCTGCCTTCACCCATACGCCCAAAGAAAGCGGGATCCCGGGTCAAAGCCCGGGATGACGAGGCGTGGAGATGACGGAGGTAAGGGTGGCAACCACACAGCCCCATCACACACATGCACAAACCACAATCACGCCCCTAACCTATGCGTCCTGCTCACCCTTGTCATTCACGCGCGCGGCGGCCATTTAGGCATCATGTTCTCCATTCTCTCCATCCTCATCGGCCTGTCCGCGCTCCTCATGGCGATCCCTGCGATCATCCCGTTTCTGGGCTGGGCGAACTGGTTCATCGTGCCCTTCGCCTTGTTCGGTGCGCTGATCGGCCAATTCGCCACGGGAACCGGCGCGCGTAACTTCTGCCTCGCCGTGGCAGCCTTTGCCATGCTCCGGCTTTGGGTCGGCGGCGGCATCATTTGAGCGACGCGCGGCTCGTTTCTGATAGCGCAGGGCTAAACAGCGCACAGGCAGCCGTGCATCGCGCGGGCCTGCTCGCGGGTCTTGGCGCCTATGCGATGTGGGGCCTCCTGCCCCTTTACTTCAAATTCCTCCATCAAGTTTCCCCGTTCGAGATCGTCGCCCACCGCGTCATCTGGTCGGTCGTCTTCCTCGCCTTCGTGCTCGCAGCAATGCGGCTCTACCCCGCCTTCATCCTCGTTTTCCGCCAGCCGCGCATCCTCGCCGCGCTCGCCCTCAGCTCGCTGCTGATCGCCGCCAACTGGCTGGTCTATGTGTGGGCGGTGGATACCGATCATGTCGTTGCGGCGAGCCTTGGCTATTTCCTCAATCCGCTCGTAAACGTCGTCATCGGCACGCTCATCCTCAAGGAGAAGCTGCGCCGCGGGCAGGCCATCGCGGTTGCCGTCGCAGCCTGTGGGGTCGCCATCCTTGCCGTGAGCGAGTGGCAGACGCTGTGGATCAGCCTCACCCTTGCCGTCAGCTTCGCCTTCTATGCCCTTGTTCGCAAAGTCACACCGGTCCCCGCTGCTGCCGGACTCGCGGTCGAGACGGCGCTGCTCGCCATCCCCGCACTTGTCTTTCTGGGCTGGCTCTCGGCACAGGGCGCGCTCGTCTTCGGCGCATCGCCGGTCATCACCATCGGGCTGATCGGCACGGGCGCGGTCACGTCAATTCCGCTCATTCTGTTTGCCGTCGCCGCCCGCTCGCTGCCGATGGTGACGCTGGGCGTCATGCAATATGTCGCGCCCACGCTCCAGTTCCTCAGCGGCGTCATGCTGTTCAACGAGCCGATGTCGCCCATACGCTGGGGTAGCTTCCTCCTCATCTGGATCGCGCTCGCACTGTTTATTTGGGATAGTGTGCGCGGATCACCCAAGTCCACTGCCCTCGCATGAGCAAAGCCAATGTGATGGAGAAGGCCGTAGCACGGCAGGATCGCCCGTTGTTCGCTATCACGCTGCGGCTGCTCGCTATGATGATGCTGGCGGCCACCTATACGATGGGCAAGTTGCTGCTGGAGCGCGGCGCTAATCTCGCAGAGGTGCTGTTCTACCGCCAGTTCATTGCTTTGCCCGTGGCGACAATCTGGGCGCTTGCCAAGATCGGTCCCGCATTGCGACCACGTGCACCGCTGCGCACCCACGCCACGCGCACCGCCCTTGGCCTGTTCGGCATGCTGCTTAATTTCGGCGCGGTCGCCTTGCTGCCGCTGGCGGAAGCAACGTCCATCGGCTTCACCATGCCGATTTTCGCGACGATCCTCTCGGCGCTCATCCTTAAGGAACAGACCGGCATCCACCGCTGGACTGCCGTGCTGATCGGCTTTGTCGGCGTCGTTATCATGGCGCATCCGGGCACCGCCCATTTCGCTTCGGTCGGCGTCCTTGTCGCGCTCGGCGGCGCTTTTGTCACCGCGACCGTTTCCATCGTGCTGCGCGATCTCGGGCGCACCGAATCATCGCCCGTCATCGTGTTCTGGTTCACGCTGCTATCGCTCCCGCCGCTTGCCCTGCTGATGCTCTGGTTCGGCCAGTCGCATGATCTGGTGACATGGCTATTGTTCACGGGCCTTGGCGTCACGGGCGGGCTCGCGCAGATGCTGATGACCTCCGCCTTGCGCTGGGCGCCGGTGTCCCTCGTCATACCGATGGATTACAGCCAGATCATCTGGGCGACGGCGGCTGGCTGGCTCGTCTGGGCGACCTGGCCCGGTCCCTCCACATGGGCAGGTGCGGCTCTGATCGCCGCCAGCGGGCTTTACATTGCCTGGCGCGAGCATGTCCGCCAGCAGACGCCCAGCATCAGCCCGACCGAGGACCGCGCCGGAAGATCAGGCTGAGATTATTGGCGGGCATGTCGATGATACGCTCCAGCACAAAGCCTTCGAGTGTCGCGGCATCCTCCACATCATGCAGCCAGCGCAGGCCCCATGCCGGATCTCGCGAACGCAGCGACACATCGAATGCCACATTGCTCGGCGCCGTCTCCACGCCGCTCCGGAAATAAGGCCCATAAAGATAAAGCGGTGCGCCCTCATCCAACAGCTGCGCGGCGCCTTCCAACAAGCCCAGCGTCGCTGACCAATGGCTGATGTGCACCATATTGATGCATAGCACCGCATCTGCCTCGCCAACCGGCCAGGCCTCTGGTGTCGCGGCGTCGATCTGCATCGGCGGCGCGAGGTTGCTCAGCCCCGCCTCATCCACCCAGGCCGCAATCGAGCCGATCGCCGCCGGGTCCGGGTCGCTCGGCAGCCAGCGCAAATTCGGGAATGTTGCGGCGAAGTGGCAGATATGCTCGCCGGACCCGCTCGCAATCTCAAGCACCAATCCAGTCGAGGGCAGGACCTCCGCCAGCACCTGCGCGATGGCATCTCGATTGCGCAACGTGGCGGGCGCGTGGCGCTTATGCTCGCTGGAAGCCGCTTCTTTCGCCACCCAAGGCTTTGGCTCGTCGGTCATTGCTGGGCTCCTGCGTTCACGTCAGCCGTTGTTCCAACTTGGTGCCGTAAATCTCCTGATGCGCCCGCTCGGCGAACCGGTCCGTCATCCCGGCAATATAGTCCGCGATGTGACGGCTGCGGTCTGGCTCAGCAGCAACGCAGCTTGCATCCCACGCCCTGCCCATCAGTGCCGGATCGGCCTGATAGGCGCTGAATAATTCGGACACAATCACACGGGCATGAGCAGCAGCCGCGAGTTGCTGGGGATGGTGATAGAGATTGGCATACATGAACCGCTTGAGCGCCCGCTCCTCCTCGCGCATCTCGTCGGAGAAGGCCGCCACGACCCGCCCGGCGGCGCGCACATCGCTTACATCGGCCTGAGCCAGCCCCAATGCAGCAATATTCGCCTGTGTCGAAGCCAGCAGATCATTCACCATGATGCCAATCTGATCGCGGACCAGCTCACGCAGCAATCGCTCGGCGGGCAGGTCGGGATGGCGGGCAATCACGCGCTCCCAGCAGCGGCGGACGAGCGGCACCTCGAGCAGTTGCTCGATGGTAAGGATGCCCGCGCGCAACCCATCATCAATGTCGTGATTATCATAGGCAATGTCATCGGCCAGCGCCGCCACCTGCGCCTCCAGCGAAGGCCAGCTTTGCAGATCGAGCGGAAAGGCCGCATCAATCTCCCGCATCGCCCAGTTCGGCGCTATGATCGGGCCATTATGCTTGGCCAGCCCCTCCAGCATCTCCCAGCTGAGGTTGAGCCCCGGAAAGCGCGGATAGGCATCTTCCAACAGCATCAATGTGCGCAGGCAATGGGCATTATGATCAAAACCACCATGCGCTGCGAGCGCTTCCTCAAGCGCATCCTCGCCCGAGTGACCAAAGGGCGGATGGCCGATATCATGGGCGAGGCAGAGCGCCTCGGTCAGATCCTCATTCAGCCACAGCACCCGCGCAATGGTGCGCCCGATCTGCGCGACCTCAAGGCTGTGTGTCAGCCTCACCCGATAATGGTCCCCCTCCGGCGCCACGAAAACCTGCGTCTTGTGGCGCAAACGGCGGAAGCTGATCGAATGGATGATCCGATCGCGATCGCGCTGAAAGGCGTCGCGCGGTCCCCGCGCTTCACCGCCCGCTTCCTCATATTGCCGTCCCCGGCTGCGCGCCGGATCACTGGCATAAGGGGCCAGCGCCATCACTTTGCGCCGATCTTGCTGACTTCCTCGCCCGCAGCGCTTTGCCACATGAACGCGTCGCCACCGGCTTTGACGATCTGCGTAACAGCCGCCTTGGCGTCTTCAGTCTTGCGGAATGGCCCGATCAGCAAACGACGCGTCTGGCCCCATTCGGCCGTGTAGCCATCCTGATCGCCCAAGGCATCGGCATAGGTGCGGCGCATGCGGCGCAGGTCGAACGCCAGCGCAGCCACATCGCGGCCCGTGGCGATCTGCACCCAGTTGCGTGACGGGCTGGCGGCAAGCTTAGCCTTGCGCTCGGCCTCGGCCTTCTTCGCTGCGTCCGCCTTGGCCTTGGCTTCCGCCTCCACCTTTGCCTTGGCCTGCGCTGCCTCCGCCACTTTGCGGCGCTGATCGCGGATGCGGGCGACCGCTTGCAGATCGGCCATCACCGCAGCCTGCTGGCGCTCCTGCGCCGGCACTTCCAACGACTGCAAAGTGTCGGCCAGCGAGCGGATGGGCTGCACGATTTGTGGCTGAGCGGGCTGAGGTTGTGGCACGACAGCCTCCGCCGGTGCTGGCGTTGCGAAACTCGATGGTGCTGGCGTTACCGCACGAGGCGCGGCGGATGTGATCGGATCGCTCGGCCCCTGCGCCATCGATGCGGTCGGAGGCACCGCATAGCTCGGCGCCGGTGTCGGCGCGGGGGTAGGTGTTGGGGTGGATGTCGGCGTGGGCGTGGCAGCAACGCTCTGTGCTGGCTGCGCTGTATCCTGCGGCCTCGCCCATGCAGGCGCAAGGCTTGGCATCGTTGCCGATGGACGGGCGGTCGTCCGCACCGGCTCTCTTACCGGAATGCTTGCTGTCTCCCGCACAAGCTGAGGCGCCGGGGTGCTGATCGATGGCTGCGCAGCGGGGGGAGGCGTCGCGGCAGCCATTTGTGTTCCGCCCTGCCTGCGCGCACTGGCCACGCGCGCCGCCTGACGGTCCGCGATCTGTTTCTCCGCAGCCTTGCGTTCAGCAGCCTCGCGCTCCGCTACCTCGCGCCTACGCCGGTCGCGTCTGCTGCCTGTGTCCCGCTGGGATGTCGCCGCGACGGCCACAGTGCTCTCGCGCGTCGGCTCTGGCGCGGCAAGTCGCAGCACATTGGCGGGATAATCGCCATAATGCGCTGCCGCCGCCTTTTGCGTCGCCGTCAACAGCGGCAATCGCTGGAGATAGGGGTCGATCGCGTCGGCCAGCCCCTTTGGCATCATCGATTGCGTCACCGATCGCGCATCGCTGATCCGGCCATTCATGGCGAGGATGAACGCGCGCATCCGCCAGGCTTCCCTGTCGCCGCCAGCCAGCGCCGTTTCCAGCTGCTGGTTGGCCTCGGCCAATTGCCCGGAAATGCCGAGCGACACCGCATAGCGCGTGCGCGCTGTCTGATCATTGGGATTGGCTGCCAGTGCCGCACGATAATCGAGCTGCGCCTTGGCCTGCTGGCCTGTGAGATCATAAGCCAGACCACGGTCGGATAGATGGCCCGTCGCCCGCTCGCCTAATGCCGCTGCGGCATCAAAGTTGGCGGCGGCGTCCTCCGGCTGCTTGAGCGCGATCTGCACGATGGCGAGGCCGAGTTTGGCCCTACCGCTGCGCCCGTCGACCATATTGGCGCGCGTGAAAAAGCCATTCGCGGCCTGAATATCACCAAGGTCGAGTGCGGCCTGCCCCGCGCCCAACAGAGCGGTGAGGTTTTGCGGACTGCGCGAGAGCGAGGAAAGGTGGCGGTTCAGTGCAGCCACCGCCTCAGCCGACGGTGTGGCCTGCACCACTTCGCCGGTCTGGGCAATTACGGGGGCCGTCATGGCCAGAGAGAGGGCCAGGATCCAGCGCGTCCGTGTCACAATTCAAAAACCTCTCAGGCGAGAAAATCTATCAGGCTGGGCGGGCGCTCGGATGCGCCCGCCCAGTCCTTCATTGATTATTTTGCCGATTGAGAAAGCGCGGCACTTCAAAATTGCTGCGATCACTGTCCACATCATCCGGCTCAGGCGGACGGCTCTGACCCCGCGCAAGCTGGGACATGCGCTCAAACAGCGTGCCGCCAGCGGCCTTGGCTGGCTCAGCCGCCGCAGGGACCGGCGGCTCGACGACGAGCGGCGGCTCCGATGCAGCACTGTTGTCCAGCACCAACTCATCTTCACCGGTAATGTCGTCAAACGTCGCAGCCGTGAAACGCGGTGCTGGTGCAGCCACAGACGCGACAGGCTCAGCCGGGATATAATGCTGAGCGACGGGCTCTTCTTCCGCGCTGCCAAGATCGAGCATGTCGCTCTCGACAGGCTGGGCCTTGGGCACGGAAATCGCCGCAGCAGGGGCCGTCATACCGCCCGTGGAGGCACCACGCGCGGAACCGCCACCCATTTCACCAAGCCGGAAAGGCTGACTCTTGGCGTGCGACGAATGCACATCCATGTCGATACCGGTCGCGACGACCGAAACGCGGATCTTGCCGTTCAGCTGCTCGTTGAAGGCCGAACCCCAGATGATGTTCGCGTCCGGATCGACCAACTCGCGAATATGGTTCGCCGCTTCGTCCACTTCCATCAGGCGCATATCTTCGCCACCCACGATGGAAACGATGACGCCCTTGGCGCCGCGCATGGAAACGCCATCGAGCAGTGGATTGGCAATCGCCTTCTCGGCGGCCTGCAATGCGCGGCCATCGCCTTCGGCCTCGCCTGTGCCCATCATCGCCTTGCCCATTTCCTCCATCACGGAGCGAACGTCGGCAAAATCGAGGTTGATGAGGCCTGGCATGACCATCAGATCGGTGATGCCGCGCACGCCCTGCTGCAGCACTTCATCGGCCATCTCGAACGCTTCCTTGAAGGTCGTGTTCGGGTTGGCGATGAGGAACAAATTCTGGTTCGGGATGACGATCAGCGTATCGACATGCTTCTGCAGCTCTTCGATGCCGCTATCGGCCGAGCGCATCCGGCGCGCACCTTCAAAGGTGAACGGCTTGGTAACCACGCCGACGGTCAGGATACCCTTCTCGCGCGCAGCCTTGGCGATCACTGGCGCAGCGCCGGTTCCGGTGCCGCCGCCCATGCCGGCCGCGATGAAGCACATATGCACGCCCTCAAGCGCTTCCTGCACATCTGCGATTGTCTCTTCAGCCGCCGCACGGCCAATGTCAGGGCGTGATCCTGCGCCCAAACCCTCGGTGATACGGGGACCAAGCTGGATGCGACGCTCTGCGGGCGAGGCGTTGAGCGCCTGCGCATCGGTATTGGCGACGATGAAGTTGACGCCGTCAACCGAGGCATTGATCATGTTCGCGATAGCATTGCCGCCTGCGCCACCCACACCGATCACGGTGATACGTGGTTTCAGCTCGTCCACATGGGGCGGACCGATTTCAATGCTCATCAAAGATTCTCCCTAGGGCGCGTTTCGCACCAGCAACGTTTCTGATTCATGCACCAGTTGACCGCTCAGTTCACGCTCTTTTTAACCACTCATCCACAATATCTTGCGTTCCGGCGCCCGGCCCGTCGCAATTGCGTCAATAGCCCGCCCGCAACGCCGCGATAAGCCGCTGGAACATGGCCCCGCCCTTCGCGCGATGAACGCGTTGCTCGTTCAATGGCCGCTGCATCAGATCTTCCCGCTCTTTCGATCCATAGATGGCAAGGCCGGTCAGCGTAGCAAACGCAGGTCCGCGATGAGCCTCCGGAAGCGCATCCAGCAGCTTGGGCCTGCCGATCCGCACCGTGCGGCCAAGTGCGGTTTGCGCATAATCGGCCATGCCTTTCAGATCCGCGCCGCCACCGGTGAGCACCACCTGACGCCCGACAGGCGAGTGAAAACCCATTTCGTTGAGCGCCTTGTTCACTTCGCTCATCAGCCGGTTGAGGCGCTCACAAATCACGCCAACCAGTTCCGCGCGCGTCACCCGGCGAGTCTCGGCCTGCTCGGCACTGCTGGCCGCTGGCGCAATCTCGATAATTTCGCGGAAATCCCTGCGATTCTGCATCGCCGAGCCATAAAAGCATTTCATCCGCTCGGCCTGACTGCGTCGTATCCCGAAAGCCGAGGCAATATCGTCCGTGATATCCGCCGCGCCGATCGGGATCGACTTCAAGCCCACCAGCATGCCGCCGATGTGCAGCGACACATTGGTCACGCCAGCGCCCAACTCGACCAGCGCCACGCCAAGATCGCGCTCTTCATCCGAAAGGCAGGCCGCCGCTGTCGCCACAGGCGATGCAATAATCGACTGCACGTCCAGATAAGCGCCGCGCACGCTCGTCTCCAGGTTGCGCAGCGGCGCGCCATCGGCGAGCATCACATGAATATCGACGCCAAGCTGATCGGCATGGAGGCCTAATGGCCGCGCCACACCGCGCATGCCGTCAATAGTATAAAGCGTTGGATTAGCCTGCAGGATCACCCGCCCCTCGGGATTGATCTGCTCGCGCGCCATGTCAAACAATGTGTCAATGTCGGCCTGCTCGATGCGCCGCCCACCCACAGCCATCTCAACCGGTTCGACCCGGCTCTCGATGCTGCTGCCGGAGAAGCTGAGCAACACCTTCTCGATATTAGTGCCCGCAACCTTCTCGGCCTGCTCGACCGTTTCACGCACGGCAAGCTCGGTGCGCTCCATATCGATCACGAACCCGCGTCGCACGCCCCGGCTCTCGCGCTGGCCAGTGCCCAGCACGGTGAGGCTGCCATCTTCCTGCTTCTTGGCGATCAGCGCCGAGACTTTCCAGGTGCCGATGTCGATGGCGGTAATCAGGCCATCATTGCGCGAGGCGGCCACCTCAGCCTTCCGTGCTGGCGGCGGCAGGCGCTGCCTTTGGCTCGCTGCCCGTCACAACCGTCGCCGCGCCAGCCGTGCTCACGCTCGGCGCATCATCCTTCGCCTGACCCGGCGGCAAACGCAGCACGAAGCGCGTCGCATCACGCATATCAAACCGCAGCACACCGCGCCCGAGCAACCGGTCCACGCCATCCATTCGCGCAAAATTCACCAACGCCGCTGCCGCATCCGCATCACCTTCCGGCAACATCAATTGTTCACCCGAGCGAAAACTCAAATCCCAGCGACGATTGCCGACCCAAGTCGCCCCTTTCAGCAACGGCTTGAGCGCAGGGGCGGCATCCATCAGCTTGGCGAGCGCCGCCGTGCGCTTGTTCGCATCCGGCCCCACCACCAGCGGCAGATCGGGGATCGCGTTGGGCGCAACCATGCCAAGCTCGATGCCGGTTGCATCCACAAGGCTCAATTTGCCATCATGCTGCCACACCGCAACCGGCTGGCGCTCGACCACATCGACGATCAGCGCATCGGGCAGGCGGCGGGATACGCGCGCTTCCTTCACCCAGCCGAGCGTCATCACTTCCGAGCGCAGCTTATCCAGATCCACCGAGAGCATGGATCGCTCGACATATTTCACGGCGATATCGGAAACGGGCATCTCGTCATTCCGCTCAAGCCCGCGCACCTCAATCTTGGCGACGGCAAAGCCTGCGCGCCCGGCAAGTTCGCTCAGCTCCGCGCGCGCCATTGCTGGCAGGCCCATGAAGCTGGCGGCAAACCACAGAATGGCCAGCACCAGCACGCCAATGCTCCATGTCATCAGGCGGTTAATCTGTTCAGGGCTCAGCGGCACATAGGCCAGCAGCCGATTGAGCCAGCCCTTGTTGCGGCGTGGCCTGCGCGCTGGCGCGCTGACGCGCCCGCCACGGCCAGAGCCGCGCTTGATTGTCGCCGTGCTCATCCCTGCTCCCCCTTGGCCGCCAATGCGTCGGCGATAAGCGTCTCGACCAGCTCGCCATAGCTGATGCCCAGATAGCGCGCCTGCTCAGGCAGCAGGCTCAGCGGCGCCATGCCCGGCTGCGTGTTCACCTCTAGCAGAAAAATGCCCGCAAGGCCCTGCTCATCATCCCAGCGGAAGTCCGAGCGGGACGTGCCCTTGCAGCCCAGCAAGCGATGCGCCTTGAGCGCGATGTCCATCATCGCCTGCGCGATATCCGCCGGCACATCGGCGGGGCAGACATGCTCGGTCATGCCATCGGTATATTTCGCCTCGAAATCATAAAAGCCATTGAGCGGCTTAAGCTCGGTCACGGCCATTGCCCGGTCGCCCAGCACGGCAACCGTCAACTCGCGCCCGCGAATGAAGGGCTCAGCCAGCAGTTCGTCAAAATCCTGCCAGGGTCCAACCACATCGGGACCAATCGGATTGCCATAATTGCCCTCTGCCGTGATGATCGCCACGCCGACCGACGAGCCTTCATTCACTGGCTTCACGACATAAGGGCGCGGCAGTGGATCGGCCTCGAACAAGTCCTTGGATGCCACCATCCGTCCGCCCGGCATGGGGATGCCATGCGGCACCAGATGCTGCTTGGTCAGCTGCTTGTCGATCGCGATCACGGATGTCGCGAGGCCGCTATGGGTGTAGGTGAAGCCCATCACATCCATAAGCCCCTGCACGGTGCCATCTTCACCCGGCACGCCATGCAGCGCATTGAACACCACATCGGGATTGGCGGCGATGAGCTTGGCGGGCAGATCGCGCCCTTGCGCAGGCGTCTCACCCAGATCGATGCGCGTCACATTATGCCCGCGCTCTTCCAGCGCCTTGGCGATATCCGCGCCGCTCCAGAGCGACACCTGACGCTCGGCAGCCCAGCCGCCTAGCAGCACGACAACGTTCCACGGACCCTTCATGCGGCGTCTCCCTGCATCAAACGGCCAACACGCTGAATTTCCCACTCAAGAGTCACGCCACTTTTGTCCTTCACGCGCTTGCGCACTTCTTCCCCAAGAGCCTCGATCTGCGTGCTGGTCGCATCGCCAATGTTGATGAGGAAATTGGTATGTTTCTCGCTCACCTGCGCGCCGCCCAGCGTCAGCCCGCGACAGCCAGCCTCATCGACCAGCGCCCAGGCCTTTTCGCCCGGCGGGTTCTTGAAGGTCGAGCCGCCCGTCTTGCTGCGCAGCGGCTGCGATGCCTCGCGCGCGGCGGAAATCCGGTCCATCTCGGCCTGGATCACATCGCTGGCTTCTGGATGGCCCTGAAACACAGCCGAAATCACAATCGCGCCCTCCGGCAGGCTGCTATGCCGATAAGTGAAGTCCAGAGCATCGAGCGCCAGCGTCACCCGCTCGCCATTGCGCATCACCACATCGGCCTCGACAAGAATATCCTTCACTTCGCGCCCATAAGCGCCGCCATTCATGCGGACGAACCCGCCGACCGTGCCGGGGATCGAGCGCAGAAACTCCAGCCCGCCAATGCTAGCATCACGCGCAGTCGAGGACACGAGAATGCCCGACGCGCCAGCGCCACAGCGCAGCCCCGTCTCACCAATCCGCTCGACCTGCGCAAAAGCCTTGCCCAGCCGCACGACCACACCCGGCACGCCGCCATCGCGCACGATCAGGTTGGAGCCAAGGCCCAATGCCATCACCGGCACGCTCGGATCAAGCGCCGCCAGAAACGCGCACAGATCATCGGCATCTTTCGGCTCGAACAGCCAGTCCGCCACGCCTCCACTTTTGAACCACACAAGCGGCGCCAACGGCGCATCAGCCGTCAGCTTGCCGCGCACCGCAATGTCATCGTTCAATGTCTTGAGCGCGGCTTGCGTCAATTGCGCCCGCCCCAAAAATTCATCCAGCGTCCGAACATGGCCTTTTGCGCCTCGGCAACATCCATTGCCGCCTGACCTGCATCGCGCTGAACCTCGGCCACGTCCATCATCTCGCGCGCCATTTCCAGCCCCTTGGCTTGCGCCTCGATCATGCGCTCCTGCATCTCCAGACCAATGCGCATCAGCTCCCACATCAGGCCAGCTCCTTCCGCGCTGCATCGACAGCGGAGGCCAGCCCCGCCGCCCACTTCGTAATATCACCTGCGCCAAGGCACACGATCATGTCATCGGCCTGCAGATCAGCCGCGAGCGCCTTCGCCAGCGCGTCGGCATCGGAGATCGTCTGCGCCGCACGGTGGCCACGACGCTTGAGTCCAGCCACCAGCTCATCGGCATCCACGCCTTCGATCGGCTGCTCGCCCGCGGTATAAACCGGCGCGACATACACCACATCGGCATCGTTGAAGGATTGCTGGAACTCATCCATCAAATCGCGCAACCGCGTGAAGCGATGCGGCTGCACCACGGCCACCACGCGCCCCTGCGCACCTTCGCGCGCCGCCGCCAGCACCGCAC
>CBIHKY010000005.1:0-68170 GCA_966205705.1 uncultured Alphaproteobacteria bacterium
TGTTCACCCGTTTGTTTAGGGGGGGCCCGGTTTTTCTTGGGGAGTTAAAAAAATTTCGGGGGCCCCGGTAACACGTCCGGGGTGACGTGGGTGGTGGTGGGGCTCTCACCTCAGGCCGCCGTATCAATTCCCAGCTCGGCAAGCTTGCGATACAGCGTCGAGCGCCCAATCCCAAGCCGCCGCGCAACTTCCGTCATGCGCCCGCGATAATGGCCGATCGCCAGCCGGATAACATCGGCCTCTATCTCGGAAAGCGACCGCAAATGGCCATTGGCCTCGTATAGCGTGACGCCGATGCCATTTTCCTGCGCGGCCCGCACCATGGAGAGCGACGCGACTTCCTTGCGATCCTGTACAGCGCCATTGCGGAAAATCTGGCCGGAGAGCTGCGGGAAATCAGCGGCGGTCAGCGCATCGCCATCGCAAAGCACTGCCGCACGGAATAGCGTGTTGTGCAGCTGGCGCACATTGCCCGGCCAGTCATGGCGCATGAGCAGATTGATCGCCTCGGTGGTGATACCAAGGCTGTGCAGGCCGGGCTGCGCCGCGATGCGGTCCATCAGGTGCCGCGCGAGGGCTGGCACATCGCCCATGCGATCCCGCAGCGGCGGAATGGTGAGCTGCACCACGTTGAGGCGATAATAAAGATCTTCGCGGAACCGCCCGGCTTCCACTTCCTCGATCAGGCGCTTGTTGGTCGCGGCGATCACGCGAACGTCCACCTGGCTCGGCATCCGCGCGCCGACGGGCTGAATCTCGCCATCCTGCAGCACACGCAGCAGCTTCACCTGCGCTTCGAGTGGCAATTCGCTGATCTCGTCCAGGAAGATGGTGCCGCCATTGGCGGTCATGAATTTGCCGACATGGCGATCGAAAGCGCCGGTAAACGCCCCACGCTCATGGCCGAACAGATCGGATTCGACGAGGTTGGTCGGAATCGCCCCGCAATTCACGGTGACGAGCGGCATCCGCGCACGTGGCGATGCGACATGGATCGCATGCGTGATCACTTCCTTGCCGACGCCGCTTTCCCCCTCGATGAGGACCGGCACGCGCGCGCGCGCCGCCTTGGCGGCAATGGCCAGCGCGGCGCGGAAGGTTGGCGACGATCCGATGATTTCGTCAAAGCCCAAAGGTGTGCGGATCTTCTCGGTCAGTGGACGCAGCTCGCCGCCCGATCCGGCATGATTGATCACGACCTGCAGTGCCGAGAGAAAGCTGTCTGGCGCAATCGGCTTGATCAGGAAATCATGGGCACCCGCGCGCATCGCTTCCACAGCCTTGGCGGCGGTGCCGTTGGCAGTCAGCACCAGCACCGGCAATTGCGGGCGCACGGCATGAACATCGCGAATCAGCTTCGAGGCTTCATCCCCTTCCGTCCAGTCATCGATGATGACGGCAGACAAGCGCGCGCCTTCTCGCGATGTGAGAAGCTCGATCGCATCATCGGCAGTGTTCGCCGTGAGCGTGCGCCAGCCTGCGCGACTGGCCATCGCGATGTTCAGACGGCGCTGCGCTGGCTCATCATCCACCAGCAAAAGCACCGGATTTTCGACGTCGCTCATTCTTTGTTCCCGCTGGTTCCCCGCACGTGATAAAGAGAGGGGGTAAAGAGCGAATTAAGGGCGCGACGACCTGCACCCCCCTTACCTCCTGACTTGAGGCGTGCGCGCATTGCCGCTAGGAGCGTTTCCTAGGATGAAAAAGGGACGGGATAATCATGGCTAACCAACAGGACATGTCTCAGGCGAATGGCACCTTCACGGGCTTTGTGACCCTGATGAAGTGGGGCACGATCAGCACGGTGATCGTTGCGGCCCTCGTCATTCTCATCATCTCCTGACCGCGTCCGCACTCAAGACATGACAGTCAAAATCACCGTCCTGCGTGAAAGCGCAGGCGGGGAAAAGCGCGTGGCCGCATCTGTGGACACCGTGCGCAAGTTCATCGCCCTTGGCGCAACAGTCGCGGTGGAAGCGGGCGCTGGCCTCTCCGCGTCCGTGAGCGATGCTGATTATGCAGCGGCGGGAGCGAGCGTGACTGATCGCGCTGCTGCCTTGGCTGGCGCTGACATCCTCCTGTGCGTGCAAGCGCCTGATCCCGCAACGCTTTCCGCAATGACTCCCGGCGCGCTGGTTGTGGGCAGCTTCAATCCGTTCGGCGAGCGCGCGCGCGTGGATGCCTATGCGCAGGCAGGGCTGGAAGCGCTGGCGATGGAATTCATGCCGCGCATCACCCGTGCGCAGAGCATGGATATTCTCTCATCCCAGTCCAATCTGTCCGGCTATAAGGCTGTGCTGGATGCGGCATCCGAATATGGCCGCGCCTTCCCGATGATGATGACGGCGGCGGGCACGGTCTCCGCCGCGCGTGTTTTCGTGATGGGCGTGGGCGTTGCAGGCCTGCAAGCGATTGCCACTGCACGGCGGCTGGGCGCGCAAGTTTCCGCGACCGATGTGCGCGCAGCCACCAAGGAGCAGATCGAATCGCTCGGCGCCAAGCCGATCTTCGTGGAGAAGGTTGCGGGCATCGAGGGTGAAGGCTCGGGCGGTTATGCCTCCGAAATGTCGCCTGAATATCAAAAGGCGCAGGCTGATCTGGTCTCGGCCCACATCGCCAAGCAGGATATCGTCATCACGACCGCGCTCATTCCGGGTCGCGCGGCCCCTCGCCTCATATCCGATGCGCAGATCGCTACGATGAAGCCGGGCAGCGTCATCGTCGATCTGGCCGTCGAGCAAGGCGGCAATGTCAAGGGCGCAATCGCGGGCAAAATCGTCGAGCAGCATGGCGTGAAGATCGTCGGCCACCGCAATGTGCCTTCGCGCCTCGCGGCGGACGCATCGGCGCTCTTCTCACGCAATCTCTATAACTTCCTATCCGCTTATTGGGACAAGGAGGCTGGCGCACCGGTTCTGCCGGACGACGACGAGATCGTGAAAGGCGTGCGGATCACGCAGGGTGGCAAGGTCGTGCATGAGCGACTGCTCGCATGAGCATGGCGCGAGCGATGCGTCTGCGGTAGCTAGACGGCAAATATATCGAGTTGGTCAAATCCAACCGGCACTAAGGGGGGACTGACCTTGGACTTCATCTCTATCTTTTCAATCTTCGTGCTGGCCTGTTTTGTCGGCTATTTCGTCGTCTGGTCGGTGACGCCCGCGTTGCACACGCCCTTGATGGCCGTCACCAACGCGATCTCCTCCGTCATCATCGTCGGCGCGCTCGTCGCAGCGGCTGAAGCGGAGAACCCGATCGCGCAATGGCTGGGGCTGATCGGCATCGTGCTCGCCTCCATCAATATTTTCGGCGGCTTTGCGGTGACTGAGCGCATGCTCGCCATGTACAAGAAGAAGGAGCGCAAGTGATGCTTGCAGGTCTCCCCATCACCCCGCTCGCCGCCTTTGCCTATCTGGTCAGCGGCGTGCTGTTCATCCTTGCCTTGCGCGGCCTTTCCAATCCACAGAGCAGCCGCCGTGGCAATCGCCTCGGCATGTTGGGCATGTTCATTGCCGTCGGCACGACCGTCGCCACGCATGACGCGATTGGCCTGCCCCGCATTGGCCTTGCCATCGTCATCGGCGGCGTCATCGGCTTTGTGATCGCTCGCAAAATCGCCATGACGGCGATGCCGCAGCTGGTCGCCGCTTTCCACAGCCTTGTCGGCCTCGCCGCGGTCGTCGTCGGCATCGCGGCCTTCCTTGATCCCTCTGCGTTCGGCATCGTCGATGCAGCAGGCGCGATTCACGGCGCGAGCCGGGTGGAAATGGTGCTCGGCGTCGCGATCGGCGCGATCACCTTCTCCGGCTCGGTCATCGCTTTCCTCAAGCTTAACGGCAATATGGGTGGCAAGCCCATCCTGCTGCCGGGCCGCCACCTCATCAACATCGCCGCTTTGCTGGCGATTGCCTTCTTCACATACGGCTTCTGGCATTCGCAGGCGCCAATGGATTTCTGGATCGTCGTCGCCCTGTCCTTCGTCATCGGCTTCCTGCTGATCGTGCCCATTGGCGGCGCGGATATGCCGGTCGTCGTCTCCATGCTGAACAGCTCTTCCGGCTGGGCCGCCGCCGCGATGGGCTTCACGCTGGACAATACCGCGATGATCATCACCGGCGCGCTGGTCGGCTCGTCCGGTGCGATCCTCAGCTACATCATGTGCCGCGCCATGAACCGCAGCTTCATCTCCGTGATCGCGGGCGGCTTTGGCGCCGAGGCAGCAAGCAGCGATGGCGAAGCCAAGGAGCAGCGCCCCTGGAAGCGCGGCTCCGCCGAAGACGCCGCCTTCCTCATGAAGCAGGCCGATAGCGTCATCATCGTGCCGGGCTATGGCATGGCCGTCAGCCAGGCGCAGCACGCCCTGCGCGAAATGGGCGATCTGCTCAAGGCCGAGGGCGTGAGCGTCAAATATGCCATTCACCCGGTAGCGGGCCGTATGCCCGGTCATATGAATGTGCTGCTGGCCGAGGCCAACGTGTCCTATGATGAGGTGTTCGAGCTGGAGGATATCAACAGCGAGTTCGCCCAGACCGACATCGCTTTCGTCATCGGCGCCAATGACGTGACCAACCCAGCCGCCAAGACGGACAAGAGCTCGCCGATTTACGGCATGCCGATATTGGACGTGGCGAACGCAAAAACCGTCCTGTTCGTGAAACGGTCTATGGGTGGCGTCGGCTATGCGGGGGTGGACAATGACGTCTTCTACATGGACAACACCATGATGCTTCTCGCCGATGCGAAGAAGATGGTCGAAGACATCGTGAAGTCGCTCGGGCACTGAATTAATTGGGATATTGATGCGCAAACTTGGATTGATCGGGGGCCTTAGCTGGACCTCAACCGCTCGCTACTACAAGCTCATCAATGAGGTGGTGCAGCGCGAGCTGGGCGGACTGCACAGCGCACCATTGCTGATCGACAGCATCGACTTTGCCGATGTGGCGCGCTGCGCGACGACCAATGACTGGGACTGCGCGACCAGCGAAATGACCAGCGCCGCCAAGCGGCTGGAAGCAGGCGGCGCGCAGGGCATCCTCATCTGTGCCAACTCGATGCACAAAATTTATGATGAGATTGCCGCATCCGTCAGCATCCCCGTGCTGCACATCATCGATGAGATCGGCAAGAAGGTGAAGGCGGCCAACGTGAAGACCGCCGCGCTCATCGGCACCAGCAATGTAATGACGGATCGGGAATATCGCCAGCGCCTTGTCTCAACCAGTGGCCTCAGCTTGCTGCCCGCAGATACTGAGCTGGCCGCGCGGATCGACACGCTGGTTTATGATGAGCTCGCCGTCGGCAAGATCACCCGGGAGGCCGAGCGGTTCATGAAGACCGAGCTGACCAACATCGCCAAGGAGGATGTGCAGGCCGTCGTGCTCGCCTGTACCGAACTGGAGCTGATCATGGACGTGCGCGCCAATGTGCTGCCCATTTATGACAGCACCATGATCCATGCCGAGGCCGGCGCGCGGTTTGTGCTCGATAAATAAGCAAGAAAGCCTGCCGTCCGGGACTTGCGCTGCACGACCTCTCGCGTGATACATCGCTGAACGCATGCGTGGACATGCCAATGAGAGGATCTGCCGATGAAAGTCTCCTATCCGTGGATGGCGGCTGCGCTGCTGCTAGGCGCCGCACCGGCGCATGCCCAGATGCGCGCGATGAACGATCCGGTCGTTGCGCATGCCGATGCGGAAGCGCTGTTCACCAGTCCTGACCCCAAGCTCCATGCCAACAAGCAGGTCGCGCTCAAGATCGTCAAGGAGCTGCTCGAAGCCGGTCATTGGGACCGTGCGCCGCTTTATCTAACCGACCGCTATATTCAGCATAACCCGCTCGCGGCGTCCGGCCTCAAGGGCGTGATGCATTATTTCATTGAGATCGCGAAGCGCCAGCCTACGCCTATCCCTGACAAGATGAAAACGCCGGTTGTCTCCGTGCAGGCGGAAGGCGATTTCGTGACCGTCAGCTATGTGCGGCCAACGCCCTATGCGGATGATCCGACCAAGAGCTACACGACGACATGGTTCGACATGTGGCGGTTCGTGGATGGCAAGGCCGATGAGCATTGGGACCCGGCGACTCTGCCGCCTGCCCGCGCGGCTGCGCCCGCTCCTGCGCCCGCAGGCTGAGGCCGTCACAATCATAGGGGTGAGATGAATGAGACAGTCTCTGAGAGCTGCAAGCGCCGTCATCGCCACAATGATGATCTTCGCCACACCAGCGAGCGCGCAAAGCGATGATGCGACCTTCGTGCAGGAAATGCGCGATCGGGTGAAGATCGAGCAGCTCATGTGGGATTATGTCCGGGCCATCGATGGCTTCAATGCCGATGCTTATGCGAAGGTTTTCACACCGGATGGCGCCTTCAACGCGGTTAAAGGCAGCGCCGCGCTCAGCAAGATGGTGAGTGACCTCAAGGCTGATCAGGACGCGCGGCGTGCAAAGGGTGAGAACATCCCCGCCATGCACCATATGATGAGCAATCAGACGATCAGCTTCACCGATGCCAACCATGCCCGCGTCCAATATTATTGGCAGACCGTGTTTGCCGACAAGACGCGCAACCCGCCGCCACGTCTGGCTGCCGCAGGGCGTGGCGTGGATGATGTCGTGCGGGTTGGCGGCGTTTGGCTGATCAGCAACCGCAACGTCGCGCCGGATTAGGCCATCCCACCTACCTCACGACACACCTACCCCCCGTCATCCCGGGCTTGACCCGGGATCCCGCTTTTCTTGAACTTACTTACAAAGGCAGCGGGACCCCGGATCAAGTCCGGGGTGACGATGTGGTAATGCCCGCCTTAAACCGCCGTCTTGAACGGCGTGAAATTGGTCTGCTCGTCATAGACGTCCAGCCCCTCGCGGCGCTTAAAGAAGTTCACGAACAGATAAGTCACCGGCGTCAGCACGACTTCCCAGCCAACCTTCATCGCCCAGTTTGTGACCATCACCATCAGCACCTGATCGGTCGTCCATGCGCCGTAAAAGGCGAGCGGATAGAAGATCAGGCTGTCCACGCCCTGCCCCACGATGGTCGAGCCAATTGTGCGCGTCCATAAATGCTTGCCCTTGGTGAGCAGCTTCAGCTTGGCGAGCACAAAGCTGTTGGTCAGTTCGCCTGCCCAGAAGGCAAGGATCGAGGCGAACACGATGCGCGGCACCTGTCCGAACACCGCTTCATAAGCGCCCTGCCCCTCCCAGCCATCGGCGGGCGGCAGTGAGACGACGACCCAGCTCATAAAGGCCATGAACAGCATCGCGCCAAAGCCCGCCCAGATGCAGCGCCGTGCCCGCGCATAGCCATAGACCTCGGTCAGCACGTCGCCGATGACATAGCCGAGCGGGAAGAAAAGAATGCCCGCGCCGAACGTAACACCGCCCAGCGACGAGAGCTTCGCCGCGCCAATCACGTTGGAGAGCAGCAGAATCGCTACGAACGCCGCCATCACGAAATCGAAATAGCGCAGCGGTCGCCCGGCGAGCGCGCTTGCATCGACCTGCGTGATGGAAGGGAGAGGCGTGCCCTCTGGCACAGGAGACGGGTGAGCAGCCATGCACCGTCTATGCAACCTGCCTACGCAGACCGCAATCCTTACGAAAGGCGCTTTCCGTCTCGGTCAAAAATGCTCTAAGGGAACCCGCGCGCGCCCGTAGCTCAGCTGGATAGAGCATTCGCCTTCTAAGCGAATGGTCGCAGGTTCAAGTCCTGCCGGGCGCACCATTTTTTCGCTAATTACCGCCGTCGCAGATCATAATCGATGCGAATGCGCACCCACTCCCCAACCTTCACCCGTCCGCCGACGCGCGGCGGACGCACGCGGAATTGCCAGGCGGCGGCCAGAATGGCGCGGTTCATGTTCGATCCGCGGGGATATTCCGCCAACGGCACGCAATCTTCCACGCGGAAATCCGGCACAGTGCGGCACGCGATCAGCCCCCAGCCGGGGCCACTGGCGGTGGAGAGATAGCCTGCAAGCTCATCGTCCGTCGGCTCGCGATACCATGAGGCGGCATAGAGCGGCTCGCCGTTAGGGCCGGTGCCATCGACCCGCTGCGAATCGCCGGGCACCCCGGTGTCGGGCGGCCCCATCGTGGCGGGGCGCTTGCTTTCAGTTGGTCGCGCAGAGGGCGCCCGCATGATATCCATCGCCGCCATCTGATCGCGGTTCATCTGGATCATCGAGGGCGGCGGTAGCGCAGGCTTGGGCGGCGCAGGCTGAGGATCCGGCTGATCGGGCTGCGCCTCCGGCTCCGCAGGCTTCTTGGCGAAGGTTTTTTCGTCGGGCTTCTTCTCTTCAGGCGCAGGCGCTTCTTTCGTCGCTGGCGCATCCATGTTGAACACCGTCAATGTGGCTTGTTCTGCCTTGCGCTCCAACGTGGGAGAAAGCGTCAGCAGCAGAAGGCCGAGCAAGCCTTCCAGCGCCAAGGCCAGAAACAGCGCGACGCCACGGTGCCGCAACCATCCGCGCAGGCGCTGGACTCGGGTGGGGATTTCAGACGGGAAAGGTTGGGACAACGAAGGACGACTTCCCTAAGCGCGTTACGGTCATAGCCACCCTGATCGACGCGGACTTAAGACGGCTTTGCGGCCAAAGCAAGGCGGAGAGAGGCGCGGTGGGCGCTCTTTCACCAAATATCGGGAACCGTGACTTCCCGCCATTCGCCCGGTGCGATGCCATCCAATGTCCATTCTCCCACCGCCCAGCGCACGAGGCGCAGTGTCGGGTTGCCGATGGCCGCCGTCATCCGCCGCACCTGTCGGTTGCGCCCTTCGCGAATGGTGAGGCTGATCCAGCAATCCGGGATGCTCTTGCGCACGCGGATCGGCGGATCGCGCGGCCAGAGCGCCGGATCATCGATGCGCTCGACCTCGGCGGGGAGCGTCATGCCATCCTTGAGCCGCACGCCCCTGCGCAATTGCTCGATGCTATCCGGCGTCACATCCCCTTCCACCTGCGCAAGATAGGTTTTGGGCATCTTGTAGCGCGGCTCGGCAATGCGCGCCTGCAGTCGCCCGTCGTCGGTAAGCAGCAACAACCCCTCGCTATCTAGATCCAGCCGCCCGGCGGGGTAGACGCCCGGCACCTTGATGAACTCCGAAAGCGTGGGCCGCTTGCCGTCCGTGCTGGAATCCGTGAACTGGGTCAGCACGCCGAACGGCTTGTTGAAGAGAATGAGCTTCGCCATCTTCAGCCCTGCGGCTCAAGGGTGACACTGCCCTGATTGACCAGCGCCACGATGATGCCGAGCGCGGCGGGCGATGCCTCGGGCGTGACCATCATCGTCGCCTGCGCGCAGAGCTGCTCGGCAAAAGCGCTGTCATCATGGTCGCAATCGAACAGCTCGCCATCGACGAACAGGGTGACACCGCCTTTTTGCGGGCGAATGAAGGAGAAGCGGCTGGCCGGGTTGCGCGAGAGAATGAGTCCTTGGGCAAGGCTGGCTTGCAATTGCGCGGCATCGATTGGTTCATCCGGGCGCCAGTCGACATCGGGATATTTGCGCGTGCTGCTATTCTGCCCGAACCAGCGGGCGAAACCATCCCGATCCAGCAGGGCCTTGCTCATCATCTCATGCAATTGCGCAATCGCCGCCGGGGATATCTCGCCGGGATTCTCCTGTCGCGGCAGGGCAGGATCGCCGAACCGCTCGTCAGCCGCGCTTGCCAGATGCCCGCTATAATCCTCGATCAGCTCGTTGCGCGATGGCGCGCGAAATCCGATGGAATAGGTCATGCAATCATCACCCAGCGCCACGCCATCATGCGCGAAGCCCGGCGGCACATAGAGAATATCGCCCGGCTCCAGCACCCACTCGTCCGTGGCCTCGAAACTGGCGAGCAGCCGGATGTCGTCATGCGGCAACAGCGGCGTCTGCGCATCGCAAACCGGGCCAATCTGCCAGCGACGGCGACCAAGTCCCTGCACCAGAAACACATCATATTGATCGAAATGCGGCCCCACCCCGCCCTGATCGCTGGCATAGCTCACCATCACATCATCGATCCGCCAGTTCGGCACGAAGCGGAACGGCGCGATGAGGGCTGCAACCTCCGGCACGAAATGATCGACCGCCTGCACCAACAGCGTCCAGGGCTTCTTGCCCAGCTTGCCGAAGCGCTTTTCCGTGAAAGGCCCATGCTCCAGCTTCCAGCTCTCATCCTTGCGGATGATCAGGCGGGATTCGATCTCTTCCTCACAGGCAAGGCCTGCCAGATCTTCCGGATCCAGCGGGTTGCACCAGTCTGGCAGGGCGTTGCGGATAAGCATCGGCTTCTTCTGCCAATGCTCGCGCAAGAACAGGTCGATATCGAAATTTTGCAGCTGCATTCGCAATCCTTGGAGCGGCGGCTGGCCGGGATTGCCGCGCTAAGGACCGGCTTTGCGGCCTGCGCGCGATGCTGTCAAACTTCAGCTCGCGCCACCAATCGCGCCGGGCGTGAGCGCGAGGGACAGGATGATGAGCGCCGTCGCCACATAGGCCCATGCCCCCATGCCCGCCCATGCCGCGCGCAATCCTCCGCCTGCTTCCCGATCCGCCTTGCACAGCCGCTGACTGTAAATGATCGTGCCGGTGACGGACAAAGCGGTGAGCAGCGCGCCGAACAGGAACCAGATGACCTTCGTCGCAAAACCGCCGAACGTGCCGAAATGCAGTGGGTCTGCCATTTCCGAAATGCGCTGATGCACATTGAGGTCGCGGCCATCGAGCGTCTTGAGCACCTTGCCCGTCGCTGCATCAATCGCCACGCCATTGGCGCGGTCCCGCACAAGCCAGGCCTGATCCTGCCCCAGAAAGATGACGCCATTTTCTTCGGTGAAGCGGATTTCATTGATCTTGAGATTGGGCCGCGCCTCATGTGCGATCGCCACCAGCCGATCCAGCGCAGGCCCAACGGGCGGCGGCCCCGCGCTCTCGATCTCCGGCACCTTGGGCACCTTGGCATTGCCGCCCAGCGTCTCGACCAGATACCAGAACCCCGTCAGCGTGATGAGCGCCACGAACCAAAGGCTCCACAAGCCGATGAGACGGTGAAGATCGCCCGTCACCCGCCGCGCATCGCCGCCGCGCGGCTTGCGAAAGAAGCCGCGCCACCACTTTTTGTAGGTCACGATGCCCGTGATCAGCGACGCCAGCAGAATAAAGGAAAGCGAGCTGACGAGCGGAATGCCGACCTTGGTTGGCAGCATCAGGTGGCGATGCACTTGCCGCAGGAAGCGATGCACATTGGCCCAGCCCAGCGTGCCGGTGACTTGCGCCGTCCAGGGATCGACATGGATGCGGCGCGGCGCACCCTTGCCGACCTCGACCCAGGCTTCCACGGCGAACCAAGGGTCGATGGGCGCATAGAGCGACTGCAATCGACCCGATGGCTCCGCCCGCGCCGCCGCCACCGCGATGGCGCCCCAGCTTGCGACGGGCTTATCCTGCATTGTCACGCGCATCGCGGGCGTAACCAGCCAGTCAATCTCATGCGCGAACACGGCAAGCGTTCCGGTGGCCAGAATGAAGGCCATCAGGATCGAGAGCTTGAGCCCCGCCCAGCTATGGACGCGCCACCAGAGCGAGCGGCCCTTTCCTGCTCCGTTCGCTTGCCGCTTGCTTGCCATCCTCAGAAGGAGAAGCGCAATTCAGCAAGGAAGGTGCGCGGTTCGCCGGGGAAATGCCCGCTTTGCGCCGAGAAGCCCGACGCCGCATAAACCTTGTCGAAGATATTATCCACGCGCAGGAAGAGCTTGGCGAAGCCGAGGTTCTTCGTCACCGAGGCATCGAAGATCGTGTAAGGCTTCACCTTCTGGCCCGAGAGGCTGATACGGCTGGAGACATGCTCGCCGCCAAAAGCGACCGCCGCATCGATGACCGGAACCTGATAGCGGGTCCAGAACCCAACTTTATGCTTGGGCGCATTGGCGAAGCGGGTGCCGACCGAATTGGTGATCGCCTGATTGGGCGCCGTGCCGGTGATCTTGGCATCATTATAGCCATAATTGACGAGCAGCACCCAGTCGGGCGTGATGTCGGTGGCAAGATCGATCTCGAAGCCCTTGCTCGTCACTTCGCCGATTGGCGCGAGCTGATCGATGCCGTTGATCGGCGGCAAGGACGGATCTGCCTGCAAAATGTTCCGACGAACGATGCGATAAACGGCAACATTGCCCTGGATACGCCCGTCGAGAAGCTGCGTCTTCACACCACCCTCGACCTGACTGCCCGTGACCGGCGAGAATGGCCCGCCCGCATTAGCATCCTGACTGGACGCAGACTGAGGTTCAAAGCTCTGCGACCAGCTGGCGTAGAGCGACACATCCTTGCGCGGCTTGAAGATCGCGCCGCCCCGGAAGGTGATATCGCTATCGGAATAATTGGCCCGTGATGAAACGGTGCTGCCGGTGCTGGTCGTCGCGCCATCGTCAAACTTGTCATAGCGCACGCCGCCTACGAGCAGCAGTGCATCGGTGATGCTGATCTGATCCTGCAGATAAGCGCCTTTGCGCTTGGTCTGCGTGTCCGTGCGCGTGAAATTCATGAGCGCGGCGCGTGTCGGGTCCGTGCGCGATGTGCCATAAACGGGATTGCTCAGGCTGAGCGAGGTGACGCCTGCCCGCAGGATGCGCGAATCCAAAATGTTATTCTCGTCATACCAGTCCGCACCCGCCTGGAACTTATGCTCCATGCCAGCGATATCCACGCGCGCCGTCATGTTCGCCATAAAGGACAAGCCATCCACATCGCGGATCTGATCGCGAAATTCGCGCAAAACGAGATCGGGATTGGTAGCGCTGAGCCCACGCGGCTCATGATATTGCTGCGTTTCGGTCGACTCGAAATAGCGCGCACCGATATCGAAGGTCACGCGCTCGCCAATGGCCGTCTCATAGCCCACCTGATAGGCCTTAGAGCGCAGATTGAGGAAGTCCGTCGGCTCGTTCGCGTTCCAGCGAATGTCCGTCAGGAAATTGCCGTCATTGTCCGTCAGCACGCCGCGCAGGCGGTTGCCTTGCAGCTCATTGTCATAAATGGTCGCCTGAAATGTGAGCTTGCCGCCTTCATTGGTCTTGATGGAGATGCCCGCATCGCCAATGTGCGACTTGTTCTGCGTGTTGGTGCGGTAAGGGTCCATCGACTCAAAGAAGCCGCCAAGCCGATAGGTGACGATGCCATTGCTGTCGACTGGGCCGGTCGCCTCAGCCGAAATGCCGTAGCGGTCATAATTGCCAGCGGTCACGACCATATGCATCGCGCTTTTGTCGGATGGCTTTTTCGACACATAATTGATGATGCCGCCCGGCGAACCGGGACCGAAGAACAGGCCCGATGGCCCCTTGAGCACTTCCACCCGCTCGATATTGAACAGCTCCGGCACCGAGAAGCCGATGAAGGGGTTGCCGCGCTGGCCATCATAGAAGGACTGATCCTGCCGGAACCCACGGACGGTCACGCCCGCATAGCTGAAGAAGCTCACGCCCGAAATGTTGCGATAAATGTCCGTCGCATCCCGCGCGCCCTGATCGGCGATCAGCTCGGAATTGATGACCTGCACGGCTTGCGGTATGTTCATCGGGTCTTCGGCAGTCTTGCCGACCGTCGTCGCTTCCGCGCGATAAAGCCGCTGCGCACGCCCGGTGACAATGATCTCTTCACTGTTGCCATCCGCTTCTGGAAGCACGCTCGCCTCAGCCTGAGCGAAAGCGGGCGCGCTGGCAAAGGAGACCGACGCAAGCAAAAGTACACGGAAAATGGACACGAAAACCCCCAGGTCATTCAATAATGCGACTGAATTGCAGCTAGTTTCGAGATAGCTACAGTGCAAGCTATTATTGCAAGCCGTTCGCGATTGGGCCGAGGTTGAGGGGACTATTGCGCATTTGGGTCAATATGCCTATCGGGTGCAAGTTACAGGGCCTGCCGAGCCCACCCCCCTCCGCCGACTTTGGCTGCGGAAAGAACAAGCAGAGATATGACCTTCGAGAAACTCCCCGCGCTTCTGTCTGAAGCGCTCGCAGCGCGTGGTTATACCGCGCCAACGTCCGTGCAAGCATCCGTGTTGGAGGCAGAGCGGCGAGACCTTATCGTGTCCGCCCAGACCGGCTCGGGCAAGACCGTCGCCTTCGGCATGGCGCTCGCTTATGAATTGCTGGACGAAAACGGCATCGCGCGCAAATCCGATGTGCCGTTGGCACTCGTGATCGCGCCGACCCGTGAGCTTGCCTTGCAGGTGAGCCGCGAACTGGCCTGGCTGTATGAAGCCACCGGCGCCCGCGTCGCCACCTGCGTTGGCGGCATGAACCCCTCGCAAGAGCGTCGCGCGCTTCAGCAGGGTCCGCAAATCGTCGTCGGCACGCCCGGCCGTCTGCGTGATCATCTTGAACGCGGTGCACTTGAGCTGCGCGGCCTTGCCGCCGTCGTGCTCGATGAAGCCGATGAAATGCTCGACATGGGCTTCCGGGAAGATCTGGAAGAACTGCTCGACGCGACGCCGGAAAATCGCCGCACATTGCTCTTCTCGGCAACGATGCCCAAGCCCATCGTCACGCTGGCCCGCCGCTACCAGAAGGATGCGCTGCGCATCTCCACGGTCGAGGAAAATCGCGGTCATGGCGATATCAGCTATCAGGCCGTGACCGTTGCGCCATCCGACATCGAACATGCCGTGGTGAACCTGCTGCGCTTCCATGAGGCGGAAACGGCGATGCTGTTCTGCGCCACGCGCGACAATGTGCGCCATCTCCACGCCAGCCTCACCGAGCGTGGCTTTGCCGTGGTCGCCCTCTCCGGCGAGCATAGCCAGAATGAGCGCAATTATGCACTGCAGGCCCTGCGCGATCAGCGCGCTCGTGTTTGCGTCGCGACCGACGTTGCCGCCCGCGGTATCGATCTGCCCAGCCTCTCGCTCGTCGTCCATGTGGAAATTCCGCGTGACGCCGAGACGCTCCAGCATCGCTCAGGCCGCACCGGTCGCGCGGGCCGCAAGGGCACGGCGATCCTGCTCGTGCCTTATCCCCGTCGCAAGCGTGTGGAATCGATGCTGCGCGGCGCGCGGATCGAGGCGCAATGGATCCAGCCGCCATCGGCTGCAGACATTCGCAAGGCTGATAGCGAGCGCCTGCTCGAAAAGCTGCTCGCGCCCGTGGAAACCGATGAGGAAGACCGCGCACTGGCCGCGCGTCTGCTCGCCGAGCGCACGCCGGAAGATATCGCCGCGACGCTGGTGCGCACTCACCGCGCCATGATGCCGCAGCCTGAAGAGCTCGTCTCTTCCTCGGCTGGCCCCGCAGCGCCTGCGGGCCCGCGCCCTGGCTTTGAAGCCAGCGCCTGGTTCCGCGTGAATGTTGGCCGCAACCAGAATGCCGATGCGCGCTGGATTCTTCCGCTGCTCTGCCGTCGTGGCCATGTGAGCCGTGGCGAAATCGGCGCGATCCGCATTGCCGCCTCCGAGTCGCTGTTCGAAGTGCAGCAGGCCTCGGCAGCCCGCTTCCTCGCCGCTGTGCAACGCACCGCGCTGGAAGGCGATGAAGGCGTCGAGATCATCGCAGCCGAGGGCGGTCCGCGCGATGTGCAGCGGGAAAACCGCCGCAATGATGGCCCGCCATCCAGCCCGCGTCCGCCAAAGCTTCATCTCGCGCAGCCGCGCCGGGAAGGCAGTGGTCCGCCACGCCGCGCCGACAATGGCGCCCCGCGCAGGCCTGATGGCGCAGGCCCTCGTGGCCCTGGCGGTTTTGCCGGCAAGAAGCCCGGCTGGACGAAGAAGCCACCAAAGCGCTGATCCATGCGGATCCTCGTGGATGCCGACGCATGTCCGGTGAAGGACGAGATCTACAAGGTCGCCTTTCGCCATGAGGTGCCGGTCACGATCGTCAGCAACAGCCCGATCCGGGTGCCCGATAATCCGCTGATCGACCGCGTCGTGGTGAGCGATGCGTTCGATGCGGCGGACGACTGGATCGTCGAGCATGCCACGACAGGCGTCGTGTGCATCACGACCGACATCCTGTTGGCGGATCGCTGCCTGAAGGCAGGCGCGGTCGTCATCGGCCCGACCGGAAAGCCCTTCACCGAGAACAGCATCGGCGCCGCCATCGCAACCCGCGCGATCATGGCGGATTTGCGCGCGGGCGTGGAAAACACCGGCGGCCCCGCGCCCTTCTCCAAAGCAGATCGCTCGCGCTTCCTCTCCACACTTGATGAAGCACTCGTGCGTTTGCGGCGGATGGGTTAGGCTTTTTCTTTACCGCGTTTTCCGAGTCACCAGATGATTCCATCGGATTAGAAACGCTCCAGGGAGCAGCTATGGCAGAGCGATTTGAACGGCACCGGCAACCCTGGACTCAGGATGAGATCCAGAAGCTCCACACGCTGGCGAAGAAGGGCATGGCGCTCAAGGCGATTGCCAAGGCGCTGACCCGCAGCGAAGAATCCACCAAGGATCGCGCCAAGGCTGACGGACTGACAGTCGCAAAGCTGCGCTGAGTCCACGCATCGCAGCGCCTCTTGCATTCCCGCAACGCTTGGCTACCATGCGCTAATTGCGACTTTGGCCTGCAAGATCAGCATGTTCGTGCGCGACCCGTGAGGCCCAACGTCATTCGATGAGAGGACGGACCGATGCGCTATTCATCACTCACCCGCCGGGATTGCCTGCAATTGAGCGCGATGGCCGCCGCCACGCTCGCGCTCGCCCGCTTCGCTCCCGCCTTTGCGGCTGAAGGGCCTGCCCTCGCCCCGATCACCAAGCCCATCCCGTCCACCGGCGAGCGACTCCCGGTCATCGGCCTTGGCACCAATCAATATAGTGTCGAGACGCCCGACGAGATGGCGCAGCTCCAGCAGGTGCTGGAAACGATGCGCGCGCAAGGCGGCAAGGTGATCGACACCGCGCGTGGCTATGGCCGGTCCGAAGAGGTGATTGGCGCGCTGCTCCAGAAAATAGGCAAGCGCAGCGACTTCTTCATCTCCACCAAGACCAGCATCCGCGGCGATTTCGGCGATCCGGATGGCGATGTGCAAAAGGCCTTCGACCGGCTGAAGGTGGACAAGATCGACCTGATGCTCATCCATAATCTGCATGGGCTGGACACGCTGATGCCCGCGCTCATCAAGGCCAAGAAGGCCGGGCGCTTGCGCTATATCGGCATGAGCACATCGATGGACTCGCAATATGAAGCCCAGATGGCGGCGATGCGCAAATATCCGCTCGATGTGATCCAGGTGGATTATTCCATCGCCAATCGCGGCGCTGCCGATGCGATCATTCCGCTCGCGCAGGCGCGCAAGATGGCGGTGTTGGTCAACATGCCCTTTGGCGGACGGCGCGATGCGCAGACGACCACCTTTGGCCGCGTATCCGGCAAGCCGCTACCAGCCTGGGCGGCGGATATCGACGCGACAAGCTGGGCGCAGGTCTTCCTGAAATATGTGGTCTCCCACCCCGGCGTGACGGTGGCAATCCCCGGCACGACACGCGCGCGGCACATCATCGATAATCAAGGCGCAGGCCGTGGCCGCCTGCCCGATGCTGCCATGCGCAAGGAGATGGAGCGCTACTGGGATACGCTCTGAGCCTGCCCCAATACCGCCTCAGCCGCGCATCATAGCATGCACGGCCTTTAGGCTCTCATCGGTATTGACCAGCATCGACCAGCCCTCTGCATGCTGGCGCTCAAGCAATTCGCCGGTTTCGCGATAGCCCTTGGCGAGCGGATAACGCTCATGCGCATCCAGCCAAAGGCGGAACAGCAGACGCTCGCGACCCGGCACATTTTTGAAGCTTGTGCGGGAATGCATCACGCGGAAATTGTGCCAGAAAATGATCTCGCCCGGCTGGAGGGTGAATGACACCATGAACTCGGGCCGCATCGCCACCCGCGAGAGATAGCGTAGCGCCTCGATCAGCTTGGGCGGCACCGGCTCGCCACGAATGGCGGCGGCCTGCGGGATGTAGATGATGTAATTATAGATGGCGACATGACCATCGATCACCGAGAAGGTCGGCACCTTGTAATCGGTCGTGGTCTCCATGCTGGTCGGGTAATAATAGCCCTCCAGCAATGGCTCCAGCAGATCAGGCCGCTCCTGCCGCATCGCCTCATAGATCGCCGCCGCACTCACCATGCCGCTCACGCCGCCGGTTTCGGAGGCAACCACGGAGGCCAGGCTCAATATTTCATGATAATCGGTATGTGGGCCAAGCTCGGTATCGTTGAGATAGCCGCGCCGCTCCGGATTCGGCTCCTTGCGCACCATGCCGATGCGATCATGCCGCGCGCTCTGCTCCACGGCCCGGCCTAGATGCGTGCCGAGGCCGAAATGCAGCCGCTTGAACTGCTCCTCATCATAGCGGCTCATGTCGATGCCGGTCAGGAGCACGGCGCCGCGTCCAGCTATCAGATCATAATTCACCGCCGCCATCAGGCTCGAAACCTCCTGCGCGGCGAAATCATCGCGCGTCACAGCATCGGCGGCGCGCCCTTCAGTAGCGCGCACGGCGGCATCGATCGCGTCTAGCTGCGCCGCGCTCATGCGGCGGGTCAGCCCTTCCGCGCCGCCGCCTGCCGAGGATGTCCACGCGCCGGAGGGCTGGCCCAGCGTCGTCACGCCCCGCTCAATCACGCTATCGATGTCCGCCATTCTTGCCTCTTCTCTCAATCTTATCCAGCAACCGCGCTCGTTGGCGTAGGCTGAGCCACCTCTTCCGGCTGATCGTTCAGGAACACGCCTTGACGACGCAGCTCTTTCTGCAAGGTGCGCACATCCAGCGCGCGCGGCTGCACGCCTGCACTCACGGCGAGCGCCGCCGCAGCGCCCGCGGCTTGCCCGGTCAGCCAGCATTGCGGAATCTCCCGCATGAAGCCGTGGGAGTTGGCATCGCAACTGATATGCTTGCCACCCGCCAGCAGCCCATCGAGCTTGCGTGGCACCAATGCGCCATAGGGCACTGATATAACGGGATATTTTGTCGACACCGAAGGGCTGACGCCAATCTCGTCCGGCAGGGTCAATCCATCCGCCCACTGGCTGCGGATCACATTGCCCACGCCCGCGAGTCGGCGCGTATGCCGCACGCCAAGCTGGGATGCGCTCTGAAGCATATAGGCATTCTCGAAACCGGGCGCGTTCTGAAAGAAGAACTCCCAATGCGTCTCCATGAAGCGGTGCGAGCGGATCTCCAGTTCCGTCTGGTCGTCCACATCCAACGCCGAGAGGCCAGACTGGCGAGGGCCCAGGAACAGCGCGATATCATTGCGCCACGAGACATAGGGCGGCTGAAAGAAACCGAGCCGCTCGCGGCCAAGCTTCGCAAATTCAGCATATTGCTCGGGCTCATTGCCACGGAACGCGAGCCAGCGATCCATATCCACACCGCCCAGCATGAAGGCTGTGTTGGCGCTGTGATGCACATCGCCTTCCTCGATATCGGTCTCGAACGCGGCACCGGCGCGCGCGAAAATGTCGCCGTCGCCCGTCGTATCCACCACCACCTTGGCCCGGAGCGCCTGCCGTCCGGCCTTGGATTCGAACACAACGCCTTCCACCTTTCCATCAGCAACCATCGGCACTGCCGCCCAACTATGGAAAACGAGACGCACGCCCGCCGCGAGAAGCATTTCCTGACTGATCAGCTTCAACCGCTCAGGGTCCAGCGTGGGCGACCAGCAAACGACGCCATGAAAAGCCGCCGTGCGCTGCCCCCAATAGCTCGCCTTGCGTGGATCGCGCGATCCCCAATCGGCACGCGCCGGGCCTGCAAGGCCAGCCTTGGGCAAGCGATCCAGCACATCATTGGCAAAGCCCTGAATCACCTGCCGCCCGGTCCAGTCGGTCATCCGATCAATCCAGATGACGAGGCCACCCGTCGAAAGTCCGCCGAGGTGATTGTAGCGCTCCATCAGCACCACATCGGCCCCCGCCTGTGCCGCAGCCCATGCCGCCGCCGTGCCGGATGGGCCGCCGCCCACAACCAGCACATCGCAATCATGATAGACGGGAATCTCGCGCGCAGGCTCGAGCCAGGTGCCCGTGCCATTTGCCGGTGGCAGCTGGCGCTTGCCCGTTTCGAACACATCCGATGCCAGGAAACGGTCCTCGGATTGGCGGACCTCCCGGATTTTCGGAGCCTGCTCGTCTGCCATCAATCATCCTCTCACAGTTCGACTTGCCACGCGACTCTGGCGCTATATAGAAAGCATACTAATCATTAGAGCAAGTGTAGCTATTTCTGTAGCCAAATACACCAGCCCCCTGTTATGCCCTGAAAAAGGGCGGCAAAGGCCTGAACGGAGAGGAATTTTCTGCAGATGACGAGAGCAGCGCGGACCATCGATCTGGCGACTCTGCTTGATGGCAGGAAGCTCACGCCGTTCAATTACACCCTCATCATCCTCTCCTGGCTCGTGACCCTGTTCGACGGGCTGGACATGATGATGATGTCCTTCACCGCGCCTTATATGCAGGATGAGCTGGGCCTCAATGATGTGCAGCTGGGCAACGCCTTCTCCGCCGGCACGCTGGGGATGATCGCGGGCGGGCTGTTCTTCACTTATGTGGGGGACCGGATTGGCCGCCGTCCGGTCATCATCATGTGCACATTTTCCTTTGGCATCCTCACCTTCCTCACCGGCTTTGCGACCAATTACCATGCGCTGCTGACATTGCGTTTTCTCGATGGGCTCGCCATTGGCGGCGCGCTGCCATTGGCATGGGCGCTCAATGTCGAGTTCGTGCCCCCCAAGGTGCGTGGCACCGTCATCGCCTTCATCATGATGGGCTTCAGCATCGGCAGCGCCGCAGCGGCGCCCCTCACCAACTGGATCGCGCCGATCCACGGCTGGGAAGGCGTCTATTTCGCGGGCGGCATCGGCTCTGTCGTGTGCGCCATCGCGATTGCCATCTTCCTGCCCGAGTCGCCGCGCTTTCTGGTGAGCAAGGGCATCAAGCCCGAGTTGGTCTGCAAAACCCTCAAGCGCCTCGATTCCACCATTGATGTGCAACCTAACGACAAGTTCGTGCTCGCCGATGAGGTCAAACAGACCCGCAACTTCCGCGTGGGCGATCTCTTCGCGGGCAATCTCAAGCTGCTCACGCCGATCATCTGGATCGGCTATGGCGCCAGTGCGCTCGGTATCTTCTTCAAGTCCGCCTTCGGCCCTGTGGTGCTGGAGCGCATGGACATCGCGCGTGAGACGGCGGCCAATGTGTCTGCAATCGGCGCGCTGCTCGGCGCGATCGCGGGCGTGGTCATCATGCGCATGTCATCACGCTTCGGCCTGAAGATCGCGGCGGGCTGCACTTTGCTGATCGTGCCGATGGCAGTCGCCATCGGCATGGAATGGATCCCGCGCGCGGCGCTTCTGCCCATGATCGTGCTGCAAAGCATGCTGGTCGGCGGCTGCCACACCGCCATCATCACACAACTCGCGCTCTATTACCCCAGCGCAATCCGCGCGAGCGCTGGCGGCTGGGCCTCGGCCATCGGCAAGATCGGCGGCGTGGTCGGGCCCCTCATTGGCGGCGCGCTGCTGGCGAGCGGCATCCCGGCGGTACGGACCTATGCGATCGCGGCGATCTGCCCGTTCATCCTGTTCGTGAGCATTTTGATCATCAACGTGTTGGTGAAGCGGCCTGAGCGACCTGTGCCGGGAGCGGCGGCGGCTTGAGGCCTTTTGGCGACATAAATTTTAAATTGCATTGCGCGCATATCAAACAATAGCAGTTCTTAGAGCCTTACCGTCTCGTCATGTTGCGGAGGCTGTGGGGAATATTTGGCATGACGAACGATGACGGCAAAGAATTTCAGTTCCAGATACCACAGCTATCGTCGGAGATCGTAAACCACCTGCTCCAACGCGGATACGATGTGTGCGGTGTCGCCTATTATTCCACAAAACCAACCGACGTTTTGACGGGTGTGATTGAAGAAGCAAGAAGAGCACATCTTCCGCAGGACAGCTTGATCGATCTTGTCAATTTTCCTGTGCGTTTTCGAGCACAGCGCCCGGAGATTCAAGCCCATTTTGTAGATGGGAAATACACGTTCGTAGCTAATGATTCAACACGACTTATGTGCGGCACCTATTTGCGTATCGTGTGCCCAATCACAGCTTGGGAGCCGACGCGGGTTACCGATGAGGAGAAAAACGCTCTCTTAACCATCGAAAATTGCGCGGCCATGATTTCGTTTTTGCACGGCGAATTTGTTACGCTCGAAAGGCACTTTTGCGCCGTCTCTGTGATTTCAGAGAACAAAACGATCACTGCAGCCGATGGCGTCTACGTTCGTCAGTCCCTTGCCGGGGAACCTCTAAACCAGGCTTTGGCGCGTATTGTCGATGAATAACGCGAATGCGAATTCAAGAACAATGATAACGCAATGTCATTAATACGCAGAGCCCACAGGGAGAAAGATAACTCGGTAAAATTTCTCTTTATGTGGCTAGCGGTTGAATCGCTGTTGGGGTCTGGGCGCGATCGCAAAAAATTCGCACTAGAGGAGATGCGCAGCGAGGCACTCAACAACGTTCTCAATGAATTGAGGACAATGCGTGACTCTCTTGTTCATGATGGGCAATTCATCGAGCTAACGCAGAAGGTTTATCTAAGAATAAAAGCTGTCTGCATAATGGGGTTCACAAACAACATGAAGCTTCGACACCGGCTTCTTGAGTTCGTCACCTCAGAATTAACGATTGATAGTGACACCACGCCACTAAGTTGAGTCAACTGAATAACAGATCACTCAAACTGAGCCTCCGTTCACCATTCAACACGATTTCTGGTGTAGAAAACCTGCGGCATATTTAATAGATCACCCTCATCCCAGCGCCAGCTCAATCAGCGCCATTGTCGAAGCATCAAAGCCCTGCGCGCCATCCGTTTCGATGGACTTGGCAATCTCCTTGCCCAACTCCACGCCAAACTGATCGAAGCTGTTAATCTCCATCAGGATGCCGTTCGCAAAGGTGCGGTGCTCGTAAAAGGCGATCAGCGCGCCCAGCGTGTGGGGCGTCAGCGCGTCGATGAGGATCGTCGTTGAGGGCCGATTGCCGGGGTAGGAGCGCGCCGGGTCAGCCGCGTTCGCCTTGCCCTGCATCAGCGCCGCACCCTGCGCGAAGCAATTGACCAGCAGCGTGTGGTGATGCGCCGGGTCCAGCGCATCGCCGGATTCGGTCACGGCGAGGAACTCCACCGGCACCACATGCGTGCCCTGATGGAGCAGCTGGAACACGGCATGTTGCGCATCCGTACCCACCCCGCCCCAGGTGATCGCCGCCGTCGGGCCACCGACCGGTGAGCCATCGGCCTTCACCGACTTGCCATTGCTCTCCATCTCCAGCTGCTGGAGATAATCCGGCAGCAAGCGCAGGCGCTCGTCATAGGCAAACACAGCACGCGTCTGGTAGCCCATGATGCGGGCGTAGAACTGATCGACAAAGGCCGCGCGCAGCGGCGCATTCTCGCGCAGGTCACTGTGGCGGAAATGGCGGTCCATGCTGGCCGCGCCTTCCAGCAGCGCCTCAAACCCATCCCAGCCGAGCGCCAGCGCCGCAGGGAAACCGATGGACGACCAGAGCGAATAGCGCCCGCCGACACTCTCCGAAAAACCGAGGATGCGCGTCTCGTCCACACCCCATTCGATGGCCTTTTCCGGCGCAGCCGTGAGCGCGATCACCTGGCCATAGGGATCTTCCACGCCCGCCTGCGTCATCCAATCGATGGCGCTGGCCGCATTGAGCATCGTCTCGGTCGTCGTGAAGGTTTTGGACGCAATGACCAGCAAGGTATGCTGCGGATCGAACCGCTCCATCGCCTGCTCGATCGCCACGCCATCCACATTGGAGACGATGGCGACATCATAGCGCCCGGCATCTTCCGCGAGCGCGGTGACCAAAAGGTTCGGCCCAAGCGCAGAGCCACCAATGCCGACATGCAGGATGTGGCGGATTTCGCCCAGCGCGCCTGCCTCGATCACCTCAACGAGCGTGCGCATCTGCATCTTATGCTCGCGCGCAATCTCCACGGCCTGCACATTGCCCTCGCCGCGCTCTGCGGTATGCTCGACCGCGCGGCCTTCCGTATTGTTGATCGCATCACCATTGAACATGGCCGCGCGCCTCGCGTTGAAATCCACCGCCTGCGCCAATGCCTCGAATGCCGCCAGCGACTGCTCGGTCAGATGCGTTTTGGAAAAGTCGAACCGCAGGCCATTCTCGCTCAGCACATGCCCGGCCAGCCGGTCCGGCTCATCGCGAAAGAGATCGCGCAGGTCTGGCACGGGCAGATCCTTAAGGGCAGTCCAGCAGGCGGTGATCTTGGCAGGGTCAGTCATGGGGTCGTCAAGCTCCGGTGAGGGAAGAAGCGGGCCGGGCATATCCAATCGCCGCAGCTTTTGCACGTGCGAAGGCGCCCGATATGCTTGACGCAGACGCTCATGCCTCGCAAAGACGGGCGCTACAGCCATTGCCGCTTAAATCGCAGCCAGGAAAGTCCGCGCCTCCATGTCCCAGAAATCCGAGACGCGGGACTTCCTGTGGTTTTTGCTGAAGCTGGTGGTGATCGTGGTGCTGATCCGCTCGCTGCTGGTCGCGCCGTTCAATATCCCGTCGGAATCCATGCAGCCGCGCCTGCTCATTGGCGATTATCTGCTCGTGTCGAAATGGCCCTATGGCTATTCGCGCTATAGCGTGCCCTTCCACCCGAACCTGTTCGAGGGCCGGGTGTTCAGCAAGGTGCCGGAACGCGGGGATGTGGTGGTGTTCGCAGCACCCCGCAATCCGGATGAGGATTGGATCAAGCGCGTGATCGGTCTGCCGGGCGATTATATCCAGATGCGCGATGGCGTGGTGTATTTGAATGGCCGCGCCGTGCCCAAGCGCCGCGTGGATGATCTGGTGATCCCGGTCACGGCCAACATGCTCGCCGCCGCCAAGACCGAGAACGCAATCTCCCCCTGCTTCATGCCGGATTTCGAGACGGCAGATGCCCAAGGCGTGCGCCAATGCCGCTATCCGCGCTATCGCGAAACATTGCCGAATGGCAAAAGCTATGAAGTGCTGGACCTTATCGACACTCCGGCAGACAATACCGGCGTGTATATCGTGCCGCAGGATCATGTCTTCGTGATGGGTGATAATCGAGATCGCAGTGCAGACAGCCGCATCGCCGTGGAGAATCGCGGCGTTGGCGCGCTGCCGGTCGATCATCTGGTGGGCCGCGCGATGGTGAGCTTCTTCTCGACCGATGGCTCATCCAGCCTGCTCCTGCCCTGGACCTGGTTCACCGCCGCAAGGCCCGAGCGCATCGGTGAGGGCTTTTGAGCAGTAACCCAGCCCTTGATGCATGGCTGGTCGGCCTGATTGGCCGCAAGCCGGGCAATTTTGCGCTGTATGAAACCGCGCTCACCCATGGCAGTGCCAGCGCCAATCATTATGAGCGGCTGGAGTTTCTGGGTGACCGGGTGCTGGGTCTGGTGATGGCGGGCTGGCTCTACCAGCGCTTCCCCAATGAGAAGGAAGGGCAGCTCTCCCGCCGTTTCAACCAGCTCGTGACCGGCAGCGCCTGCGCGCAGGTTGCGCGCGACGTGGGCGTGCGGCTGCATGTGAAGCTTGGCAAGCAGGCGCGCGACGATGGCGCCATCGAAAGCGACAATGTGCTGGGCGATGTGATGGAGGCGCTCATCGGCGCGCTCTATCTCGATGCCGGAATGGATGCGGCGAGCGAACTCATCCACCGCTTGTGGGCCTCAGTGGTCGATGAGCAATCGAGCGCGCCCAAGCATCCGAAATCGGCGGTGCAGGAGTGGGCTGCGGCGCATAATCGCCAGCCACCGACCTATCAGCTCATTGAGCGCAGCGGGCCGCAACATGCGCTGCACTTCAAGGTGAGTGTGTCGATCAAAAATGCAGGCGAAGCGAGCGGCGAAGGCAGCTCCAAACAGGAAGCGGAGACTGCGGCGGCGCTGGCCCTGCTGGCAATACTCGCACAATAGACGCGACTGGCTGTGAAAAACGGCCATGACGGTGTAAGAAGCGCGGGCCTGATGACAGGCTCAGAGCGTACGGAGCATTTTTGACAACAGATTCACCCCTTGATTCACTGCGCTGCGGCGTAATTGCCGTGGTTGGCGCGCCCAATGCAGGCAAGTCCACGCTGGTCAATGCGCTGGTCGGCCAGAAGGTCGCGATCACCAGCCCCAAGGCGCAGACGACGCGCACCCGCGTGCTGGGCGTGGCCATTGAGGGGCCAACGCAGCTGATCCTCGTCGATACGCCGGGCATCTTCAACCCGGGCCGCAGGCTCGACCGCGCGATGGTGCAGGCGGCCTGGGGCGGCACGCAGGATGCGGACCTGATCGCGCTCATCGTGGATGGCCGCGCCGGGCTTGGCCCCAAGATGGAACCGATCCTTGAGGGGCTGGCGCATCGCAGCGAGAAGAAATGGCTAATCCTCAACAAGGTGGATATCGCCGCCAAGGATCGCCTGCTGACGCTCACGGAGCGGCTCCATGATCGCGTGACCTTCGCCGAGACATTTTATGTGAGCGCCGCTACGGGCGATGGCCTGCCCGAACTCAAGACCGCGATGACGCAGGCGGTGCCCGAGGGGCCTTGGCATTTCCCCGAGGATCAGGTCTCCGACGCGACGGACCGCCTGATGGCCGCCGAGATCACGCGTGAGCAGCTGTATCACCAGTTGCATGAAGAGCTGCCCTATCAAAGCGCGGTGGAGACCGAGCAGTATAAGGAGCGGGCCGATGGATCGGTGGAAATCCACCAGCAGATCCTCGTCGCTCGCCCCACCCAGCGCGGCATCATCCTTGGCAAGGGCGGCCAGCGCCTCAAGGAAATCGGAAGCAAGGCTCGCGCTGAACTCTCCGCGCTGATGGGCGTGCAGGTCCACCTCTACCTTCACGTCAAAGTGAAGGAAGGCTGGGACGAGGACCGGCATGTCTATCGCGATCTGGGCCTCGACTGGGTCGAGTAAGCGCCGCCCGAAAATCAGACGGAATCAACGACGCCTGTGGCGCGATGGCTTGACCCCATCGCGCCAAACAGGCAGCAGGCTTGCCATCGCCTGTTGAACAACGCCTGTCTTTTAAAGCATGCAGAGAGGATCCCGTCATGAGCAATCGTCGCATGGTCACCATCGCGCCCACCGGGGGCACGTCCATGAAGAGCGCCAACCCCGCTTTGCCCACCCAGCCGCAGGAAATCGCCGATGATGTGTATGCCTGCTACAAGGCGGGCGCATCCATTGCCGCGATCCATGCACGCCGGCCTGATGATCAGGCGACCTGCAACCCGGATATCTATCGCGATATCAATGATCGCATCCGCGCCAAATGCGATATCATCCTCAACAATAGCACTGGTGGCGGCAACACCGGCGACATGCTCATCGAGCGGGCCGACGGCATGTTCGAGAACAGCTTCGAGGAGCGCCTCAAGGGCACCGAGGGCGGCGCGGACATGTGCACATTTGACGGCGTGACCGTCGTCGATACGATGAGCGGCAAGGATGTGCTGGTCATCACGCCCCCGTCGCGCTGCGAAACGCTGGTCAAGGCAATGGTCGACAAGGGCATCAAGCCCGAGTGGGAAGTCTTCTCGCCCGAGCATATCCTGCAGGACGTCACCACCCTGATCCAGAAGGGCTATGACAAGCCGCCTTATTATATCAACATCGTGCTGGGCGGCGAAAAGGGGTTTCAGGGCGCCATGCCTTACAGCATGGATATTCTCGACTTCATGGTGAAGTGCCTGCCGCCCCAGTCGATCTGGTGCATCTCCGGCATCGGCCCCGCGCAATTGCCCGCGACCACGCAGGCACTGCTGCTCGGCGGCCATGTGCGCGTGGGTCTGGAGGACAATCATTATTATTCGCGCGGCGTGAAGGCGACCAACCTGATGCTGATGGAGCGGCAGATCCGCATCATGAACGAGCTTGGCTATGAGCCGATGAGCGCTGGTGAATCGCGTGAGTTGCTGGGGCTGGCTGCCGTCTGATCTGCTTCATCACTGACTGATTTTTCGCGGCGGCCTCTCAGCCTTGAGGGGCCGCCTCTTTTTTTCACCCCACCAGACCAGACCGCGCGCGCCAAACTCCACCCAATATTTCCCCGCTTGCAAATGATATCGATTCTCATTAACCGCAGCGCCAGATCTGATCCGGCCTGTCTGCTCGTGGTTCCACGGCATCCCGGGCCCGATGAGATCATCATATCCAGGGGGAAATCATGCGTCGTTCATTCCGTTCGTTCCGTTCGTTACTGGCCAGCTCTGCCATGCTCATCGCGCCCGCGCTGGCTCATGCCCAGCAGCCCGGGGCGGCTGCCGATGACGCAGGTGATACCATCATCGTCACCGCCTATGGCCGTACCAACGATCCGACCGCAGCCACCGGACTTCCTCTCTCGCCGATCGAAACACCGCAGACCATCAGCGTCATTACGCGCCAGCAGATTGACGATCAGGCCTTCACCTCGATCAATGATGCACTCGATTTCACTGTCGGCATCTCCAAGAAGGATGTTGATCGTGGCCGCAGCGCAATTTCCGCGCGTGGCTTTGAAGTGCAGAATTTCCAGCTTGATGGCGCGCCCTTCGCCAATGGCAATGTCGGCTTTGGCGAAACGAGCACCGCGCAATATGAGCGCGTCGATCTGGTACGGGGCGCAGCAGGTCTGATGCACGGCGCAGGCGATCCATCGGCGGTCGTCAACCTCATCCGCAAGCATGCCGATGCCGAGGCGTTCAAGGGCTATGTCAGCCTTGAGGGCGGCTCGTGGGACCGGATCGCCGCAACGCTTGATGCGCAATCGCCCCTCAACGCCGCTGGCACCATCCGCCTGCGCGCCGTCGCTCAGGCCTATCGTCAGGATGCCTTTGTTGATCGCGAGAAGAAGCAAGGTCGCCTGCTCTATGGCGTGCTGGATATGGACCTTGGCGAGCGCACGACATTCTCCGTGGGCGCCAGCTATCAGCGCGATGAGCGTGATGGCGTGCTGTGGTCGCAGTTGCCCTATTGGTATAGCGATGGCACGCGCACGGACTGGCCGCGCTCCAAGACCACCGGCACGGACTGGGGCTTTTGGAACACGACGGAAATCTCCGCCTTCGCAACCCTGTCTCACAAGCTGGACGAATGGACCGTTCGTGGCGACCTCGCCTATCATAAGGGCCTCGAAAACTCCAAGCTGCTCTGGCTTTCCGGCATCCCGGATCGGCTGACCGGGCAAGGCGTCAGCACCGCTGGCTATTGGTATCATGCCAATCCCGAGCAATGGCATGGCAGCGTTCAGGCCAATGGCCCCTTCACGCTCTTTGGGGGCGAGCATGACCTGTCGCTGGGCGCAATGGTGAGCACACTGAATGATGGCTGGACCAATCGTGATCCGGTGGCCATCGATCCCATCAATAATTTCAACCTCTTCAACGGCGAGCTGGCCGATCCGGTCTGGGACAATCGCTATGTGCTTTCGAGTGGCGATACCACGCAAATGGCCGTTTATGGCACCACGCGGATCAGCATCGTCGATGGCTTGAAGCTCATCGCGGGCGGACGCCTGAGCAACTTCAAACGCAATGAAGGGCCAACATCCTGGGGTAGCGCGCCATACAGCATCTCCTACAAGGGCGTTTTCACGCCCTATGCTGGCCTCATTTACAACATCACGCCCAACGTGTCGGTCTATGCAAGCTATACCCAGATCTTTAAGCCGCAGGGCGATGTGCGGGATCGCAATGGCAATCTGCTGAGCCCGCTTGAAGGCAAAAATTATGAAGCAGGCATCAAGGCGCAATTGCTGGACGGGCGCATTCTAGCGACCGCTGCCGTCTATCGCATCGAGCAGGATAATCTCGCCGTTCCGGATGCGGGCGTGCTGGTGCCCGGCACATCAAATGCCGCCTATCGCGCGGCGCAAGGCACGGTCGCCAAGGGCTATGAGCTGGAGCTGGTCGGCAAGGTTACACCGCAATGGGACATTAGCGCCGGTTGGAGCCATTACAGCGCCAAGGATGACCAGGGCGCTCATGTGATCGCCCATCAGCCGCGCCGTGCGTTCAATCTCTCGACGCGCTATGATTTTGTCGACACGCTGGAGGGCTTCAGCATCGGCGGCGCCGTGAAATGGGAGAGCCGCCCGCCCGTGACGGCGGCCAACCCCGGCACCGGCGTCATGCAGGCCATCGGCCAGCCAGCCTATGCCCTCGTCAATTTGATGGCGCGCTACTCTGTGAGCGAGCAGCTTTCGCTTCAGCTCAATGTCGACAATGTGTTCGACAAGGAATTTTTCAGCGGCAATGTGTGGTTCCCCGGCTTCGTCTATGGCGAACCGAGAAATGCCCGCGTGACACTGAAATATAATTTCTAAACGGCACCCACCCGCTGCGCCCGTGTTTGACAGGGGCGCAGCGACCCTCCAAGACTTTCCGCGACGAGCATATTGGGGGCTTCATCTGCAATGATGAGCCTGCGCGAAACGGGAATGACGATATGGCGGATGCCTCTGGTTTTGGTTTGGGGCAGGCGATCATATTGCTGGGCGCCAGCGTCGTTGCGGTGCCGCTGTTCCGACGGCTGGGGCTTGGCTCGGTGCTGGGCTATCTGTGCGCGGGGCTGTTGATCGGCCCTTCCGCCTTTGCGCTCGTCAATGATGCGCTCACGCTGATGCACATTGCCGAGCTTGGCGTCGTCATGTTCCTGTTCATCATCGGACTGGAGATGCGTCCGCGCAAACTGTGGAAGCTGCGGCGGCAGATTTTTGGCCTTGGCGCCGCGCAGGTGCTGTGTTGCGGGGCGCTGCTTACGCTGCTCGGCATCGCCGCTGGTTTTGCGCCGCCGGTCGCTGCGGTTGGTGCGATGGGCTTTGTGCTCTCCTCCACCGCTGTCATCATGCAAATCTTGGGCGAGGATGGCGACACCGGATCGGAGGAAGGGCAGAAGGCCATCTCCATCCTGCTGCTGGAAGACCTCGCCATCGTGCCCCTGCTTGCGTTGGTTGCGCTCTGGGCGGCGTTCAACGGCACGGCTAATGCTGACGCGCAGCCGCTCTGGCAGAGCGTCGCCATCGCTGTGGGCGCGCTGGCCGCGATCATTGCCGTGGGGCGTTGGCTGCTCGATCCCTTCTTCGCGCTGATCGCCCGTGCGGGTGCGCGCGAGGTGCTGACCGCCGCCGCGCTGCTGCTCGTGCTGGGCTCCGCCCTGTTCATGCAGGAGGCCGGGCTATCGATGGCGATGGGCGCGTTCCTTGCGGGCGTGCTGCTCTCCGAGAGCAATTTCCGGCATCAGTTGGAGGCGGATATCGAGCCGTTTCGCGGCATCCTGCTCGGGCTGTTCTTCATCAGCGTGGGCATGACCCTCGATCTCGCGGTCGTGGCGCGGGAATGGCAGTTGGTGATTGGTGGGGTGCTCGCTTTCATGATCGTGAAGGCGCTGGGCATTTATGGCATCGCGCGGCTTTTTGGCTCCAAACACAAATCCGCAACGCATCGTGCGGCGCTGTTTGCGCAAGGTGGCGAGTTCGCCTTCGTACTCTATGCCGCCGCGCTCGCCGTTGGGCTTTTTGATGCACGCATTTCGGCCATCATGAGCGCCATCGTCATCCTCTCCATGGCGCTCACGCCACTCGTGCTGATCGCCCAGCAGCGGATGCGCCGCAATGCTCCGGTGTCTATGGATGGCGTGGAGCGGGCGCAGGATTTGCGAGCGCGTATATTGTGCATCGGCTTTGGCCGCTTTGCGCAGGTTGCCAGTCAGGCGCTGCTGGCGCGCCGCTTCGAGCTTTCCCTCATTGAGAATGATGTGGAGATGATCCAGGCGGCGGGCAATTTCGGCTTCAAGGTCTATTATGGCGATGGCACGCGGCTCGATGTGCTGCACGCATCGGGCGCCAATGAGGCCGAAGCGATCCTCATCTGTGTGGACAAGCCCGATGTGGCCGACAAGATTGTGGAGCTGTGCCGCAGCGAGTTTCCGCTCGCCAAGCTTTATGCCCGCGCCTTCGATCGCGGCCATGCGCTGCGGCTCATCAAGGCGGGCGTTGAGTATCAGGTGCGCGAGACGTTCGAATCCGCCCTCACCTTCAGCCATGCCGTGATGACCGGGCTGGGCGTCGATGAAACGCTCGCGAGCGAAGCGATTGAGGATGTGCGTGAGCGCGATGAGCAGCGCGTGGAGATGGAGCTGGTGAGCGGCATCGGCGCAGGTCGCTCGCTCATGCGCGGCAATATGGTCACGCCGGAGCCGGAGCCGTTCTTCCCGCCGCAACGCAAGGATGCGAAGGCGGACTAAGCGCGGGCGCTTTTCAGCCGCAAAACCAGTGCCTTGGCGGCTTGCGAGACATCGCGCCATGTGATGTCGAACCCAGCATCATCGCCATAATAGGGATCGGCCACCGCCTGCCCCTGCCGACCGGGCACACGATCGAGCAAGAGCGAGATTTTGGCGCCGCTATCCGATGGCGCGAGGCGGCGCAGGTTGACGAGATTCTCAGCGTCCAATGCTAGGATCATATCGAACCTGTGGAAGTCCTCCGCCACGATCTGCCGCGCCTGATAGTGGCTGATATCAACACCTTCACGCAGCGCCACGGCCTGTGCGCGCGGATCGGGTGCATGGCCGACATGCCAGTCGCCTGTCCCGGCTGAATCCGCCTCCACCGCCAACCCCGCCCGCTCGGCCTCTTGCCGAAAAGCCGCCTCCGCCAGTGGCGAGCGACAAATATTTCCCAAGCAAATAAACAAGATAGCTGGTACAGGGGTTTCAATCATGCACGCCGGTTAGCATGTTGGCACCTCCAACGCCATCAGCCCTTGAGGGGCTCAAAAGCGCGAAATCAGGAAACCCGAAGCGGACCCATGCGTTCGCAATACAGGGGTTTCTCAAAGCCTGGCAAACAACAAAGGGGAAGAACGATCATCGCTTCGTCACCTGATGACATTGCATATCCAGCGCTCGACGCGGGCGCGACGTACAGCCTGTTCCTGGATCTGGATGGCACGCTGCTGCACCTTGAAGACCGGCCCGATGAGGTTGTTGCGGACGCATCATTGCGCGCGCTGCTGCTGCAATTGAACACGCAACTGGACGGCAGGCTCGCCATCGTCAGCGGGCGCTCTGTGGCGCAGATCGATGGCATTCTCGGCCCGGTGGCGCAGGACATTGCCATATCGGGCAGTCATGGCATCGAGCATCGCTGGCCCGGCATAACCGCGCAGCCCGTGCGTCCCGTCACGCTTGATGAGGCGGGCGCGCAATTTCAAAACTTCGCAGCCGACCGCGAAGGCGTGTTGGTCGAAGATAAGAGCTTCGGCGTTGCGCTCCATTATCGTCTGCGTCCGCAAGCGGAGGAGGATGCGCAGCATCTGGCCCAAAACCTCGCGCAAAAACTGGGGCTGCATTACCAGCCCGGCAAAATGATGGCGGAACTGCGCATCCCTGGCGGCAATAAGGGCACGGCCGTCCATATGATGATGGTGCGTGAAGAGATGGTCGGCACCCTGCCCCTGTTCGTGGGCGATGACGATACCGACGAAGCCGGGTTCATTGCCGCGCGCGAATATGATGGCGCTGGCGTGCTTGTCGGCAAACAACGCCCAAGCGCCGCGCTGTATCGCCTGCCGGACCCGGCTGCTGTTCACACTTGGCTGAAAGGCTTTCTGGCATGACTGCGACGCTTGATCTGTGGCCCATCGGCAATTGCCAGGTTTCTGCGCTTGTGGACCGGGCCGGGCGCTTCGTGTGGGGCTGCCTCCCGCGCGTGGATGGCGATCCGGCCTTTTCTTCCCTCCTCGATGACGCAGCCCGCGCTGCACCCGGCGCAAGGGGCTTTTGGGAGATTGATCTGGAAGGCTGCGTGGAGACGACGCAAAGCTACATGCGCAACACGCCGGTGCTGGTCACGCGCCACCGCGATGCTGCTGGCAATGCCATCGAGGTCATCGATTTCGCCCCGCGCTTCTCGCGCATGGGCCGCATGTTCCGCCCCGTCGCCTTCGCCCGCATCGTGCGGCCCGTGGAGGGCAGCCCGCGCATCCGCGTGCGGCTGCGCCCCTCGCGCAATTGGGGCTCCAAAGATCCCGCACGGACCCGTGGCACCAATCATATCCGCTACCTGCTCGATGAGATGACGCTGCGGCTCACCACCACCGCGCCCGTCGGCTGGATCGAGGATGAGCGGCTGTTCCGTGTTGAGCGGCCCCTGCACTTCTTCCTTGGCCCGGATGAAAGCTTTACGGACGACCTGCGCATCTCGCTGGAGACGATGCTGGATCGCACCGTGCGCGAATGGCAAAGCTGGGTGCGTGGCCTCGCAACCCCCGTGGAATGGCAGGATGCCGTCATCCGCGCTGCGATCACGCTCAAGCTGTGCCAGCATGAGGAGACGGGCGCCATCGTCGCGGCGCTGACCACGTCGATCCCGGAACATTCCGATAGCGGGCGCAACTGGGATTATCGCTACTGCTGGATTCGCGATGCCTATTACACCGTGCAGGCGCTAAACCGGCTTGGCGCGCTCGATGTGCTGGAAAGCTATCTCGAATATCTGCGCAACATCGTGGACAATGCCAAGGGTGGCCACATCCAGCCGCTTTATGGCGTGGGCGGTGAGGCGACGCTGACGGAATGGATGGCCGATGGCCTGTCTGGCTATCGCGGCATGGGGCCGGTGCGCGTGGGCAATCAGGCGGCCGAGCAAATCCAGCACGATGCCTATGGGCAGATCGTGCTTTCCAACACGCAGAGCTTTTTCGACAAGCGCCTACTGCGGATAAGTGGTGCGGATGATTTCCACGCACTGGAAGCGGTCGGCGAGCGGGCCTGGGCGACCTATGACAAGCCGGATGCGGGACTTTGGGAACTGCGAACAAAGTCGCACGTCCACACTTATTCCGCCGCGATGTGCTGGGCCGCCTGTGATCGCCTCGCCAACGCCGCCACGGCGCTGGGGTTCAGCGAAAAATCCGCCTTTTGGCAGGATCGCGCTGACATTATCCATGCCAAGATCATGAAGATGGCCTGGCGCGACGAGACCAATCGCGTCTCCGCCACATTCGGCGGGGATGATCTGGACGCGAGCATCATCCAATTGCTCGATCTGCGGTTCATTTCGCCCGATGACAAACGCTTCACCGCCACGCTTGCTGCCGTGGAGGAAGGCTTGCGCCGGGGCAGCCATATGCTGCGCTATGCAACGGAGGATGATTTCGGCCTGCCCGCGACCGCCTTCAACGTCTGCACCTTCTGGCTGATCGAAGCGCTTCACGCGACCGGGCGGATTCCTGAGGCGCGCGAATTGTTTGAGGAAATGCTCAGCCGTCGCACGGCGGCGGGGCTGCTTTCCGAGGATATCGACCCGGTAACGGGCGAGCTTTGGGGCAATTATCCCCAAACCTATTCGTTGGTGGGCCTGATCAATTGTGCGGTGCTGCTCAGTAAACCCTGGAGCGCCATCCGATGACGCGCCTCGTCATCGTCTCCAACCGGGTCAGTCCCCCTGCCGAAGAAGGCAAGGCCAATCAGGGCGGCCTTGCCGTCGCTCTTTCCTCCGCGCTGCGCAAAACGAACGGCATCTGGTTTGGCTGGTCGGGCAATGAGACGGAGCATTTCACTGGTCATGTGAGCTTTGCGCGCAGTCAGGGCGTGACGACGGCGACCGTCGATCTCGAACCGCAGGATGTCGAAGAATATTATAACGGTTTCGCCAACCGCACGCTGTGGCCGCTCTTCCATGATCGCACGGATCTGGCCGAGTTCGAGCGCACATTTGCGGGCGGTTATGAGCGGGTGAACATCCGCTTTGCCGAGACGTTGCTGCCGCTGCTGACGCCGGAAGATATTTTATGGGTGCATGATTATCACCTGATTCCGCTCGGCAGCGAATTGCGCCAGCGCGGGGTGAATAACCGCATCGGCTTTTTCCTCCACACGCCCTGGCCGGTCGGGCGGCTGCTCACATCGCTGCCGAGCCACAGGCAGTTGGTCGAAGCTTTGTTCGATTATGATCTGGTGGGTTTCCAGAGCCAGACCTGGCTCGATTCCTTCCTCTATTATGTGCAGGACCAGTTTGCCGACGCGCAGGTGAGCGACGATCCGCAAAGTGACGGCAAGCTCATCCGGCTGGGTGATCGCGCTGTGCGGGCGATTGCCTGCCCCATTGGGATCGACGCCGCAGAGTTTCGCGAGAGCGCTGCAAGTGAAGAGGCGGAAGACGCACGTGTGGGCATCCTCAAAAGCCTTGAGGATCGTGCGCTCATCATCGGTGTCGATCGGCTGGACTATTCCAAGGGACTAGAGCAGCGCTTTCAGGGCTATAGCCGGTTGCTGCTGGATCATCCTGAGTTTCAGGAGAAAGTCTCCTTCCTGCAGATCGCGCCGCCATCACGCAGCGATGTTGCGAGCTATCAGGATATCCGGCGGGAGCTGGAGGCCCTCTCCGGCCATATCAATGGCGAGTTTGCGACCGCCCATTGGGTGCCACTGCGCTATGTGAACCGCGGCTATGACCGGACATCGCTGGCCGGCTTTTTCCGCGCTTCACGCGCTGCGCTGGTCACGCCGCTACGCGATGGCATGAACCTTGTCGCCAAGGAATATGTTGCGGCGCAGGACCCTGATGATCCCGGCGTGCTCATCCTTTCGCGATTTGCAGGCGCCGCCGAGCAGATGCGGGAGGCCTTGCTGGTCAATCCGTTCAGTGCGGAAGAGCTCTCCGATGCCTTGCAACAGGCTTTGCGGATGCCGCTGGAAGAGCGGCAGTCGCGTTGGAAGGCGCTGCTGGAATCGGTGGAGCGTGAAGATGTGCATTGGTGGCTGGATCGCTTTTTGAGCGCCTTGAATGGCGAAGGGAATGGTCCGCAGATGCCGATCAGCCCCTCCAATGATGATGGTGGCGATCCCGGCGATTCCAAGATTACGATGCTGCATATCAACCGTTGATCGCCGCGCCTGCATTGCGGCGGGTGAAATGATGGAAATTCACAAAGGTTGATCATTTGCGCCATAAGCTCTCTACTGCTTGCCAATAAAAGCAGCGGTGCAGGAGTAGGCAATATGTCACGTTTCAAGGCTTTGATGCTCAGCGTGGTGCTGCTTGCCCCCGGTGCTCAGGCGCAAAAGAGCGAGACCCCTGCCCCCGCCGACTGGCCCCGCTATGCGCGCGATCTCGGTGGCACGCGCTTTTCGCCGCTCAATCAGATCAATGATCGCAATGTCGGCAAGCTGGCTGAGGCCTGGCAGTTCCGCGTGCGCCCGGAAGGCGGCGGCGCGATTGTGGGCAGCGCGACGCCTATCGCCATCGACGGGACGCTCTATCTGCCCATCGGCAACGCCATCGTTGCTGTGGAAGGTGATACCGGCAAGGAGATCTGGCGCCACCCTGTCACGGGCGGTCTTGCCCGGCGCGGGGTCTCCTATTGGCCGGGCGACAAGGCCAATGCCCCGCGCATCTACTTTGCCAATGGGCCGAAGATTTTCGCGCTGGATGCCCGCACGGGGGCGAGCGTTGCCAGCTTTGGCAAGGATGGCGCGATCGACCTTGGCGTGCCTTATAACAGCCCGCCGACCATTTTTAAGAATGTGCTGATCGTCGGCGCAAACACCCAGGAAATGCCAGTCGGGCAGTCGGGTAACAGCCGCGCCTTCAATGCGATCACCGGCAAGAAGATCTGGGAGTTCCAGACCGTGCCGCAGCCCGGCGAAACCGGCCATGAGACTTGGCTGGACGATGGCTGGAAAGGCCGATCCGGCAATAATGTCTGGATCTGGTACATGACGCTCGATGAGGAAACCGGCACGCTCTACATGCCCGTCGGCGGACCCTCAGCCAATTATTATGGCGGCGATCGCAAGGGTGCCAACCTGTTCGGCAACAGCCTCGTCGCCGTGGATGCACTGACCGGCAAATATCGCTGGCACTTCCAGACCATCCACCATGATCTGTGGGATTCAGACCTGCCCGCCCCTCCCGTCCTCTTCGATGCGAAGATCGGCGGCAAGACGGTGAAGGCGCTGGCGGAAACCGGCAAGACCGGCTTCATGTACATTCTCGATCGACACACCGGCAACCCCCTGTTCGGTGTAGAGAATAAGCCCGTCGCAGCGGCAGACGTGCCGGGGGAATGGTATTCGCCGACGCAGCCGATCCCGGTGAAGCCGCGTGATCTGGTGCGGCATAGCTGGACGCCGGACGATATTGTTTCGGCTGCCGATACCAATGAGGCGCATGTGACAGCCTGCCGCGCTTTGCTCGCCAGCTATGGCGGCAGTTTCTTCAATGCCGGAGCGTTCACGCCCTTTTTCCTGCGCGAAGAAGGCAAACCGATGAAAGCCTCGATCAACCTGCCGAACAATGGCGGCTCGAACTGGGGCGGCAGCGCGGCGGACCCACGCAGCGGGCTCATCTTCGTCAATGTGAGCGAAGGCGGCACCATCGGCTTCATGGAGAAGCGCAAGCAGGGCGCGGATTATGGGCGCGGCACGCAGGACAGCACGCAGATTTATGATCGGGCGAACCTGACCGGGCCGGGCGCCTATGCCACCTTCTCGGCGAGCTATAATGATGAGAGCGGCAAGAAAGTGACCATGCCCTGCATCCGGCCTCCGTGGGGCCGGTTGATCGCGGTGGATGGCAATACCGGCGAGATCGCCTGGGCGACGAAGCTCGGCGTTACCGATGCCTTGCCGGAAGGGAAGAAGGAGACCGGACGCGGCAATTATTTCGGTGGGCCGATCGTCACCGCAGGCAATCTGGTGTTCATCGGCGCGACCGATGATCACCGCTTCCGCGCCTTCCATGCCCGCACCGGTAAGGAATTATGGACCGGGCTGCTCGACTATAATGCCCAGTCCGTGCCGATCACTTATCGCGGCAAGGATGGGCGGCAATATGTCGCGGTTGTCGCTGCGGGTTGGGCGGATTCATCCGGTGCGCGCAATGCGACGGGCAAGCCTGCCAATAATGAGGCGCTGATCGCCTTCGCGTTGCCGAGATGAGCGCCAGAAACAGGAGAGATGCCATGCACAAGAGCTTCAAGACGATCCTGCTCGCGACTGCGCTGTTCATGACGACGGACGCCGTTGCCCAGGGCGGCTTCACGCGGGAGACGCCGATTGAAGGCATCGTCCCCGCCGCGCCGATCTTCGCGATGGATGCAATGAACGTCTATCGGCGGTTCGACGCCAAGCTGACCCCGGCGATGGTGGATTTCTACCAGAAGGCGCTTGGCCTCAAGCCGCTCCAGCCGATCCAGCTCAGTTCGACAGAGCAGATGATCATCTTCGGCATCGGCAAGGCGCAAATCAAGCTGGCGGCGGGCCTCAAGGAGGGGCGCAAATATTTCACGGGCGGCGTGCATGACGCGGTCGGCATCCGCCTGTTCACGCTGACTTATCCGGACGCCCGCGCCGTGGAGGCACAATTCAAGGCTGCAGGACTAGCCGCGCCCAGCTTCAAGGACGCGGGCGACGGGCGGCGGGGCGCGCTGGTGAAAGACCCGAGCGGCTTCACGCTCCAGCTGGTGGTCGACCCCAAGGCGGCGCCGGCTGGCGTAAATGTGGGCATCAACACATCCGACCTTGCGCGTAGCCGGGCCTTTTATCGCGAATTTGTAGGGCTTGAGGAACTACCTCCGGTTCAGGACAAGCTGCTTGGCGTGACGCGCTACCCCTTCCGCAATGGCGAAACCACGATCAGCCTGTGGTCGAAGGGCAAGGGCCTGCCCGCCGACACCGGCAGCGCGGGCATCCAATATGTGATCGGCAATGTGGATGCGGTGAATGCGCGCGCGATGGAACGCAAGATCACAGTCGAGGAGCCGCTGGGCAGCATCCCCAATTTCAGCGTCCGGTTCGTGTGGTTGAACGACCCGGACGGCGTGACCAATTATTTTGCGCAGGTCGGTGGCAACGCCCCACAGCCCAAGTAGCGAGCAGTCAGCCTATTTGGCTGCGGCGCTCACCACATACGCCGTGACGTCCTCGATTTCCTGCTCGCTTAGCTGGCCGGAAAAGGGCGGCATCGCGCCCGCGCCATCGGCCACGCGCTGCTTCACAAAGGCTGCAGTCAGATTTGGATTCTTGTCGAGCGACGGGCCGATCGGCCCGGTGGCGTCAGCTGCCGCAAGCGCATGGCAGGCACCGCATGTCGCGCTTTCAAATACGAGCTTGCCCTTGGCCGGATCGCCAGCGGGCGCGGCCTCCTGCGCAAGAAGCTGCGCAACCGGCGAGAGCGCCAGCGTGAGTGCAACAGCGGGAACGCCCCAATGCGTCAGACCTTTCACCGAAACCACAAGCATTCCTTCCAAGTCATATGGTTTTTTATAGCAACCAATTATCCGTCTAGGCTGGTCGCCCGATATGTCCAGCGCTACCAAGCCGACCTGATGGCCGATCGCGCCTGAACCGTTACTGACAAATGTGCAGGAGAGTGTCGATGACGCAGCCAGATATGCCCGCCTTCCCGCAGCAGGGCGGATGCCAGTGCGGCGCGGTGCGTTATGAATTGCGGGAACCGCCGCTCGGGACATGGGCTTGCCATTGCAGCCTTTGCCGCAAGCAGAGTGGCAGCGCCTTTGGCCTCTCCATGTCCGTGGCGCTCGATGCGCTGGTGTTCACGCAGGGCGAGCCGGCAAGCTGGACCCGCACGGCTGAATCCGGGCACACGCTCGATTGCCTGTTCTGCCGGGATTGTGGCTCACGCCTCATCCATCGCCGTCATGAGCATGGTGGGCGCCAGACGCTCAAGCCCGGCACGCTGGATGACACCAGCTGGGTCGTTCCGGGGCGGCATTTCTTTCCAGAAAGCGCGCTGGATTGGGTGAAACCGCTCATCGATTCGCCATGAAATGGAACCGCGCGGCCCGGATTTTGAAATTGACTCCTGCGCTGCCCAACATCATTCCCCTGCATAGGGCTTGAGGCTCTTTGTGATGTGAGGATCAAAGAGGCCGCGGTGACGATAGACTTTGAAGCACTGCTGACGGACTCGCCCAATCCCTATGTCGTATTGGACAGATCGTTCCGTATCACATGGACCAATGATGCCTATCTGCGCGCCACCATGCGGGAGCGAGCGGACATCATCGGCGTCCCCATGTTCGAGGCCTTCCCGTCCGATCCGGAGTCCGAGAGCCATCGGCTGCTCGAAAACTCCTTCAAACATGTGTTCGCGACCGGCGAGAGTGATGAAATCGCGCTGATCCGCTACGATATTCCACGGCCCGATGGCAGCATGGATGTGCGCTACTGGAGTTCCACCCACACGCCAGTGCGAAATCAGGCGGGCGAAGTCAGCTATTTATTGCAACATACTGTCGATGTGACCGAGTTGCATGGTCTGCGCGCCATGCGGGAGGAAATCGGCGTCATCAAGCGCGCCGATGCGGTGCAGGCGCGCAATCTTGATCTTTCGGAAGAAACGCATCAGCTCAAGGCCTTGTTCGAGCAGGCGCCGGGCTTCATCGCCATCCTGAGCGGGCCGGAGCATCGCTTCCAGATGGTGAACGAGGCCTATCGCACACTGGTCGGCAGGCGCGATCTCATCGCCAAGACATTGGCGCAAGCGCTGCCCGAAGTGATCGAACAGGGCTTTGCCGATCTGCTCGATCAGGTGCGCGATACGCGGCAACCATTTGTGGGCCGCCGCATGAAGGTGGAGCTGACCGGCACGCAGAGCGACCTGCAGGAACGCTTCCTCGATTTTCTCTATCAGCCGATCTTCTCTGAGGACGGGCAAGTCTCGGGCATTTTCGTGCAAGGCCATGATGTGACCGATCAGGTGGAGGCTGAAGAGCGGCAAAAGCTGCTGATGAACGAGCTCAACCATCGGGTTAAGAATACGCTCGCCATCGTGCAGGGGCTGGCCGCACAAACCTTCCGCACGCTGGACGGATCAGAGGATGCCCGGCGGACATTCAACCTGCGGCTCGGCGCGCTCGCTTCTGCGCATGACCTTTTGACACGCAGCAATTGGGAAGCGGCGGGCCTGCTGGAAACAATCAAAAGCGCCGTGGAAGCCGTGGTGGAGCTTGAGCGGTTCACCTTCAACGGACGGGATTGGTCGCTGGTGCCGCAAACTGCGGTTTCGCTGGCGATGATCATCCATGAGCTTTGCACCAATGCCGTCAAATATGGCGCGCTCTCGGTTCCCGATGGACGTGTCGCGATTCACTGGACGGTGGAAGAAATTGCCAATGAGTGCATGTTGACGCTGTGCTGGGCCGAGCGGGATGGCCCGCCCGTCACCACACCCACGCGCAGCGGCTTTGGCTCGCGGCTCATCAAACATGGCTTTTCTGCGGAGCATTCCAGCACGGTCTCGATGGCGTTCGAGCCGGAAGGGCTCATCTGCACCATCGCCGCACGGCTGCCGAGGCCGACGGCGTGAAGATCATGGGTCAGGACATATTGATCGTCGAGGACGAGCCCATCATCGGCCTCGTGCTGGAGGATTATCTGCGCGAGCGTGGCGCGAACACGCTGCTGGCGGAGACGCTGGAAGCGGCCTGCGCTGCGCTTGCCGGTACGTCCTTCGATCTTGCGATTCTGGATGTGAATATTCATGGGCGCACGAGCTATGAACTGGCGGAGCGACTGCTGGAGCGCGGGACGAGCGTGCTCTTCGCCACCGGCTATGGCAATGCGATGCACCCGGCAGAACTTGCGGACGTGCCGACGATCAGTAAACCCTATCAATTGCGGGCGCTGGAGACTGCGCTGGCGGAACTGGTGGTTGCGGGCGGGTAATTGCGCGTTGGGGCGCTTGGACGAGTTCTGGCTCGGATGAGCGGCGGCTTTTTGCGCGTATCGTCAGTTGGGGTGGTGCTGCAGCACTCGCATTAGAGGGTCCGCGTGCGATGCTTGCGCATCACCACCACCCCCGGGGCCCCTCCTCTGAAGAGGAGCGGAGTAATATCCGGACAGGCAGGTTTTGAACCAAAAGCCGAGCCATTCAATTTGGCCACGCAGCCTAATCACACAAGGGCTGGCTTGGCGCTGCTTCCCATAATGCTCGCCGCCACCGCCTCAGCCACCTTGATCCCATCGATCGCGGCGGAGAGAATGCCGCCAGCATAGCCCGCGCCCTCGCCTGCCGGGAATAGTCGCTCGACATTGAGGCTCTGGAAATCCTTCCCGCGTGTGATGCGCAGGGGCGATGAAGTGCGGGTTTCCACCCCGGTCATTATAACATCGGGATGATCATAGCGCGGGATCTGGCGACCAAAGGCGGGGATGGCCTCGCGGAAGGCATCCAGCACGAATAGCGGGAGGCATTCCGAGAGGTCGGTCAGCTTGACGCCCGGCTTGTAGGACGGGGTGACGCTGCCCAGCTGCGTGGACGGGCGCCCGGCCATGAAGTCGCCGATCGTCTGCCCTGGCGCATGATAATTGGAGCCGCCCGCGATGAAGGCCATCGCTTCCCAATGGCGTTGCAAGGCGATGCCCGCCAGCGGCCCATCGGGGTAATCGCGCGCGGGATCGATGCCGACCACAAGCCCGCTATTGGCGTTGAACTCTGCGCGGGAATATTGGCTCATGCCATTGGTGACGACGCCGCCTTCCTCCGACGATGAAGCAACGACGCGTCCACCGGGACACATGCAGAAGCTGTAAACGGTGCGGCCATTGTCGCAATGATGCGCAAGGCTGTAGGAGGCCGCGCCCAGCACGGGATGCTTGGCGCAGCGGCCATAGCGGGCCTCATCGACCCAGGCTTGCGGATGCTCGATGCGCACGCCGATGGAGAAGGGCTTGGGATCAATATGCACGCCGCGCGCGTGCAGCATCTCGAAGGTTGGCCGAGCGCTGTGGCCGACGGCGAGCACGACATGATCGGCCTCAAGGAAGCTGCCATCATGCAGATGAAGGCCGCGCAGGCGCTTGTTGCCATCGCCGGTGGGCTGCAGTTCCAGATCGTCCACGCGGGTTTGCCAGCGATATTCGCCGCCTAACTCTTCGATGGTCTTGCGCATCGCTTCCACCATTGTGACGAGGCGGAAGGTGCCGATATGGGGATGCGCCTCGGTGAGAATATCGGCGGGGGCGCCGGCCTTGACGAACTCCTCCAGCACTTTGCGGCCAAGGAAGCGCGGGTCTTTGACGCGGCAATAGAGCTTGCCGTCCGAGAAGGTCCCAGCCCCGCCTTCGCCGAATTGCACATTGCTATCCGGGTTGAGCTTGGCGGTGCGCCAGAGCGCCCAGGTATCCTTGGTGCGCTCTCGCACCACCTTGCCGCGATCCAGGATGATCGGGCGGAACCCCATTTGCGCGAGCAGCAGCCCGGCGAACAAGCCACATGGCCCAGCGCCGATAACGACGGGGCGCAGGCCAGACCAGCCCTGTGGCGCATAAGTGGGGAAGTGATAATCCGTATCCGGGCGCGCGCGCACATCCTTGTCGCCTGCGAAGCGCGCGAGGATGTCCGCTTCATTTTTCAACGCCACATCGACGGTGTAAACGAGCAAGATCGCGCTTTTGCGGCGCGCATCATTGCCGCGCTTCACCACCTCGACACGCAGCAGATCAGCCGCGGCGATGCCCAGCCGCGCGCAAATGGCGGGCGCCATTGCGTCATCGGGATGATCGAGGGGCAGCGTCAGTCCGGTCAGGCGTATCATGACGCCGCCTCTACCGCCGATGGCCATGATCGCCAACCGTGCATCACTGTTGCGCCAGCGCCTTGCCGATGAGCGGTGCGACGCGGGTTACGATGGCCTGCACGCCCTTCTCATTGGGGTGGATGCCATCGGGAAGCATCAGCGCACGATTGCCGAGCGTGCCCTCAAGAAAGAAGGGATAGAGCGGCACGTCATATTTTTTCGCGAGGTCCGGGAAGATGCTGTTGAACGAACCTGCATAATCCGCGCCCATATTTGGCGGGGCAAGCATGCCGGTGAGCACGGCCGGAATGCCGCGCTTTTTCAACTCCGCCAAGATCGCATCGAGATTGGCGCGGGTTTGCACCGGATCCAACCCACGCAGCACGTCATTGCCGCCGAGGCCCACGATCACAAGGTCCGGTTTGCGCGGCAGGCCATCGAGCGTGAAGGCCAGCCGATCGCGCCCGGCAGCGCTGGTATCGCCGGAGACGCCCGCATTGAACACGCTCGCCTTGATGCCTTGCGCGGTGAGTGCTTTCTCCAGCACCGGCGCAAAGCCATCATTGGAGCCGAGGCTATAGCCAGCGTAAAGGCTATCTCCGAACGCCACGACGAGCTTTGTATCGGCTGCGGGTGTGGCCGCTTGAGAGGCCGAGGTCGCGTTGGCCACCGGCTCGGCTGTTTGATTTCCTTGGGAAGATTGCGGGGAACAGCCCAAAGCCGCTTGGACAAGCAGGAGGGACACCCCATAGTGGATAAATTGTCTCGCCACGTAAGGCCCTTTCCAGATGCATGCGCCAACCAGTGCCCCCCATATTGCTATCCGCACCCGCAATGTCACCCTCTCGCTTGGCGCGGGTGAGGCGCAGGTCGACATTTTGAAGGGTGTGGACCTGGATGTGGCGCGGGGGGAAAGCCTCGCCATCCTCGGCGCATCGGGATCGGGCAAGTCATCGCTGATGGCGATCCTTTCCGGCCTTGAGCAGGCGAGCGCAGGCACGGTCGAGGTGGATGGCATCAATTTCAGTACGTTGAATGAGGATGCGCTGGCCCGTGCGCGGCGCGGGCGCATCGGCATTGTGCTGCAGGCATTTCACTTGCTGCCGACGATGACGGCGGTGGAAAATGTCGCCGTGCCGCTGGAGCTGGCCCGGCGTGATGATGCTTTTGCGCGGGCGGGCGAGGAGCTGACGGCCGTGGGCCTTGGGCATCGGCTCGACCATTATCCAGCGCAGCTTTCCGGTGGCGAGCAGCAGCGGGTGGCGATTGCCCGCGCGGTGGCGCCGGGGCCGGACATCATCTTTGCGGACGAGCCGACCGGCAATCTGGATGGGCATACCGGCGCTGCGATTATCGATCTGCTGTTCACCCGCCAGCGGGCGAGCGGGGCGACGTTGGTCATCATCACCCATGACCCCGCCCTCGCCGAGCGCTGCGACCGGACCGTGGAGATGCGCGATGGGCTGATCGTAGAGCGCACGGACGCATGACTGCGCTGAGCCTGCGGGCAAGCTGGTCGATTGCGCGGCGGGACCTGAATGCGGGGCTTCGAGGACTCCGGTTGCTGTTCATCTGCCTGTTTCTGGGCGTGGCGACGCTGGCGGCGATTGGCAGTCTGACGGCGGCGATCACCGATGAGCTATCCACGCGAGGCCAGTCGCTCCTTGGCGGCGATATCGAGGTTGCCATGATGCAACGGGAGGCAAGCCCACAGGAGAAACAGGCGCTGCGCCAGATGGGCACGCTGAGCGAGACAGTCCGCCTGCGCGCGATGGCCAATACCGTGACGACCCGGAATGACGGCCCAAGCGCGGTGCTGACCGAACTTAAGGCCGTGGACAACGCCTACCCGCTTTATGGTGCGCTGACCTTGCGTGGCGGCGCCTATCGCGCACTGGCGCCAGATCAGATCGTGATTGGTGAGGCGCTCGCGGAACGACTGTTGCTCAAGCCCGGCGATACCCTCCGCTATGGCACCGCAACGTTCAAAATTGCCGCCATCATCGCCGATGAGCCGGATCGTGTGGGCGAAGGTTTCACGCTCGGCCCGGTCGGCATCATATCGCTGGAGGGCATGAAGCGCACCGGGCTGATCCAGCCGGGCAGTCTCTATGAGAGCAAATATCGCCTGCGCACCGCGCCCGGCACGGATGTTACAGCGCTGCGCGAGCGGCTGGACAAAGAGCATGCCGAGGCGGGCTGGTCGCTCAAGGACCGGGATCGGGCGGCGCCGGGCACAAATCGCTTTTTCGAGCGAATGGGGCAATTTCTCTCGCTCATCGGCCTCACCGCGCTGGTGATTGCGGGCATTGGCGTGAGCAATGGCGTTTCCTCCTATCTGGCGCTCAAGCGCGGCAGCATCGCGACTTTCAAGGTGTTGGGTGCAACATCGGCGGATATCGAGCGCATCTACCTCATGCAGATCGGCACGATTGCGGCCTTTGCGATCGTTTGCGGGCTGATTGTGGGCGCGCTGTTGCCGCCGGGGATCGTCGCGTTGCTCGGCGATGTGCTGCCCGTGCGGCCTGGCTTTCAGCTCCATCCCGTGCCCCTGCTGACGAGCGCTGCTTACGGTCTGTTGATTGCCTTCATCTTCACCCTGCCCCCACTGGCCCGAGCGCGCACCTTGCCGGTTGCCGCGATCTTGCGGGCGCTGGTTGAGCCGCGCACTTTGCTGGATCGACGCAGTGTGATCGGTGTGGGTATTGCGGCGGCGCTGCTGATCGCGATTGCGCTCGGCACGGCGCGCGAGCCACTCTTCTCCGCTGCAGTGCTTGGGGCGACGGCGGCGGTGCTATTGTTACTGCTGGGCCTTGGCTGGGCGATCAGCAAAGTGGCAGCGCGGGTTCCGCGCCCGAGGCGGCCCTTGTGGCGCCTTGCACTCGCCAATCTCTATCGGCCTGGCGCGCAGACATCGGCGCTGGTGGTGGCGCTAGGGCTGGCGCTCACCTTGTTCGTGACGCTGGCGGGCGTGCAGACCAGCCTGACCGCCGAGATCGACCGCACTGTGCCCAAGAAGGCGCCTAACCAGTTCGTGCTGGATATTCCTTCCGCACAGGAAGCGCGCTTCCGGGCGATCGTGGCCGGACAAGCGCCTGATGCCCAGTTGAATGTCGTGCCTGCCCTGCGCGGGCGCATCGTGGCTTATGCCGGGCAGCGGGTGGCCGATCTGGAGACGCTGCCCGAGGGCGCATGGTTCCTGCGCGGCGAGCGTGGCGTGACTTATAGCGCGACCCTGCCGGAAGGGAGCGATCTCGTCGCCGGGCAGTGGTGGCCGCGCGACTATGCCGGACCGCCGCTGATTTCGCTGGATGAGGAAGCTGCCAAAACGCTCGGCCTTAAGCTTGGCGATACGATGGTGGTGAGCGTGCTGGGTCGCGAGATCGAGGCGCGCATCGCCTCTCTGCGCACGGTGAATTGGGACAGCATGGGTTTCAATTATGTGATGGTTTTTTCGCCGACAGCACTGGCGAGCGCGCCGCATAGCCTGACTGCGACGATCACGATGGCGCCACAGCATGGCCCGGCGGTGACGCGCGCGTTGCTTGCGGCCTTCCCCGGCGCATCGGTGATCGCGGTGAGCGAGGTGATCGAGCAGGTGAGCGGGCTGCTGGAGCAGATGTCCAGCGCGATCGTGGCGGCGGCGAGCATTGCGATCCTTGCGGGCATTGCCGTGCTGATCGGCGCGATCGCAGCCTCCCGGCAGGCCCGCAGCTATGATATCGTGATCCTCAAGACGCTGGGCGCGACACGGCTGCAGATTTTGGGCACGCAGGTGATGGAATATGCGCTGCTGGCGGCAACGCTGGCGCTGGTTTCGCTGGCGCTGGGCATGGGCGCTGCCTGGTATGTGATCGTGCAGGTGTTCGACTTTGGCTGGGCGCCGAATTGGGGCGTGGTCATCGCGACGCTGGCAGGCGGGGCGCTGCTGACGCTGGGGATTGGGCTTGCGGGGTCGATCCCGCTGATGTCGTTGCGGCCATCACGGGCGTTGCGGGAGCTTTAAGGTGGTCCGTATGGGGAGCGCGTTCGCGTCCACTACCCCCGTCATCCTCGCGAACGCGGGGATCCAAGCTACATAGTGGCCGCTGCCTGAGATCGCATTGTCGTATGGATCCCCGCGTTCGCGAGGATGACGGGGTAGGGAAGTTGACCCGTCGCCCGGTAGTCAGTGCCATCACCCAACCCTCTCCCGCAGGCGGGAGAGGGTTATGTTTCTTAAAACAACGTATCGAACGCCACTTCCAACCGCTTCAAGCTCCCCGGCACATCCTTGAGCTTATCCAGCCCAAACAGCCCGATGCGGAAGCTGCGATAGTCCGGGCCTTCATCGACCATCAGCGGCACGCCGCCAGCAACCTGCAGGCCCAGTTCCGCGAAAGGCTTGCCCGTCTGCATTTGCGGATCATCGGTAAACACCACCACCACGCCCGGCGCTGCAAAGCCATCGGCAGCGACGGACTTCACCCCACGCTCGGCCAGCATCGTACGCACGGCATTGCCCTGCTCCCACTGCGCATCACGCAGCGTCTCAAACCCAATCTGCCTGGTTTCCAGCATCGCCTTGTGGAACGCCCGCAGCGCGTCTGTCGGCATGGTGGCGTGATAGGCATGGCCGCCGTTCAGATAGGCCTCCATGATGCTGTTCCATTTCGCAAGATCGACCGCAAAGCTGGTGGATTTGGTCTCGCGGCAGCGCTCGAGCGCCTTGGCGTTCATCATCACAAGACCGGCGCTGGGCGGCGCGGACCAGCCCTTTTGCGGCGCGGAAATCAGCACGTCCACGCCGGTGGCAACCATATCCACCCAGATGCAGCCCGAGGCGATGCAATCCAGCACGAACAGCCCGCCAACCTCATGCACAGCATCGGATACGGCGCGAATATAATCGTCCGGCAGGATCATGCCCGAGGCTGTCTCGACATGGGGTGCGAACACCACGGCCGGCTTTTCCGCGCGGATGGCGGCGACCACGTCCTCAACCGGAGCGGGCGCGAAGGGCGCATCCGATCCGCCATTGCCGATGCGGCGGGCTTTCATCACCGTCTCTGATGCCGGGATCGAACCCGCCTCGAAAATCTGGGTCCAGCGGTAGGAGAAGAAGCCATTGCGGATAACCATGACATTCTGGCCGGTCGCGAACTGGCGAGCGACGGCCTCCATGGCATAGGTGCCGCCGCCGGGGACGATAACGGCGCGCTCGGCATTGTAAACGTCGCACAGGGTCGCGTGGATATCGCGCATCACGCCCTGAAACGCCTGACTCATATGGTTGAGCGAGCGATCCGTGAAGACGACCGAATATTCGAGCAGGCCATCAGGATCGATATCGGGGCGAAGGGCGGGCATAAATCTTCTCCTTTGTCGGACCATCCCGACAGATGCTGCGCCCACGCGAATGGGCCGTGGCGCTGCCCATAGCTTGCCAGGAAGTTGAGTGCCAGCCACTCTGGTCCGTCAGCCGACGAAGCGATGACTCGCTTGAGCCGTAGGGCGATGCTTGAACGCCCGAAGCCGATCAAGCCCGGATTTGCGCCAACTTTTATGTCCCCCGATTGCAGAACTTTAGCGGATTTCTCCCCGGCGATTGCCAAACTGCCTTGACCAAAACCCACGCTCTGTGATTAACGGTAATGCGAATCATTTGCATAATCAAAAGCGGGGAAAATATTGTGAGTTTGCCACTTAGCGGCGCGGCACCAATCAACGCCGCGCGCCGGACTTGGGCGCGTCTGCCGGAATTTCGTCAAACAGGATTGATGGCGCTCGCCACCGTGCTGGCTGGCCTAACCGCTGGTGCGCCAGCGCAAGCGCAGGATAATGACGGCATCTATCTGCTCGACCGGCCGAACCGCATCGTGGTGACGGCCACACGCACGCCGACCCGGATGGAGGATGTCCCCCTCACCGTCTCGCTCATCACCGACGAGCAGATGGCCGATGAGTTGGTGACCGACATTCGCGATCTCGTGCGCTTCGAACCCGGCGTGAGCGTGCAGCGCCAGCCCGCGCGCTTCTCCGCAGCGGGCAGCGCGATGGGTCGTGCGGGGAATGACAGCTTCAACATTCGCGGCATTGGCGGCAATCGCGTGCTCATTCAGGTGGATGGCGTGCGCGTGCCCGATGGCTTCAGCTTTGGCGCGCAATCGGCGGGGCGCGGGGATTATGTGGACCTTGGCCTCATCAAATCGGTCGAGATTTTGCGTGGGCCGTCCTCAGCGCTGTATGGCAGCGATGGGCTTGCGGGCGCAGTGAGCTTCACGACGGCGGACCCGGCGGATTTCATCACCGAGGGCAAGTCCGCAGGCGGGCTGTTGCGCACGGCCTATAGCAGCGCGGATGAGGAATTTGCGCAAACGGCGATCATTGCCGGTCGCAGCGGCGACTGGTTGGCCATGGCGGCCTATACCAGGCGCGACCATAAGGAACTGGAAACGCAGGGCGATGTTGGCGGCACCGGCAGGTTCCGCTCGATGGCGAACCCCCAGGATGGCCAATCCAATGCCGTGCTGGGGCGCCTCGTTTATGAGCCCGGCACTGGGCACAAGCTGCGCCTGACCGGCGAATATCTCGACACCTATCTCTTCACCAATGGTCTCTCCGCAATCAGCCCGACAATCGAGCTGTTTCAGGCGCGCGACAAGAGCGAGCGCAAGCGCGCGACGCTCGACTGGATGTGGGAAGGTGATGGCGTGATCGATGCTGCACGCATCGCGGCCTATTGGCAGGATGGGCAGGACCGGCAATTCAGCGATGAGGACCGCACGCCTGCGGCCGACCGCGAGCGGCTGAACATCTTCGAGAACCGCGTGATCGGTCTCTCGGCGGATGCGCGCGCCGCCTTCGCCACCGGATCGATCACCCACCGGCTCGTGTTCGGCGGCGATGTGAGCGAGACGCGCCAGCGCGGCCTGCGCGATGGCACCGTGCCGCCAGCGGGCGAAACCTATCCGACGAGTGCCTTCCCGGAGACGCGGTTCAAGCGCGGTGGGCTGTTCATTGGCGACGAGATTGCGGTGGGCGGCGGATTGCTCACGCTTTACCCGGCGCTGCGGTTCGATTTCTACAAGCTTACGCCCGAGCGCGACCCAACGCTCCCGACCTTCACCGGCAAGGGTCAGGATGGCTCACGCCTGTCGCCAAAGCTTGGCGCAGTGCTCAAACTGCATGAGTCCGTGCGGGTGTTCGCCAATTACGCCACCGGCTTCAAGGCGCCCGAGCCGGGTCAGGTGAACCAGTTTTTCGAGAACCGCGCGCAGGGCTATATTTCGGAGCCGAACCCGGACTTGAAGCCAGAGCGCAGCGAAAGCTTCGAGGGTGGCGTGCGTCTCTCCAGCAAACATGTGAGCCTTGATCTCACCGCCTTCTCGGCGCGCTATCGTGACTTCATCAGTCAGGAGCAGGTGGGCGGCGCGTTCACGCCGGGCAATCCTGCCATCTATCAGTTCGTGAACCTCTCCCGCGCCAACGTGAAAGGCGCTGAGGCACGGTTTGAAGCGCGTGCTTCCAATGGCTTGAATGCACAAGTTGCCATCTCCTATGCGAAGGGCAATGTGAGCGGAACGGGCGCAAGCGATGTGCCGCTGACATCGATCGACCCGATGAAGCTGGTGGTTGGCGTTGGCTATCAATCTCCCGACGGCATGTTCGGCGGCAAGATTATCGCCACGCATAGCGCACGCAAATCATTGGCAAGCACGAGCGGATTGACCGCGACCGGCGGCACGACGACGATCTGCGGGGGCACGGCCTGCTTCCGTCCGGATGCGTTCACGATCCTCGACGCCACGCTGTTCATAAAGCCGTTCGAGGGTGTGACGTTGCGCGCGGGCATCTTCAACATTCTCGACCAGCAATATAGCTGGTGGAGCGATGTGCGGGGGATGACCGTGGCGCAAGTGACCAACACCGCCAGCGCGACTTACATCCCCATCGACGCCACCACGCAGCCGGGCCGCAACGCCAGCGTGTCACTGAGCTATCGTTTCTGACCTTGCAATCGAGCTCCACCATCACCGTCATCCCGGACTTGATCCGGGATCCCGCTATCCTTCAACAAAAGCGCGAAGGCAGCGGGACCCCGGATCAAGTCCGGGGTGACGATAAGAAATTTAGAGGACATCCCATGAAGAAATTGCAACTCCGCCTTGGCGCTGCCCTGCTCGCCTTTGCCTGCGCCGTCAGCCCTGCCCTCGCGCACCCGCCGGTCGCAAACGTGCAGACCGCAGCCGATTTCGAGCAGGACCGCAAGGATATCCTCGCGATGGCGGGCAACTTCAAAGTCCGTTTCGACATGCAGGAATCGACTCGCTGGGATGGCAGCTACACGCCGCTGCCCGCCAAGATCTCCGGCGGCAATGAGATCGTCCGCGTGATCGAGGATACGGGCCGCAAGATCGTGCTCCAGCATATTCTCGTGATGGAGCATGAAGGCAAAACCCACGTCATCAAACATTGGCGGCAGGACTGGACTTATGAGCCGGAGAAGCTGCTCGTTTATGCCGATCGCAACCAGTGGAAATGGGAGCCGCTACCAGTGAATCTGCGGACGGGCCGCTGGTCTCAAACCGTGTGGCAGGTGGATGACAGTCCGCGCTACGGCGGCTGGGGTGAGTTTGAGACGATCGGCGGCGTGCGGCGCTGGCGCTCCAACTGGACATGGCGTCCGCTTGCCCGCCGCGATGCGGTGCGCAGCCCGGTCTATGATCGCTACCTCTCGATCAATCGCCATCAGGACACGCCAGATGGCTGGATCCACTGGCAGGACAATATGAAGATGGGCCAGAAGGACGGCAAGCAGGTGCCCATCGTGCAGGAATATGTGCTGAACAGCTATACCCGGTCGAGCGATTATGATCCCAAGCCCGGCGATGATTATTGGGCCAAGACCAAGGACTTCTGGGCGGCGGTTCGTGCGGAATGGGACCGGGTTGCGGTGGCCAAGGGCGGCATCGCGATCAAGGAGGAGGCCGAGACAGGAACGGTGGTCGCCGGGCCGCTGATGGAGTTGGCGGACGATATATTGAACGGCAAGACCAAGACCGCCGACGCCATCCGCAAGGCCAAGGTGCTGATCGAGACCAATACGAGCAAAATCTAGGGCCAGCCCCCTCCCATCAACGTCACCCCGGGCTTGGTACGGGGTCCCGCTGCCTTCTCGCAAAGTCGTAAGAAAAGCGGGACCCCGGATCAAGTCCGGGGTGACGAAAATGCTACGAGTTTTGACGTATATCGGAAGCCTCAGGAGAGACCCATGTATGATTTTGTCGACCGGCCCGTCGCCTCGCTCAATTATGGCGGGCGGATGCTGGTTCATGCCATGCGGCTCTGGACGAAGGCGGCATGCACGGGCCGCTGCCCCTGCGCCGATGTCGGCCCGATCTTCCACAAAGCCAATCTCATGCAGGGCTTCACCCACTTCCACCTGATGATGACGATGCTCAATCGCCATGCGGTCATCAACCTTGGCTTTGGCCAGCCGGACCGCCCGGATGTGACGGAAAGCGAGGCGGTGCTGCTCGCTTTGATCAGGGTGAGCGAGGCGCCAGCTGCCGGCGCCGCCGCCGGAGCGGTAGCGCAGATAGTGGGGCGGAAAGAAAATCCACCCTTGCTCGGTGCGCTCGCTGCTTTAGGGGAGGCATTGGCTGGAGCGCGTCTTCGGCCGACACCGCCCATTTTTGACACTGGCTGCGCGAGCTTTCCGCATGAATGATACGTCCACTCCGGTTCTCGAATTCACCCCTAGCGGTGCCCTGACAGTTGAGCAGGTGCGCTGGGTGCGTCACTGGAACGATAATCTGTTCAGCTTTGCGGTCACGCGCCCGGCAAGCTTCCGCTTCCGCTCTGGCGAATTTGTGATGATTGGCCTGCCCGGCACCAATGGCAAGCCGCTGCTGCGCGCTTACTCCATCGCCAGCCCAGCCTATGCCGAGGAAATCGAATTTCTCTCGATCGCGGTCGAGGATGGTCCGCTCACATCGCGCCTGTGCAAAATCAAGGAAGGCGACCAGATCTATCTTGGCCGCAAGCCCACCGGCACGCTGGTGACGGATGCGCTCACGCCGGGCAGCCGCCTGTTCCTGCTCTCGACTGGCACCGGCCTTGCGCCCTTCCTGAGCCTCGTGCGTGACCCGGACGTGTATGACTGCTTCGGGCAGATCGTGCTCGTGCATTGCGTGCGTCAAGTGGATGAGCTTGCGTTCGAGACCGAGCTTGAAGGCAAGCTGGCGGATGATCCGCTGGTGGGCGATCAGGCGCAGACGCAATTTCTCTATTGCCCAACCGTGACGCGCGAACCCTTCCGCACCACAGGCCGCATCGGCACGCTCATCGAGAGCGGCAAGATGTTCGAGGGCGTTGAGGGTCCGGCGAAGCTCGATCCCGCGACCGACCGCATCATGCTGTGCGGATCGATGGCGATGATCCGCGATCTGGCTAAAGAGCTTGATGGCATGGGCTTTACTGAGGGCTCGAATGCGAAGCCCGGCGATTATGTGATTGAGCGCGCTTTCGTCGACTGAGTTGCTTGGTCTGGCTGGTTAGAAAAACCTAGCAGCGTCGTCACCCCGGACTTGATCCGGGGTCCCGCTGCCTCACGCACACGCCCAAGGAAAGCGGGATCCCGGATCAAGTCCGGGATGACGTGGGTTGTGACGGCGAGCATGAACGATACGCTGCAAGTGCAGTCGCTGCATAAAATTTCCCTCCAAAAACACGGAATTGGCGGTTGCGGCATCGGGCCAATGCCGCCATGAGGGGGAACATCGCTTTCCCCACTAATATTCGGCGCCGCATTGCAGCGCCGGACTTGAGCATTAGGGTCTCAGATGCTCACTATCCTCCTCGTCTCATTCATCGGCGCCTGCGTCATGCCGCTGCTCGCCTATGTGGTTGGCCGGGGCGCGGGACTTCTGATTTCGCTGCTGCCATTCGGATTGCTCGCGGCATTCGTCAGCATGGCCTCCTTTGTGGAGCGCGGCTGGGTGCGCGGCGAGGCGGCGGAGTGGGCGCCCTGGCTGGGGCTGGATTTCACGCTGCGGCTGGATGGTTTCTCCTTTCTTTTCTGTCTGCTGATTACGGGCATTGGTGCGCTCGTCACCATCTATGCGGGCGGCTATCTCACCAATAAGTCACCAGCCGAGCGGGCGCGCTTCTTCTGCTACATATTGCTGTTCCTCACGGCGATGCTGGGTGCGGTGCTCGCCGAAAATCTCCTTGTTTTCCTGATGTTCTGGGAAGCGACGAGCATCCTCTCCTTCCTGCTGATCGGCTTTGAGGGGCGCAGCGGGCGTGCGCGGCGCGCGGCATTGATGGCGCTGCAGGTCACAGCGTTCGGCGGCCTCGCCTTGCTCGCCGCCGTCGTGATGATCGGCCATGTGCTGGGCACTTATTCGATGGAGCAGGCCGTGCTGCGCTCCGATGAGTTGATTGCCAGCCCCTGGGGCCATCTGATCGTGCTGTGCATCCTGCTCGCGGCCTTCACCAAATCCGCGCAATTCCCTTTCCACTTCTGGCTGCCCAATGCGATGCAGGCCCCCACCCCTGCCTCCGCCTTCCTCCACTCGGCAACGATGGTGAAGCTCGGCATCTATCTGCTTGCTCGGTTCGAGCCGGTCATTGGCGAAACGGATTGGGGGCGCCCCGCGCTGGTGATCGTGGCGTGCATCACTATGGCTGTGGCGAGCATGCAGGCGCTGCGGGCAGAGAACTTTAAAGCCGCGCTGGCGTATTCCACCATCGCGTCGCTCGGCATTCTCGTGCTGCTCGTGGGGCTGGATGGCCCGACCGCCTCTGTCGCGATGATCGGTTTCTTGCTCGCTCATGCGCTGTACAAAGCCGCGTTGTTTTTCTGCGCAGGCTCTGTGCTGCACGCGACGGGGCTGTACAGCCTTCGCGCCATGGGTGGCCTTGCGCGCTTCCTACCGCTGACCGCGCTGGCGAGTGCAGGCGCGAGCCTCTCCATGGCGGGTATTCCGCCGTTCATGGGCTTCATTTCCAAGGAATTTCTGTTTCAGGCGCTGATTGAGAGCAGTTGGGAGCTGATCCCGCTCGCCATCGCCGTGCTCGTCAACGCCGTGATGGTGGGCGTGGCGGGCGTCGTGACCCTGCGGCCCTTCTTCCTCGGGCGCGGCAAGGTGAACAAGGTTCAGCATGGCGAGACTTTCTCGCTGGTGATGCCGCCCCTGCTGCTTTCGCTCGCTGGCCTCACCATGAGCCTCTCGCCCGACTGGATCACCCGCGTCGCCCTGCGCCCCGCCGTCGCTGCCGTTTATGGCCGCGCGGTGGAAGTCGATCTGGCGGTGTGGCATGGCGTGACGCCGATGTTGCTGCTCAGTATGGTGGTGGTCTCGATCGGCGCGGTAATCGTGCGCTTCTGGCGGCAACTCCACACCTGGTTGCGGCGGACCAATCCGTTCCAGACCTATGAGATTGAGCCGCTGTGGGAGATCAGCCTGCGCGGTCTCATCAAAAACTCGCGCGCGTTGACCGAACGGCTCCAGCATGGCGATCTGCGGCGCTATCTGCTGGCGGTTGTCGGCGGCATAGGCTTGCTGATCGCATGGTCGGTCATGGCGGCGGGCGTGCGGCCAGACTTCCCCGCGATGGAGGCCATTAGACCCGGCGAAGCGATCGTCGCACTGATCGGCCTTGGCGGCGCATTGGCGGCGACCCGCGCGCCCACCTTGCTCGGCGGCATGATCGCGACGGGGCTTGCCGGTTTTGCCGTCGCCATCACCTTCCTGATGAACGGCGCGCCGGATCTGGCTCTGACGCAGTTCACGGTAGAGGCGCTCGTCGTCGTGCTGCTGACGGCGCTGCTCCTCGCCGTGCCCCTCGCCAGCCCGCCCACACGCACGCGAGCCATGCGTATCCGCGACGCGCTGCTGGCCACCGGCTTTGCCGCGTTGCTGCTGCTGGGCGTGCTGGACATGACCTCACGCGAGCATGCCTCGGCGGCCAGCGAATTCTTCGGGCGGATGAGTTACATCGCCGCCAAGGGCCATAATGTCGTCAATGTGATCCTCGTGGATTTCCGCGCTATCGACACGATGGGCGAGACCATGGTGATCGTGATCGCCGCCGTGCTGGCCCGCTCGCTCCTGCGCAGCCGTGGCAGCGAGGCGCCGGTCGCCGGGCCACAACCGGTGCATTTCTCCTTCCAGATCAGCGGCCGATGGCTGGCCGGATTGCTGGCGCTCGCATCGCTCGCCATCCTGCTTCGCGGTCATGATCAGCCGGGCGGCGGCTTTGTCGGCGGCCTTGTGGCGGCGCTCAGCATCGCGCTGCTGGCGCTCGCCTATGGCGTGAAGCAGGCGCAGCAGACATTGCGTGTGCGACCCGTCACGATCGTCGGCATCGGCGCTTTGTTCACCTTGCTGAGCGGCCTGCCCGCCCTGTTGCTGGGTGATCCGTTCCTGACGCACCTGTGGTGGGTGCCCGGTGGTTTGCTGCCCAAGCTGAGCACGACGATGATTTTCGATCTTGGCGTCTATCTGGTGGTGCTTGGCGCTGTGCTGGCCTTCTATTTCGGCCTGCAGCGGGAGGCGACGCGATGACGCTGCTTTACGCTTTCGTCGGCTCGGGCATCGTCGCCTGCGCCCTTTACATGATCCTCTCGCGCAATTTCGTGAAGATGCTGCTCGGCTTCTCCATGCTCGCCACGGGTGTCAATGTGCTGCTGTTCCTTGCCGGGCGCATCGGCAGTCGCCAGCCGCCGATCATCGGCGAGGGCGAAAAGGCGCTGGGCGAATCCGCCGATCCGATCACGCAGGCGATGATCCTCACTGCGATCGTCATCGGCTTTGCGCTCACCGTGATGCTCGCCGCGCTGGTGCTGCGCGCCTGGCGCAGTGCGCAGTCCGTGGATGCGCGGAAAGTGGATGCCGCCGAAACAATGGGGCCGCCACAGCCGAGAAAATTTATCGATGACTAGCGCAATGCTCCTTATCGCGCCGGTTGTGCTACCATTCGTCGCGGCAGCGCTGGCGCTTGTGTTGCGCAAAAATGTGGCCGTAACGCGCGCGATCGGCCTTGTCGCTTATGGCCTGCTCGCCATCCTCTCCGTGCTGCTCTTCGTGCGGACCGGCGGCGGGCAGAGCGTGCCGACGATGATGTTTGGCAATTGGCCGCGCGGCATGGGGGTTAGCTTTGCCGCCGCAATGCCCGGCGCAGCGCTGGTCGTGGTCAATGCGCTGATCGCGCTCGCGGCTGGCATTTACGCAATCAAGGATATTGGCTGGCGGCGGCGGCGCAACGGGTTCGATGCGCTGATGCTCGCGATGGTCGGCGCAGTGAATGGCGCCTTCCTCACCACGGACCTGTTCAACCTTTATGTGTGGTTCGAGCTGGCGCTGATCTCCGCGCTCGGCCTGTTGACGCTGGATCGCCGCCCCGCACAGATCGATGGCGCGATCCGCTACGCCAGCTTCTCCATGCTCGGCGCGACCTGCATCCTGATCGGCGTCGGGATGATTTACGGCATCACCGGCACGCTCGATATGCGCACGGCCGCATCCATTCTCGCCAGTGCGCCGCCAAGCTTTGCCTCGGCGGTCGCGGCGGCGCTGCTGCTGGGCGGCCTGATGCTCAAGGCCGGGCTGTTCCCCTTCCATCTCTGGCTGCCCGCCTCCTACCATACCGGGCCGATCACGGCGATTGCGGTCTTCTCCGGCCTGCTCACCAAGATGGGCTTTTACGCACTGCTCATCATTTTTGCCGGGGTCTTCGGTATGGGTGCCGGCGGCATAGGCGCGGCACAATTTAGCCCGATCCTGGGCTGGATCGCGGCAGCCACCATGATCGTGTGCGCGGCAGGTGCGCTGGCGCATACCGATATGCGGCGCATCCTTGCCTATCATGTCGTCGCGCAGGTCGGTTATATGATGGTGGGGCTGGCCATCGCGACGCCGGAGGGCATTGCCGCCGCCGTTTTTTACATGATCCACTCGATGATCGTGCAGGCGAACCTCTTCTTTGGCGCAGGCCTCATCTATCGGGCAAGCGGCAGCTGGGATCTCACGCGGGCGGGCGGCATGGCGCGCAGCAATCCGCTCTTTTCGCTGCTCCTCGCCGTACCATTGCTCTCGCTCGCTGGCATTCCACCGCTCTCGGGCTTTTGGGCCAAGCTGATGATCATCCGGCAAAGCTTTGATGCAGGGATGCCCTGGCTTGGCTTCGTCGCGCTGCTCGCGGGGCTGATGACCATCGTGTCCATCTCGATCTTCTGGTCCGACGCCTGCTGGAAGGAAGCGCGGGGCAAGGTGGTGCGCAAGGTGCCGCTCAGCGGCTTGATCGCGATGACCCTGCTCTCATCTGCCACGCTCGTGATCGGCCTGATGCCGCAATGGATCTGGTCGCTCGCGCGCCTCTCAGGCCGCTCGCTCGCCGCGCTTTCGGGAGGCGGATCATGAGGGCGCTGCGCCGCACCCGCGCTGCGCTGCTGCTCGCGCTCATCTTCCTGTGGGATCTGGTCGTCGCGTCGCTGGGCGTAGCGCGTATCGTCCTCGCCCCGCGCATCCGCACCGCGCCCGCGATCATCATCGTGCCCGTCGCGCTCAAGCAGCCCTGGGCGGTTGCGCTGTTCGCCTATTTCACGTCCCTCACGCCGGGGTCGACTTGCCTCCATGTGTCGGAAGATCGCAGCAAGCTTTACGTGCACGTGCTGAACACGGCCGATGCAGCCGCGAGCATCGCCCGCTTCAAGACGCTGTATGAGCGCTGGATTGCGGAGCTGGAACGATGATCGCTTTCCCCGCCCTCGCCGCCATCCTCGCCATCCCGCTTGCCATCGCCCTGCTGCTTGCAGGCTGGCGCATGGTGAATGGCCCGAGCTTTGCCGATCGCTTCATCGCGCTCGATATGCTCACGGCCATCGCCGTCGGCTTTGCGGCGCTGGCGACCGTGATGACCGGGCGGGGCGCGTTCCTTGATGTCGCGCTCGGCATCTCGCTCATCAACTTTGTCGCCACGGCGGCATTTGCGGTGTTCCTTGAGCGCAAGCGGAGGCAGAAATGACTTATGTCGCGATGGCGCTGATGATCCTGGGGACCGGTTTTCTGCTCGTCGCCGCGATCGGCGTGGCGCGCCTGCCCGATCCGCTCCAGCGCATGCACAGCGCCACAAAGGCAGGAACGCTCGGCGCGACCTTGCTGCTGGGCGGCGTGATGCTCTCGGGCGATATCGACGCGCTGGGGCTGCCGAGCGCACTGACGATCCTCTTCCTGCTGCTCACTCTGCCCATCGGCGCGCAATTGCTGGGCCGCGCCAGCTATGTCTCCGGCACGAAGCTGCAAGGCATCGAGAATGATCCGCTGGCGAGCGAACTGGATCGCGAACCGGCAAAGCCTGAGGAATTGGCCCAGAAGCCCTGACAGATCAGATGGCGATGCCGCTCACCAGGAGCGCCGTGCCTTTGATGAGATTGCCTTTGCCGGGCACATGATAAGGTATGAAGGCCTCTGCCAGCTTGGCGACGGCGGCGGCCTGCTGCTCCGGCGGAACCTGCGCGGTCGCGGACATGGACGAAATGGCGAACTCGCCAGCTTCCTGCGGTGTTGCGCCCACCCCGCCAACCGGCAGATCACGCTCGCAGGACGTGATAACGATATTGCCAAAGCCAGTCTGCTCCAGAATCTGCATCAGGCGAGCATGATCGGATAGGGCAAACGGCCCCGGCGCATGCGGATCGGGCGGGGTTGCTGGTGGCGCGGCAAACGCGGCCACCGTGCCGCGGATCAACTGGAACCAGACATTGTCAGCGATTGGCGCCCACACGACGAGATCGATCCGACCGCCATCCTTCACCATGCGGCGCAGATTGCGGAAGGCGGGCTCGACTTGTGGGAAGAACATGCTGCCGAAGCGGGAGAAGAGCCTATCGAACGGCGCAGTGCTGACCGTGACGCTCGCGGCATCGGCGCACAGGAAGGCGACATCCGACGCGCCGCGCTGGCTCGCCCGCGCGGCTGCTGCTGCGATGAGGTCGGGCGAAATATCGAGGCCGGTCACATGGCCGCCCGGCGAGACGGCGCTGGCAATGGCGATCGTGGTGCCGCCACCGCCGCAGCCAAGGTCGATCACCCGCTCGCCGGGTCTGAACGCGGCATGGGCGAGCGCGGCATCGCCCAAAGGCGCGATCATATCCTCAAAGCGCTGGAGGTTTGCCAGCCAGTTGCGGCCCACATCGCCTGACCACTGATCGGCGGCCATATCCTTGATGTCGTTCATATGACTGCCTTGATTGCTTGGGGGTTCATGCCGGTCGCGCGACGGGCTCGCGCATCGCCAGCTCCATCATGCGCAGGGCCAGTTCCCGTTCGCCCATCACGACATCGGCAACGCCAAGCTTGATGAGATGCTCCACCTCGCCATCGGAATGCGCGCGGGCGACGATGCGGATATCGGGCTTGAGGCCACGCGCCTTTTCCGCAATCGCGCCGCCATCGAACCCTTCGGGAATGGCGATGAGCAGACTGGTGGCGCGCTCGATCCCGGCAGCGAGCAGCATGCGCCTATCGAGCGCATTGCCCTGCACGACCTCGTGCCCGTCCTTGGCGGCCAGCGCCGCCTTGTCATTATCGCCCTCGATGACCACGAGCGGCCGGTTGCGCTCGCGCAGCGCCTTGGCGAGCAATTGCCCAACGCGGCCATAGCCGACCAGCACGACATGGGTGAGGCTGGCGGAAGGTGGCACCGGCGGCTCGCTTATCTCCACCTTGTCCCGCCCGGTCTTGCGGGTGATGTAGGAGAAGATGAAGGGGTTGAAGAAGATCGAAAAGATAGCGCCAGCAAGGATCAGATCGCGCGCTTCTGAGGGCAAGACGCCCAGATTGGCGCCGAGCGTGGCGAGGATGAAAGAAAATTCGCCGATCTGCGCGAGGCTGGCTGCCACCGTGAGCGAAGTCTCCTTGGCGTAGCCGAATGCGCGGACGATGAAATAGGCCGCGAGCGACTTGCCGAAGATGATGATGACGACGGTGGCCAGCAGCGCGATTGGTTGCTCCACCAGCACATTGGGGTCGAACAACATCCCCACGGAGACGAAGAACAGCACCGCGAAGGCATCGCGCAGCGGCAGCGTTTCTTCCGCCGCACGACGGCTGAGCGGCGTCTCGCCAAGGATCATGCCCGCGAAGAAGGCGCCGAGCGCGAAGGAGACGTTGAAAATATAGGCCGAGCCTGCCGCCACGCCGAGCGCGATGGCGAGAACGGCGAGACGGAACAGCTCGCGCGAGCCTGTATGGACGACCCAGTGCAGCAGCCAGGGAATGACCCGGCGACCTACCACCAGCATGAAGGCCATGAAGGCGCCCACCTTGGCAAAGGTGACGGCAAGCGGCCATGTGAAGGCGCTGATGCCGCCAGCCGCCGGGTCCTTCACGATGCCCGCCAGCACTGGCAGCAACACCAGCGCGAGAACCATCACCAGATCCTCGACGATAAGCCAGCCAACCGCGATGCGCCCGCGCTCCGTCTGCACCAGATCGCGCGCCTGCAGCGCCCGCAGCAGCACCACCGTGCTCGCGACGGAAAGCGCGAGGCCGAACACGAAGCCCGCCAGCAAATCCCAGCCCAGCGTCCATGCCAGCAGAATGCCGAGCATTGTCGCGGTGGCGATCTGCACGATGGCGCCGGGCAGCGCGACCTTACGGACGGCAAGCAGATCCTTGAGCGAGAAATGGAGGCCAACGCCGAACATCAGCAAAATAACGCCCAATTCCGCCAGCTCATTGGTGAGGCTTGCATCCGCCACGAAGCCGGGCGTGAACGGCCCGACGAACACGCCTGCGATGAGATAACCCGCGATCGGCGAGACGCGCAGACGCATGGCAATCGCGCCCATGATAAAGGCGACGACGAAGCCAGCAACGATTGTGGCAATGAGAGGTGTGTAATGCGGCATCGGTTGGAGCGGCATCCCTTATATTGTTCTTGTGACTGCTGATGGACAGCCTCACCCCATAGTCTGTCAAGAACTGAGGAAAATTTCCTGCAAATTGACCTGATCTCGGTTGGGGTCGAGGGACGTCTGACAAAGAGCGGGGGATTAAACTATCCAAAGTGGCATCGCGCCGTTTGAGATATTTTTATCATTAGGCAGACTGCTCAAGAACCCCCGCAATAGCGGCGATACGGGCGTGATTACTGGACCGGGCGTGTGCGACCATGGGAATTTCCACAGGTCGCGGGCGCAAACTCTTTGAGGGCGCGCGCAGCGGTTATGATTGCACAACGCCTCTCATTCAGCTAAGGGCGCGGCAAATTCAGGCCCGGCGCCCTGTCGGCCCGGCACAGGAACCAGAGAGACATTATGAGCCCCCGTCCCAACGCTCTGCGGAACGTTGCCATCATCGCGCACGTCGATCATGGCAAGACCACCCTCGTCGACCAGCTTTTCCGCCAGTCCGGCACCTTTCGCGACAATCAGCGCGTGGAAGAGCGCGCGATGGATTCCAACGATCTTGAAAAAGAGCGTGGCATCACGATTCTCGCCAAGCCGACCTCGGTCGAGTGGGCCGCGCCAGACGGCACCCTGACGCGCATCAACATCGTCGATACGCCAGGCCACGCCGATTTCGGTGGCGAGGTTGAGCGCATCCTCTCGATGGTCGATGGCGTTGTTCTGCTCGTCGATTCGTCCGAAGGCGCAATGCCGCAGACCAAGTTCGTGACCGGCAAGGCGCTGGCGCTCGGCCTCAAACCAATCGTCGTGGTCAACAAGGTCGATCGCCCTGACGAGCGCATTCAGGAAGTGCTGGACGAAGTGTTCGACCTGTTCGTGAGCCTCGACGCTACGGATGAGCAGCTCGACTTCCCCGTGCTCTACGCATCGGGCCGTAACGGCTATGCCAGCACCGACGCGACGCGCCGCGAAGGCACGCTGATCCCGATGTTCGAAACCATCGTGAGCCATGTTCCGCCACCGAAGCTGGACGTCGATGCGCCCTTCACCTTCCTGGTGACGCTGCTCGACCGCGACAACTTCCTTGGCCGCATCCTCACGGGCCGAGTCACATCCGGCACGCTCAAGATCAACCAGCCAATCCACGCGCTGGATATGGACGGCAAGATCATCGAGACCGGCCGCGCATCCAAGATCATGGCGTTCCGTGGCCTTGAGCGCGTTCCTGTTGAAGAGGCCCGCGCTGGCGACATCATCAGCCTTGCTGGTCTGGCCGTCGCCACCGTGTCCAACACCATTTGCGACACCACGGTCACCGTGCCAATCCAGGCGCAGCCGATCGATCCGCCAACACTCTCCATGCGCTTCGCCGTGAACGATTCGCCAATGGCGGGCCGTGAAGGCGACAAGGTGACGAGCCGCATGATCCGCGATCGTCTGTTCCGTGAAGCGGAATCGAACGTAGCGATCAAGGTGACCGAGAGCGACGACAAGGACAGCTTCGAAGTCGCCGGTCGCGGCGAGCTTCAGCTGGGCGTGCTCATCGAGACGATGCGTCGTGAAGGCTTTGAGCTTGGCATCAGCCGTCCTCGCGTGCTGTTCGGCACGGACGAGAGCGGCAACAAGACCGAGCCTTACGAGATCGTCGTCATCGACGTGGATGATGAATTCTCCGGCACGGTTGTCGACAAGATGAACCAGCGCAAGGCGGAAATGACCGACATGCGCCCATCGGGTGGCGGCAAGACGCGCATCACCTTCTCGGCGCCATCACGTGGCCTCATCGGCTATCATGGCGAGTTCCTCTCCGACACGCGCGGCACGGGCATCATGAACCGCCTGTTCGAGAAATATGGCCCCCACAAGGGCAAGATCGAAGGCCGCAAGAATGGCGTGCTCATCTCCAACGGTTCGGGCGAGGCAAATGCCTATGCGCTTGGCCCGCTTGAAGAGCGCGGCATCCTGATGGTTGGCGTTGGCGAAGCGCTCTATGAGGGCATGATCATTGGCGAGAATGCCAAGCCGGACGATCTTGAAGTCAACCCGATGAAGAGCAAGGCGCTCACCAACTTCCGCGCAAGCGGCAAGGACGACGCCGTTCGCCTCACGCCACCTTGGAAGCTGACGCTCGAGCAGGCGATTGCCTATATCGATGATGACGAGCTGGTCGAAGTAACGCCAAAGACGATCCGCCTGCGCAAGCGTTGGCTGGACCCAAACGAGCGTAAGCGCATGGCGCGCTCGAAGGCGGCCTGATTGGATTGATTTGATGCTTGCTGCGCCGTTGGGGCGGCGGGCATCAGGGTCAGATAGAAGAGCCTCGTAGCCGCAGGGTTACGAGGCTCTTTTGTGTTTGCTCGGTTGCAGCTTCATTTGGAAACTCCTGATGTTTAGGAGATCGTTGCATAATCCGTGTCCGACCCTTCATCCTTCGTCATCCCGGGCTTGACCCGGGATCCCGCTTCTTCTCAAGTCGGCGAGCGATCAGCCAACAAGTGCAGCGGGACCCCGGATCACGTCCGGGGTGACGTGGACCATTTTGCAGCAATCCTCTGAAGCAGGGGGCTTACGTATTTGGCCCATCAGGCTGACAGGGCAGCGTTTCGATCTTGCCTCATTCGGGAGATCGCTTACGGCGTCGGCAACGACCAAAGGAACACAGATGGCCTCCCCAGATTCATTGAATGACCGAAGCGAGCATTTTGCGTTTTGCGTTCAACTGCTTGGTGGCACCACGGCTTTCTCACGGCGGCTCGGCATAGACGAGCGCGCGATCCGCCGTTTCATCAATGGCGAACGGCCGGTGAGCGCTGGACTTCTCGAAGACACCGGCAAGGCTTTGCAGTTACTTGCTGCTGAAGCGACCAAGGCGGAAGAACAGATTGCGGCACTGCTGAGCGCCGAGCCCTCCACCGAAGACTGAGCCCCTCACCCCGCCTTGGCGATAGCGGCCTTGATCCGCGCCGCCTCGGCATAAGCCTCCGCCTCCACCGCGCGATGATCGCGCGTGTAGCGCTGCGCAAAGCCGGTCACGCCCCAGGCTTGATATTGCCGCACATGGTGCAGCTCATGCGCCCATAGCTCGATGTTACGGGCGGCATCGTCGGCCGAGCGGAACAGGATGACGTCATCCAGCGTGATGGCAACGGCATTGCCGCCTTGGAACGCCTTGGTCTGCAGACTGAAATCGCTGCCCATGCCGACGCGGTAACGCACCTTCGCCAGCATCGCCTCGGGGAAATAGCCTTTCAGCTTGGCGCGGATCGCGGTCGGAATGGGCGATACGCCTGCCTGGATCGCGTCCGTCCGCGATGTCGTGATCCAGCGTGACAGCGCATCAACGGCAATCACCTGCCCTGCCTGCTGCATATCGTTGAAGAAGCGCTGGCTGAACACATCAAAGCTGGGCGCGGGCCGCGTGGCCTGCGCATGAGCGGCGGAAGGGATGATGACCAGCGGCGCCAATGCGCAAAGGGCGATAAGTTTTCGGAAAATCATGATCTTGCCTAACCACCCCGGCCTGAATGCCGATTTAACGCGACCATGGTTTTAACGCCTGCGCACATCCCGGCACCCAACAAACATTGACGCGCCGGAGCGACTGCGGCAATGGCTCACCATGTCTGATACGCCTCCTGATCATCTCTCCACCCATCCGCGCAGCCCCCATTTCGACATGGAGACGCTCCAGCGCGGGATCGGCATCCGCTTCAAGGGGCGCCAGCGCACCGATGTGGAGGAGTATAACATCTCGGAAGGCTGGATTCGCGTGGCCGCCGGCAAGAGCCGCGATCGCTTCGGCAATCCGCTCACCATCAAGCTTTCCGGCGAAGTCGAAGCCTGGTTCGAGGATATCGCCGGGAAAAGCGAAGGCGATGCTGCTGAGGTTGATGCAGCCGAGGGCGAAGGCGAAACCCCGCAGGCCTGAGCTGCGCGCTCATCTACGCCTACTGACGACTCCCTAAAGCATCTGGCCTTTCCGCTGGAAACCGATCACATATCATGCGTTGATGGGGACGGGTCGCGCGGCGATCCGGCAATGGGGAGTTTAAGCCGATGATCGAGAAGCAAAACCGTCGGCTTGCTGTCCTGAACGTCTTCCCATTCCTCATCGTGCCGGTGCTGTTCTATAATCTGCTGGCGCTTTTCTCTGCCGATCCGGCACCGGGCAGCACCGTCCCTGCCCTCATCGCAACGCTGCGGGCGGATGCCTTCACCCTGCCCATGCTCTCCGGCGCGACGCTGGGGCTGAACTGGGGCGACATGCTGCTGTTGCTGGCGATCATCTTCCTGCTGGTGGAAGTGGTGAAGTCCACGCGGACAGGCTCCTCCTCCATCATCAATCATATGCTGTCGTTCGGCGTGTTCATCGTCTGCGTGGTGGAATTTCTAACACTGCCAAGCTTCGCGAGCTCCACCTTCTTCCTGCTCACGATGATCGTGCTGCTGGATGCGATGGCGGGCATGGCTGTCTCCATCGTGTCAGCGCGGCGCGATTTCGATGTGGATGGCCAGCCACACGGCTGAGCGGTTCGGCGACTATCTTTTGCGTCCAACCATCTCCGTCACTCCAACAACCCAACCCGCGTCACCCCGGACTTGATCCGGGGTCCAGCTTTCTTCGAGACGCGCTGCAGAAGTAGCGGGACCCCGGATCAAGTCCGGGGTGACG
>CBIHKY010000006.1:0-67345 GCA_966205705.1 uncultured Alphaproteobacteria bacterium
GCCTGTCTCCTTTAAAATCAGCTCGCCAGTAGCAGGCGCGTGGCGGTGCGTAAAAGGCTTTGATCATTTCCCATGATGTACCAGTTCGCGCCCATCTGCGCATAGATGCGGCGCTCGGTTTCGCTCGAAACGACCACGCCTTTGATCTTGGGGCTATCCTTCACGGCGGAGAAGATCGCGGTGACGGCTTGCTCGACTTTTGGCGATGCAAGATCACTCTCGCCCATCGCGATTGCCAGGTCCGCACGGCCAACGACAATGCCGTCCACACCATCCAGCGCCAGTATCTCGCTGACCTGCGCGGCTGCGTCGGGGTCCTCGATCTGCACGAGCACCTGCGCGCGATCAGCCGCCGCGATCACATCCTGCATCTTGATCGTGCCATAGCCTGCATGGCGCGGCGCACTGGAGAAGCCGCGCGTGCCACCCCGGTACCGCGCGCTGGAGACTGCCGCCCGCGCCATCTCAACCGACGCGATATGGGGAACCATCACGCCCGCCGCACCCAGATCGAGCGCGCCCCCAATGGCGCTGCTGCTGGCATCCTGCACCCGCACCAACAGCGGCAAATTGGCCGCGCGCCCGGCCAGCAGCATCACATCCAGCGTGGCGCGATCAAACGGCGCATGCTCGGCGTCGAGCACGGCGAAATCCGGCCCGGCAAGGGCGATAATCTCGACAATCTGTGGCGAGGGCGTCTTGATGAACACACCGCGTGGGCCATCAGCGATCATGTGAGCGCCTCCGCCGGAGCGGCATATTCGCCTGCGTTGAAGACCCAGTTTTTGGCAATGAAGTCCGCGCGTGGGGGGGCAAAGACATCGATCAGCATATGCCGCCCCGTCCCATTGCCTTCGGTTGTGTGGATGATCTCGGGTGGCACGATCAGGATGCTGGATGGCCCGGCAGCAAGATGCTGATCCTCCTGCCAGATGCCCGCATCACGGCCCCAGGGGGTGCGCAAATGGTGGATGAATGCGCCCTCGATCGCAAGGCTCGCCTGCTCGGCATCGCTATGCGCATGGGGGCTCAAGCCGCTGCGATCGCGCGCGCCTTCATATTCCACCCAGTTCAAGCTCATCGTCTCGCTCTGAAGGAAACGCAGGCGACCATTATCCGGCGGGATGGTTACATCCTCAACGCGGTGGATGCGGATTTCACCCTGAAAGACGGCGCGCACATAAGGAGCGACGGGAGCGACCCGCGCATCCGGCGATTGATATTCGCTCGCGTTCAGCGCCTTCGCACCCTCCCCGTCCGATCGGTCCGTGGCGAGGATGTAAATGTCGCCGTCGCCCGATGCTTCGACGCTATAGGCTCCAGCGGGGAGGATCGCGATGGCGTGGCCGGGTAGGTCAGCCGAGCGATCACCGCCCAGTGTGGCGCCGGCCTTCGGCAACAGCAGGATAATCTCCGTCAGCGAGGCGAACTTATGATCGCCACCGCCCGACAAACGCTCGACCGAGAAATTCTGCCCGCGCGCAGCAGTGCGCCCTGCACGTTCACCCTGCGATGTCAGGTCGAGCAGCACGGGCTGTTTAAGAGGCTGGCTCATATGCGCTTTCAGCTTTCAATAAGTGGCTTCATTGGCGCGCTGGAATTTGCGCGCCAGCACGAAGCTCTCGTCTGTCACGGCATATTCTGCGCCGCCCAGCCGCGAGACCGGCTTGGCCGCTAGCGTATCGAAATGACCATCGTCGTGCAGATAGCCGGGCGCGATGTGCATGCCGACGACCCTGCCGAAGGTGACATTGGTTTGCGGCCCTTCATCACCCCCGCCGAACGAGATGATCTTGATGACCTTGCACTCAAGGCTGCAGGGCGATTGCGCGACACGCGGCGGCGCGACCATCTTGCAGGCCGCTTTCTCGATGCCGAAATGCTCGAACTCATCCACGCCATAAGGAATGGGCGAGGAGGTATCGTTCATCTGCGAAATCAGATCGGCACTGACCAGATTGAACACGAATTCGCCATTCAGCCGGACGTTCGCAAGCGTATCCTTGGCGGGACGGTCCTCTGGCGTGTTGCAGGAGAACATGAGGATGGGCGGCAGATTGGAGACGATGTTGAAATAGGAGAAGGGCGCGAGATTGGCGCAGCCTGCCGCATCGACCGTGCTGAGCCAGACGATGGGTCGTGGCGTAATGATCGCGTTAAACACGCCGCGCTTGAAGGTTGCGGCATCGGTCGGATCGATGAAGATGGGTTGGGCGTTGGCCATAGTTAGATCTGCTTTTCTGCTGCCTGGCGACGCTGCGCGAGCTTCGCCATGATTGCTGGCAAGCGCGTACGCGCCTGCTCATCAAGGCTCTGATAAATGGAGGCTCCGCGCGCATCGATGCCCACGGTGAGCGGACCAAGATTCTCGACCCGCATCTTGCTGAGGCGGAAGTGAGGGGGGAAATCCTTCCACTCGACCGCCAGAACTTCCTTGATCGCATCGGACAGGATGGGGCTGCCACCGCCGAGCAGAGACAAATAAACGCAGCCTTTTTCCGCCATCGCCTCGGCCGCCTCTGGCCCGAGCCCGCCTTTTCCGCCAACGATCTTCAAATCGAAAGCGCGGATGAAGCGCGGCATATAACTATCGAAGCGGCGGCTGGTCGTAGGGTTCACATAGTGAATGTCGTAACTGCCATCCATCCGCTCCTCGACCATGTGCGGCAAGTGGATGAAGACGCCCTCCATCTTGAGCGGTAGCGGCAGATCCTTGTCGAGATAGTCCATCATCCGCTTGTGCGCCGGAAGCCCACCGGTCACGACAATCTCACTAGTCAGATAGACGAGGTCGCCGGTCTGGAGCGCGGCCACATCTTCTGTCGAGGGCGGGCAATTGAGATAGACGGTCGCCATCAGAACAGCCGCTCCACGCGCCCATCGCCGTGTAGCCGCGCCTTGGCCCGGCGATTGATCCAGCAATTGAAGCAGACCGCTACTGGCGTGTAGCCATGCCCGAAGGCATAATCGATATGGACCGCGAGTGCGGTCGTGCTGCCGCCGACACCCATCGGGCCGAAGCCGGTGGCGTTGGCGGCTTCGGTGAGCCGCTCTTCCATCGCCGCAAGGACCGGATGCGGATTGACCGACCCGACTTCGCGATAGGTGGCGCGATTAGCGAGCTTTGCCGTCAGATCGAAATTGCCGCCAATTCCGACGCCGATGATCACCGGCGGGCAATGTTGCGATCCCGCCTCAAGGATTGCGTCCATGACGCAGGCCTCAATCTCTTCCAGCGTGGGCGAGATAAATGTCTTGATCGATGCCCAACGCCCGGAGCCAAGCGCTTTTGGTACGCAGGTGATGTCAATATAATCAGCATTGCCGAGCAGATCGACGGTGATGGACGGCATATCCTTGCCGGGGCCGCCACGCTCGTTGGTGAGGGGGTTATTCACATGCTTGAGGAGCGGAGGGGAGATGGTCTCGACAAGATTATCGAAACCGCGCGTGATCGCTGCCTTGATATCGCCTTGCCATTGCGCAGAGCCGCCGATTTCCACGAGGTAGGTCGGCACGCCGCTATCGGAGCAGACGAACTTGTCATTCTCTTCCGCGAGGCGCGCGCTACGCACCATCAGATCGAGCGTGGCGCGGGCACTTTCCTGCGCCTCGGTTTCCCGTGCAGCTTCGAGCGCGCGCAGAGTATCGGGAGGAACGCGCCGGAGCGCAGCCGAATACAGGGATTCGGTCACCTCCTGAATCAGCGCCTCAGTGATCATCTGCTATAAAACCTACATAACTAGTGTTTATCTAGTAGCAGCCGCAGTTTGACCGTCAAGGGTTTTGGCAAGGCTTTTGCCAAGGCTTCTGGTGGTCGCGAGGAGCCGGGCAGGGTTTTCTGCCATACAGCGCATAAAGGCCTCACGCCCCAGCCAGGCCAGCAATTGATCGAGCAGAAATGCAGGATCCGGCTGAGCCGCCATCCGCACGAAGGGCCAGTCCGAACCCCAGAGGAGCTGGTTTGGCGCGGCTGCTGCAAGCGCCTCGACGGTTTCGCGCATGTCCTGATAATCCAGCGGCTGCGCGGATCGGCGCAGATAGGTGAGCTTGATCCAGACGAAGCCACTGGAAAGCGCATCGACCATTTTGTCGAATTGATAGGAGCCGGGCCGATCCTGCGGTGACAATCCCGCAAGGTGATCGAGCACCAGCGGCATCCCCTGATGTGCCAAGGTAACGGCCGTTTCCGCGCACAGGTCAAGATCCGCCCAAAGCTGGGCGTGCATGCCGACAGTCGCCATATCCGACCGCAATTGCTCAAGAGGATCAAGGCCCTGTGTGCCCGGATAGCGCCCACCATCCGGACCGGGGACACCCACGAACCGCAGCCCGACGATGCCAGCCGTCCGCATATCTGCGAGTTCCTGCCCTGTCACAGACGCATCGCAGGAGCCGATGCCGAGCAGCCGCCCGCCACTATTCGCGATCGCATCCAGCAAGGCGCTATGGTCGCTGCCATAGAGGGAGGGCTGGATCAGCAGAGCATGGTCGAAGCCCAAGCCATCCAGCACCGCGCGATGCTGCACGCGATCCGCAACGGGCGGCGTGTATGCACCGGCCTGCCCGATCGGGAATTGATCGAACGGGCCGAACACGTGCATATGACAATCCCACGCGCCGCGCGGCATGGCCGCGGCAACGCGCGATTGGGGCAGAGTAGGAGGCTGATTGGTCAAGATGATGTCCCAATTGTCTGGCGCGGCTCAGCATTGCCAGCCTGCCGTTGATTGAAAGCGGCATTGATCTGTTGACCTAAATCTTTAGGTTATGCAAGCCAGCCCGACGAAAGGTGCCAATGACAGACAAGCCTGAAATCGCCGTGATCGCGGATTTGCCAGCAGACTTACGCAATGCTTTGTCCAATGATTTCAGCTTGATCGATACGCCTCTGGAAGGGCCGAACGCAATTGCGCTGAGCGCATTGCCGACCCATCATCGCGCAATTGCCACACGGGCCGTGCTGGGCGTTCCAGCAGGTCTGCTCGATGTGCTGCCCCAGCTTGGGCTCGTCGTATCGATGGGCGCAGGACTGGATAATATCGACGCGGATGCGCTGGCGGCGCGGGGTGTCGCTTTGGCCTTCACGCCGGACCAGTTCACGGAGGATGTTGCGGATTTCGCCCTCGGCCTGATCTACGCGGCCCAACGCAAAATCGTGGAAGCGGACAAGTTCATGCGTAGCGGCGCCTGGGCGACGATGCGCTTCGCCACGTCGCGTCGTGTCAGCACGCGCCATGTGGGCATCGTGGGCCTTGGACGCATCGGGCGAAGGATCGCTGAGAAATGCACGGCTTTGGGCATGCCGGTGAGCTATCATGCCCGCGCTGAGCGGCCCGGTTGCAGCTATACATATCATGCGGATGTCCAGAGCCTCGCTGCGGCTTGCGACATATTGGTGCTGGCATGTGCGCTGACGCCGCAGACACGCGGACTCGTCAATCGGGATGTTCTAGCGGCCCTTGGTGCGGACGGCATCCTCGTGAACATCGCGCGGGGTGCGGTGGTGGATGAAGAGGCGCTGATCGAAGCGCTTGAAGCCAGGACAATCGGCGGCGCGGCACTGGACGTTTTTGCCAATGAACCCGCGTTCGACAAACGCTTCCTCGCGCTCGACAATGTGATTTTGACGCCGCACTCGGCGAGCTTTACCTTTGAGGCGCGGCAGACGGTAATCGACCATCTGGTGACATCGGCGAAGGCCTTTTTCGCGCGACCATCGTCCATCGCTGGCTAACCCTATATCCATCTATCCCCCCGGAGAAACGCCCATGCCCGATATGTCACATCTGGAAATCAATCGCCGCTGGCCGGCGCAGCATCCTGACCGGATCCAGCTCTACTCGCTGCCGACGCCAAACGGCGTGAAGGCCTCCATCATGCTGGAGGAAACCGGCCTCCCCTATGAGGCGCATCTCGTGTCTTTCGGCGAAGACGCGCAGAAAACGCCGGAATTTCTCTCGATCAATCCCAACGGGAAAATCCCGGCCATCGTCGACCCGGATGGTCCGGGCGGAAAGCCGATCGCCATCTTCGAGTCTGGCGCGATCCTGCTCTATCTGGCCGAGAAGACGGGGCAGTTTATGCCGACCGATCCGGTGGAGCGGTGGGAAGCGATCCAGTGGCTGATGTTCCAGATGGGCGGCGTTGGGCCGATGGTCGGCCAGCTCGGTTTCTTCCACAAATTTGCCGGGAAGGACTATGAAGATAAGCGCCCGCGCGATCGCTATGCTGATGAAACCAAGCGCCTGCTCAAGGTGATGGATGCACGGCTTGAGGGGCGCGACTGGTTCGTGGGCAATGCCTATTCGATCGTCGATATCTCGCTGCTTGGCTGGATCCGCAACATTGTCGGCCTGTTCGATGCGGCCGAAATGGTCGATTTCGCGAGCGTCGGCAATGTCGCCGCATGGCTGGAGCGCGGCCTTGCCCGCCCGGCGGTGCAGCGCGGTTTCAACATCCCGCCCCGCCCCTGATGATGCTGCGGCTCGACTGGCTCAGCGTCGGTCGAGCTTGTGGCGCTTGAGGAACTCAGAGAAGAGATCGGCGACCGCGACATTGTTGAGATCAGCAAAGGGCAGATGCGTGTTGCCCTTGAGGCCAGCATCGGGGAGCAGCAATATCTCCGCCTTGCCACCATTGGCATTCACCATGGCGACGAACTTCTGGCACATTTTATACGCTGCCGACCAGTTGGTCGATTTCTCGATATTGTCGCCATAGACGAACTGGATGGGGAAGCGCGTGAGGCGCTTAAACTCTTCCAGCGGCACGGTGATCGGCCCGAATGGCCCCTTGCCTGCCTCTACCCCCTGCCCTTCTGGAAACACAAAGCCGGGCGATTCATAGGCGACGATGCCTTTGACATTATCGCTCTTGAGCGCCGCCAGTTGCGCGCGCAGACCGGCGCCGGAATTGGTGACGAGGACGGTGGGGCCAATCCGGTCGATGGCGGCGGCGGCGGCATCGGCCTGGAGCAGGGCGTTATCGACCGTGTCGAACTCATCATAGCGGGCGCGGGTGGCTTGCTCCCATGCCTGCGGATCATTGGTGGGGAATTGGATGCCGGGATACCAGTTCGGGTAGCTCGGGCCCAGCCGCCAGGCTGTAAAATTGCCCTCGTCACGGCCCGGCACAGCCTTGTAAGTGTAAGGCGCGCAACCCCAATTGGCGCGGCCTACGCGCGGGCCATCCCATAGATAGATGGGGAAGCCACGGCGCAGGAAGATGCTCTGGAAGCCCTCGCCGCCATCCCAGCGGTTCTGCCAGACAGCGACGCTGGAACTATGCCACAGCAGCAGCGCCGTCTTGCGGGCCCGGGCGGGAATCTGATATTCGACAAAGCCATGATCGCAGGAGAGATGGCCTTTCTCGTCACTAATCTTGGTGCCGCCCGCTGAGAAGGAACCCTGCTTTTCGATCAGGAGAGGAGCGGCTTGCGCTGCTGAGACGAGGGACGCCGCAAGGAGGGCTGTGAGCGATTGACGCATCCGCGAGCAACTGATGGCTTTCATGAAATATCCTCTTCCATCATTCTTCGCATAAGCAGTTGAATTCGAAAATACCGGAAATGTTTCCGTTCTGCAATGATGCGGAGCCATATCCTCATGCCTTCTTGCATCAGCACTCAAAATGTCGCACTCGAATTTCCATTGCCGGAAACTATTCCGGAACTGGAGATGTGGAATGCGGAAGCGGCAAGCAGCCCCTCCGCTCCACCTGACAGGCAGTTGATGATGGCTCGCGGAGAGGATGCATGAGCAGCGATGGAATTACGATCACCAAGATCAATGGGCTGATCGGCGCGGAAATTGGCAATGTCGATATTTCGCAGGAGCTTGATGAGCAGACCATCGAGCAGATCAAAATGGCGCTCGCGGAACATGGCGTCATCTTCTTCCGCGATCAGGATTTGAGCGCAGAGCGCCAGCGCGCCTTTGGCGGGCGCTTTTTCCTGTCGGGTGCGGACCGCAGCACGGGCATCACCGATGCGCAGATCACCATGATCGAGAAGGAAGAGCAGCAGCTCAAAAATGTGGGTGGTGGCTGGCATGCGGATCAGACCTTCAATCCCATCCCCTCCTGGGGATCGATCCTCGCGGCCAAGACACTGCCCACTGCGGGCGGCGACACCGCTTTTGCGACGCTCGCAGGAGCCTATGACGACCTGTCCGATGGCATGAAGGCGCAGCTGGAGACCATGCGCGCCGTGCATAATAATGAGCGCGTTATCACCTCCATGTCACTGCTCCCCCAATATGCGAACGCGACGATGAAGGCGGTCGAGGCAACACATCCGGTGGTGATTCGCCACCCGATCACGGGACGCAAATCCTTGTTCGTAAACCGTGGCTACACCACGCATTTCGAGGGCTGGACCAAGGAAGAGAGCGCGCCGTTTCTGCAATTCCTCTTCAACTGGTGCGAGCGGCCGGAATATCAGGTGCGGATTAAATGGCGGCCCGGCAGCGTAGCATTCTGGGATAATCTGCAGGTGCTGCATTATGCGGTGAATGATTATCACGGCCAGCGCCGGGTGATGCAGCGCATTTCCGTTGCTGGCATCGCGCTGGATCAGGCCGGCTGCACGCCCGCCGCCAATGGCCAGAAAATGCAGTGAGGAGCAGATCGTCATGATGTTCAATCATGTGCTTGTCGGCACGAATGATCTGGAAAAGGCCCGCGCCTTCTATGATCCGGTGATGGCTGCACTGGGTTATACCAATGCCGCGTCGGCGCAGGCGCCCGTGCTGGCCTATCGGTGCGGCGAGCAGGGGTTTGCCGTGCGCGCACCGCGCAATGGCGAGGACGCGACGTTCGCCAATGGCGGGACGATCGGCTTCCGCGCGAAAAATACCGACGAGGTGGACGCTTTCCATCGTGCGGGCCTCGCCAATGGCGGCAGTGATGATGGCGCACCCGGCGTGCGGCCTGACAGCTTCGGGCAGCCCTATATTGCCTATCTGCGCGACCCGGACGGCAACAAGATTTGCGCGATGTGGAAGAGCAGCTGGCAGAGTTGAGGGACTAAACTTTTACAGCAGCGAGGACGCGACCTGCTCGATTTCCGCTGCTGCGGTTCGCAGGGGCTCAAGCAAATCCGATATCAGACGCTCGACCGAGGCATTGCTGACCGACGTCGCCGCCACCAGCGATGCAGACTGAACGCCGCCCAGCGACAATGGGACCGCGATGGAGCGCTGGCCCAGGAATATCTCCTGATCATTAATGGCGAAACCGCGATCGCGCGCCTGCGCGACCTGATCGTTCAGGCTGGCAATGGTCGGGATCGTATTGGGCGTGAACGCCTCAAGGGGCCAGCCATTGAGCCGACGGTTCAATTCCTCTGGTGACAATCCAGCGAGCAGCACCTTGCCCGGCGCAGTGGCATAAGCGGGCAAGCGCGCGCCGACATGCACATAGAAGGGCTCGATCGTCTTGTGCGTGCCACGCGCGATGAAGACAACCTCCCGCTCATCCAGCACAGTGATGCAACATGTGGACTCCAGCTGACGCGCCAGCCGCATGAGCATGGGCTGGGCGACCTGCGAGAAGGGCTGCGACGAGAGATAGGCGAAACCGAGATTGAGGACGCGCGGCGTGAGGCCAAACCGCCCTTCATCCGATGCAGCGTAACCCAGTTTTTCCAGCGTGCGCAAAATGCGGCGCGTGCTGCCGGGGCTGAGGCTCAATTCCCGCGCAATCTGGCTGAGCGTCCATTCCGGATTTGCGGCGCTGAACAATTCCAGCACGGCCAGACCCTTTTCGAGCGAAGGGATGAAATCATCATCGACCGCGCGTTCGGCTGGCCGCTTGCGCTCAATCACCGCAGGATCGGACTTGGCCATGATCTTCGTCTTTCATCTTCATTGCGCGCGGCTTTGCGCCATCTGCATTCTCGTGATGCTGGTTTAGATCAAGCTGAACGGGGCTGTCTATGATCGTTTATGCGCGCCCATGGACAAGCCTTCAAACGAAAGGAGGCTGGCGAGGGTTGAACCCTGCCAGCCTCCTGATCGCGTGACCTCCTCTCAGCGGAAGATCAGAACTTCTTCTCGACCGTGAGGTAGAGCTGGCGCGGTGCAGCAGGCTGCGCGCCCGTATAGGCTGCACCAAGCGCCTGCGAGTCGAACACATTGTAATAATAGAGTTTATTGAACAGGTTCGTCGCACCAGCAGCGATCGAGAAGCCATGCTCGTCATTCTGATAGGTCAGACGGGCATTGAAGACCGAGCGGGCTGGCAGGAGATTGTCGAACGTGGTCGACACGCCTGACACGACCTGGCTGGACTCATAGGTCCAGTCGAGACGCGGCGTAAACGATCCGGCGAGGCCCGGCGCATCCACCTCATATTGGATACCCGCATTCGCCGTCCAGAATGGCGTGTTCTGGCGCCGATTGAACGTCCGCTCGCGAATGTCCGGCGCGGTCAGCTTGGTGTAGCCGGCAGACCCGTTGATGAGCAGGCCATCGATGGGGTTGATGGTGAACTCCGCCTCAAACCCACGGATCTTGGCGGGCTGGTTGCGATAATAGGTGCGGCCAAGGCATGTAATGCCCGTATTGGCTGCGACCACGGCACCGCAGGTGGTGGAGCCGGGAGGGCCACCGGGAAGCGGCGCGAGCGCGCGGTTGCCGGGCACATTTCCATTGGGGCCAAGCAGCGCTTCGGAACCCTGGATCGTCGTCGGGCGGTTCTTGAAGTCCGTGTAGAAGGCGACGAGGTTCAGGCGAAGCTTGCGATCGAACAGATCGAGCTTGGTGCCGAGTTCATAAGCAATGTCGTCATTGCCATCGAACTGCGCGATCTGCGAGGGCTGCTGCGGACGCGGATCGAAGCCAGGCAGCGAGTTGCCGGTCGCAGCTGAAGCATAGACGAGAATGTTCGGTGTCGCCTGAAAGTTCAGGCCAGCCTTCCAGTCGAGCCGCTTCTGCTGCGGTATGACGTTGAAGACGGTATCGCTCAGGCTCGGCGAGGTATCGAGCACATTGTAGAAATCGACCGCTTTCCTGTCGTCCGAATAGCGCAAGCCGCCGACGATGCCGAAGCGTTCACCGAACGGACGCACGGTCGCATTGGCAAACACCGCCTTACTGGTCGGATCGAAATCGGAATCGATCAGGCGCTGGAAGTTGCTTTGGGGCGAGATGAAGACGGCGTGCTGCGAGCCTTTTGCGTTGAAGTAGAAAGCGCCGACGACCCAATCGACAAAATCCATCTTGCCGGACAGGCGCGTCTCGATCGTCCAATATTTCGAGGAGAAGGTGTTGGAGCGCATGACGACATTGATCGGCGAGCCATCATCGTCATAACTGTGCGTCTCGACCATGTCGCGATAGGCGACGACCGCGAGGAAATTGATATCCGGCGTGATGTCCGCGCTGATCTTGCCCGATACACCCCAATTCTTCAGATCGATGAAGGGCGAGAAGCTCGCGCCGCCACGCACGGCGGTGCCATTGACCCGATAGCCATTATAAAAGGCGTTGCCGGGAATGACCGTGCCCGCCGCGATGGGATCGCTGAAGCTGGCGAAGGTGCTGTACGGATCCTTCGGCACGAAGCGCGTGTCATAGACCAGCCCATAGGTTGCCGCGGCGGAAACGACCGTGTTCGACACGCGATTGTTCACGATGTTGACGATGGTGTCGGCACCATTCTCACTGGTGTCGCGGATATAGTCGCCGGTCAGCGTCACGCGTACCGTGTCCGCAGGCTTCCAGAGCAGCGATCCGCGATAGGCCTGAACATCCTCGCCGCCCTGATGGCCGACGACGCAATCCTTGGGCGTGAAGCCTGCCGTGGGCTGGTTGAGCGTGGATGAATAAGGCAGCGAGCCTGCCAGTGCAGGCGTGCCCTGACGGCGCATCTCGCAGGTAAAATCGAGGATCTTCTGATAGCCGGTGCGCTTCTTGGCGAGCGCGGAGACAGTCAGCGCCAGTTGCTCATTGAGCGGCACGTTGAGCGAGCCACGAATATCCATCCGATCATAGGAGCCGCCCGTGATCTGGACGCGGCCGGAGATCGCATTGGTCGAGGGCTGCGTGCTGACGATGTTGACGGCGCCCGCGAGCGAGTTGCGACCAAAAAGCGTGCCTTGCGGACCGCGCAAAACTTCGATGCGATCAATCTCGAGCAGATCGAAGTTGGAGCCGAGCAGCGTCGGGTAATAGACGTCATCGAGATAGAAGGCGACGACCGGCTCGCTGGCGAGGCTGGTATCGCGATTGCCGATGCCGCGGATCGTCGCATCGACGCCGGGGCCGAACACGCCTTGCGACTTGCGGAAGCTGGAGTTGGGAACGACGGCAGTGAGCTCGCTCACGCTGGTGATGCCCTGCTGCTCCATCGCTTCCGATGTGACGGCAGTGATGGCGATTGGGGTATCTTGCAGGTTGGTCGACTGGCGGGTGGCCGTGACGACGATATCCTGAATGCCGCTATTGCTGGCGGCCTGATTGGGCGCCTCTGCCTGCTCGGCAGGCACCGCCTGCGCCAATGCGGGCGCGGCCATGAGGGCCAGTGGCAATGCGAGAGACGGTATAGCCCCCAATTGCAGTTTATTCATAGCATATTCCCCTCAAACCCTATCGCCAAAGCGCGCCTTGATTGCTGGGGGCTGCCCGGACATCGAGTCACGCAAAACCACCGGATATCTTTCCGGTTTGATCGACATCGCTAGGTCAAGCGTTCCCGGCAAATAGAAATTTATGCTTTTTGAATGTAATTTCGAAAAGATTATAAATAGAAAAATCCTTAACAAATTTCTTATGTGTGCCTAGTTACGATATTGATGCACGTTTATTTTAGTAATGTTTATGATTTGAAAGGCAGAAGGAAAATTTTAAGCAAACATCATTCGAATATTGGATATATTGATTATGGTAATTGGTGTCTTGCGATGACTTATCGACTGTTCCGATGGGCCAAGCCACTTTGTTGCTATGAGCTGCCAGGACAATAAGAGCCCTAATTTCTATAGCATAGTTATCTAGGTTTTATGATCTGGAGGCACTTGGGGCTGGCGATGATGTGCCTTGCGCCTTCCCGGTCTCGCTTGCCTTGCCCTTCGCAGGTCTTGCTCATGATGCTCGCAGGCCATCGCACAACGCCCCTCTCCCCCTTGCCCCTGCCCCTTAATGAGAACATAAAGAGAACATGATTCGTGAGTCGGCACATAAGCTGGCCGCTCTGAGGGCGCGCATCGGCGCGATCGAAGGGGCGATGCCATCGGGCGATGCGGCGCTGTTCGCGCTGGGCCATGCCATGCTCGATGCGCGGCTGGGCGGCGGCTTGGCGCGCGGACGGTTGCATGAACTTTTTGCCGCCGACCCCATCGATCAGCCCAGCATGACCGGCTTTGCCCTGATGCTGGCGATGCGACTGGGCAGCGGGCCGCTGCTGTGGCTGCGGCAATGCGATGCTGCGCGCGGCTTTGGTGAGCTTTACGGGCCGGGACTGATCGACCTTGGCCTCGACCCCGCCCGCATCATTGAGGTGCAGGCCCCCGATGAAGTTGCGCTGCTGCGCGCGGCGGGCGATGCGGTGCGGTGCCAGCAGCTCACGGCGGTGCTGATTGAGCCTTGGAAGAAGCCGCGCGCCTTCGATCTGACTGCCAGCCGTCGCCTGTCCATCTCAGCGGAAAAGACCGGCGTGACCGTGCTGGTGCTGCGCAGCACGGCCGATCCCAGCCCGAGCGCTGCCCATACGCGATGGCAAATTCGCGCGATCCCCTCACAGGCGCTGGAGGCCAATGCGCCCGGCCCGCCCGCGATCGAAATTGCACTGCTGCGCCATCGCGGGGGGATCGCCGCTTTTCATCAATGCCTGGAGTGTGACCGTGACCAATCAGCCTTCCACGAACCGGCGCTATCTGGCGGTCTGGTTCCCCTTCCTGCCCAGCGATTGCTTGCAGCGGGCGGGACATTTATCGGCTGAGGCGCCCTTCGTTCTCGTCGAGAAAAGCAAGGGCATGATGCGGATCGTCGCACCCTCCCCGCAGGCGCTTAAGCTCGGCATGTCACCCGGCATGCGGCTGGCCGATGCGCGCGCGCAACTGCCCGATCTGGCGATCTTCGATATCGACAGGGCCGCCGATGCCGCCTTGCTGGAGCGCATTGCCGATGGCTGCGATCGCTACACGCCGATAGTGGCGATTGATGGCATCGATGGGCTGATCCTCGACATTAGCGGCTGCGCGCATCTGTTTGGTGGCGAGGCAGGGCTATGCGCTGACCTGACCAGGCGGCTGAAGCGGCTGGGCATGCATGTGCAGAGTGCAATCGCCAATACGCCGGACGCCGCTCATGCGCAGGCGCGGCATGGGAAAGGCGATATCGGCGCCATGCCGGTCGAGGCCTTGGAGTTGCCGCCCGAGGAAACGATCGCGCTGCGCCGGGCAGGGTTCAAGCGCATCGAGCATCTGACTGCCCGCCCCTCAGCACCGCTTTCCGCACGTTTTGGGGAGGGTGCGACCGACCGGCTGGCGCGGGTTGCAGGCGGGCGGGACATTCGCATCACACCCCGGCGGCCAGAGGCGGCGCTGATCGTCGAGCATAGTTTTGCTGAGCCTGTCACTCATGTGGTGGCCATGCTCGCCGCCATCGAGCAATTGGCCGGCAATGCCGTGCAACAGATGGAGGATGCCCAGCGCGGCGGGCGGCGGTTCGAGGCGCAGCTGTTCCGCACGGATGGGCTCGTGCGGCGGCTGCGCGTCGAGACGAGCCTGCCCACGCGCGACGTGCCGCTGCTCATGCGCCTGTTCAATGAGCGGATCGAGACATTGAACGACCCCATCGATCCCGGCTTCGGCTTTGATCTGGTGCGGCTGCTGGTGCCGTTGCTGGAGACCCTCGATCCGCTCCAATTGCCGCTGGAAGGCGGGGCGGTGGCACAGGATGAGATTGCCCGGCTGATTGACCGGCTCTCCACCCGATTGGGCGGCAACCGGGTGCGCCGCTTTGCGCCACAGGACAGCCATATTCCCGAGCAGGCGATGCTGGTCTTTTCCGCCATCGATCCGCGCCCGATTGAGGCATGGCCAGCGCCAGAACCGGGCGAACCGCCGCTGCGGCCCATCCATCTGTTCGATCCGCCCCAGCGCATCGAGGTGCTTGCCAGCGTGCCCGATGGGCCGCCGCGCCACTTCCGCTGGCGGCGCACCTTGCATGAGGTTGCGCGCGCAGAAGGCCCCGAGCGCATCGGGTCGCTCTGGTGGCGGCGGGCAGACAATAAGGGCATGACCCGCGACTATTATCGCGTCGAGGATCGTAATGGTCACCGCTTCTGGCTGTTCCGGCGCGGCATTTATGGTCGGGAGGCGGCGAACCCGGTCTGGTATCTCCACGGCCTGTTTGCATGAGCGATTTCGTCGAGATGGTGGCCGCCACCAATTACAGCTTTTTGCGCGGCGCATCCCACCCTGCCGACATGGTGAAAGCGGCGATCGTGGCAGGCCTCAAAGGCATTGGCATTGCCGATCGCAACACGGTCGCAGGCGTGGTGCGGGCATGGGTTGCCTTGCGCCAGATGAAGGCGAAATTGCCCGAACTCGACTTTCGCCTCGCCACCGGCGCACGGCTCGTCTTTGCCGATGGCACGCCGGACATTGTGGCTTATCCGCAGGATCGGCACGGCTGGGGACAACTCACAAAGCTGCTGACGCTGGGCAACCGTCGCGCCCTGAAAGGCGATTGCATCCTGCGATTGAAAGACCTGCTCGCGCATCTCGATGGCCTGCTGCTCATCGTGATGCCGACGCTGGATTTCCTGAAGGAAGGCGAGGAAGGCGCGCGGCCCAAGACGAACGACAGCCGCGATGATCAGCCGACTGCCGAAGCCCCGCCGCCGCCAAAATTGCGGCTTGTCGACGCAAAGCGCTTCACGGCCCAGACGCAGGCGCTGGAAAGGCTGCGCGAGACGCTCATCGCGCTGAAAGAGTATGCGCCCGACAGGGTCTGGCTGGGCGCAAGCATGGCCTATAGCGGCAGGGACGGACGGCGGCTCGCCAGACTGGCGGCGTTGGCTGCCCAGATGCGGCTTCCCCTGCTCGCCACCAATGATGCGCTCTATGCCACGCCCGATCAGCGCCCGCTCCATGATGTCGTCACTTGCGTGCGGGAAGGCACCAGCCTTGCCGAGGCAGGCACGCGCCTTGCCGCCAATGCCGAGCGTCATGTGAAGCATGGGGAGGAGATGGCGCGCATCTTCGCGGATCATCCCCACGCCGTTGAGGAAGGCGCGCGCCTGATGGAGCGGATCAACTTCGACCTTGAACAGCTGCGCTATGAATATCCCCATGAGCCGGTGCCGCCCGGCTGGACACCGCATCGCTGGCTGATCCATCTGGTGATGAAGGGTGCGCGGGAACGCTATGGCGCCACCTTCTCACGCGCACACATCAACCTCATCCGCTATGAACTCGCGCTCGTTCGCAAGGCGAAATATGCCTATTATTTCCTGACCGTGCACGATGTGGTGCGCTTCGCCCGGGGTGAAGGCATTTTGTGTCAGGGGCGTGGATCGGCCGCCAATTCGATCATCTGCTATGTGCTGGGTGTCACCTCAGTCGATCCAGTGAAGCACAAGCTGCTCTTCTCCCGCTTCATCTCGGAAGATCGCAACGAGCCGCCCGATATCGATGTGGATTTCGAGCATGAGCGGCGCGAGGAGGTGATGCAATATATCTACAACCGCTATGGCCGCCACCGCGCGAGCATCGCCGCGACCGTCATCCATTATCGCCCGCGCAGCACCGTGCGCGATGTGGGCAAGGTGCTGGGCCTGAGCGAGGATATCACCGCGCGGGTGGGATCGACCGTATGGGGCAGCTTTGCGAAGCGGATGGATGACCAGCGCTTCGAGCAGGCGGGGCTGGACCTGAACAACCCGGATATTGCGCGGCTTGGCCTGCTGGTTGGGCAATTGCTCGAATTTCCCCGCCACCTCTCCCAGCATGTCGGCGGCTTTGTCCTCACCGAGGGGCGGCTGGACGAGATGGTGCCGATCCACAATGCGGCGATGGATGCGCGCACCTTCATCGAGTGGGACAAGGACGATATCGACGCGCTGGGCCTGATGAAGGTCGATGTGCTCGCGCTTGGCATGCTCACCTGCATCCGCAAGGCCTTCACGTTGATCGAGACGCATATCGGCACATCCTACGCGCTCCACAGCGTCCCCGAGGATCAGAAGGATGTATATGCCATGCTGTGCAAGGGCGACAGCATCGGCGTGTTTCAGGTCGAGAGCCGGGCGCAGATCAATATGCTGCCCCGACTGCGCCCCGCGAACCTCTATGATCTGGCGGTGCAGGTGGCGATCGTGCGGCCCGGCCCCATTCAGGGCGGCATGGTGCACCCTTATCTGCGGCGGCGAGCGGAGCAGCGCAGGCCTGATGCCAAGCCGATCACTTACCCCGGCCCACCCGGCGAACTGGATGATGTGCTGGGCAAGACGCTGGGCGTGCCGCTTTTTCAGGAGCAGGCAATGAAGCTCGCCATCGTCGCGGCGAAGTTTACCGATGCCCGGGCCAATGAGTTGCGCCGGGCGATGGCGACGTTCCGCAATGTCGGCACCATGCCGGAATTTGAGAGCGAGATGATCGAGGGTATGGTTGCGCGGGGCTATCCGCGCGAATTCGCCGAGCGCTGCTTTGCGCAGATCAAGGGCTTTGGCAGCTATGGCTTTCCGGAGAGCCATGCCCAGTCTTTCGCCCTGCTTGTCTATGTCTCATCCTATTTGAAATGCCGCTATCCGGCAGTGTTCGCCTGCGCCTTGCTCAATTCCCAGCCGATGGGCTTTTATGCGCCCGCGCAGATTGTGGGCGATGCGCGTGATCATGGGGTGGAGGTGCGCGCGGTCGATATCAATGCGAGTGGCTGGGAGAATAGTCTGGAAGCGCAGAGCGGCGGCTTTGCGCTGCGCATCGGCTTTCGACAGGTGCATGGCTTCCGGCAGGACTGGGCTGAGGCACTTTCCGCTGCCCGCGCGGAGGGCCGCTTCACCAGCGTGGAGATACTTGCCCGTCGTGCCGTGCTGCCGCGCCGCGCGCTGCGCATTCTGGCCGATGCCGATGCCTTCCGCTCAATCGGGCTCGACCGGCGACAGGCATTATGGGACGTGCGGCGGACGCCAGATGGTGAGCTTCCCCTGTTCGCCCATGCCAAGGCGCAAGAATTGGGTATCGAGCCCGATGTCGCTCTGCCTGCCATGCCCGCTTCCGAACATGTCACCGCCGATTATCAGATGACCCGCCTCTCGTTGAAGGGGCACCCAATGCAGTTCCTGCGCGCGCAGTTCCGCAGCGAAGGCATATTGAGTTGCAGGGAGGTTTCGCAAAGTCGGAGCGGCCGCCGCGCAAAGGTGGCGGGAGTCGTACTCGTTCGCCAGCGGCCGGGCGAAGGCAAGGCCATCTTCATCACGCTGGAGGACGAGACTGGGATCACCAACGTGCTGCTGTGGGCGCGCCTGTTCAATATCCAGCGGCGTGACGTGATGGCGGCGCGGCTAATGGAGGTGGAGGGCGAGATCCAGAAGAGTCCCGAAGGCGTCATCCATCTGATGGCGAGCCGCGTCATCGACCGAACAGATATGCTGCAATGTCTGTCGGAGGATCATCAGCCGCTCATCGATGGTCCGGATGCCGAGTTGATGGATCAGGTGCATTCCCCGCGCGACCATTTCATCGGCGGTCAGCACCCGCGCAATGTGCGGATATTGCCCAAGTCACGCGATTTTCATTAAGCAGGCGCGGGCTTATTTACCCTTCTCTTTCTTCTCCGCCGTGCCCTTGCCCACATCGTCGCGTTGCTCGCCCTTTGTGGTGCGCTGGCTCTTGGCGGTTGCGCCGCTCAAGACCGGGCCACAGGCGGCTGACTTCGCATCACCCACATCCACAAAGGCGAGGATGCCAGCGAGCGGCGTCGCGACCAGCGCCAGTCCAAGCCCTGCACCGGCGCGCCCGACAAGCTCCGGGCTGATCACGTTAAGCGCGGGGCCAGCGAAGGTGCCGCCAATGCCAACTGGCGACTGACCGGAGAAGAGGCTGAACTTCTTGCCATCGGCCCGCACCGCCAGATCAATCGCCTCGGTGCGGAAGCTGAAGCCGCCACGGCCCGAGATCACATTTTTGCGCGTGTCGATCAGGATCGGGTCCGCCGCGCCAAGGCCATTGCGCACGGTGAAGGCAATCAGCCCGCAATTGATCGCGACGGGCTCCTTCAGCCGATCCTCGAACATCTTCTGCACGAAGGTGCCGAGGTCGAGTTCGGCTAGCTGGATGTTGCGTGTCCACAGACTGCCCTGCGGCATGATGAAAGCAATGCGACCGTTAGACGTCGCCAGAGAATCGTGGATGGTGTCGCCGCGCCCCTCCAGCTGGATGCGGCCCTTGATCGTCCCGGTCGTGCCGGAATCCGAGACGCCATAGCCGCCAAGCAGCCTGCCCATCGGCGTTGGCGAGAGGCGGAAATCATAGCGCACCAATGTCGGGCGCTGGCGGGTATCGAAGAGGATATCCGAGCCGACATCGCCGCGCGCCATCACGAAGTTGAGCGGCGCAAGCGACAGGCGTCCCTTGTCCAGAGCGAGCGTGAGATCGATGTTCGAGATCGGCAGGTTGCGCGAGCCAAGCACCGCGATCTTCCATTTCAGTGCCGCGTCGAAAAGCTGCATCGTCTCGATGGGCAGCTCGGCATCGGGCATCACCTTGCTTGGACCAGCGCCCGTGGCGGCTGCAGCGGCGACTGCGCCCTTGGTCTCCACAATGTCAGGATTATATCCGATGAAAGGCGCGGCATCGACGATGTCGAGGCGCTTGGTCGTCAGCTCGGATTCCAGCCGGATCCGGTCGGCATTGATGACCGTAAGGCGCCCTGCCAGATCGCTCTTGCCGAACATGCCCTTGAGGTCGGTGAAGCGATAGGTGTCGCCATCCTTCACCAGTTGCGCGCGGACATTATAGCTGCGCGTCTGCGGGATCGCGACGCCGATGATGGCGAGCAATTCGGACATGTCCCGCCCGCGCGCACGGGTTTCCAGCGGCACATTCTCGATCTCGGCGATGGAGGGCAGCGTGCCTGCAACATCGATCACATTATTTGCCGCCCATGCGCGCAGGGTGAGCTTGTTCTTGCTGCGGTTGGCAGTGGCATCTGGCGAAAGCAGTTGCGCGGTCATGCGGAACGGCGTTTCGCGAATGCGGCCCGTGCCTTTCACGTCGACAGCCTGGCCGATGCGCGCATTTTTGGATCGGATCGTCTCGAACTGCAGATCCGCAAGCAAGCGCATGCGCGGATCGAGATAGCGCAGCGTCGTGCCGCTCACATTGGCGACATCGATGCGGGGGAACTCAAATGGTTTGCCGCCCTTGCCGTCGCCGAAGGTCCAGCTGTTGCGATCATGGGCGGCGTTCCATTCCAGATCGATCGCGGCGTCGCGCAGGTTGAGCCAGTAAATGTGGCGCTTGCCGAATAGTAGTGAGAGCGGCGCGATGCGGGCATCTATGCTGCGGGCCGTGAACAGATTGGGTTTGGTTGCCCAATCCGGGTTGGAAATCGTCAGGCCTTGCGCCACGAATTTGATGCGGAAGGGCGCGAAATAGAGCTGGAAGTCGCCCGCCACATCCACATCGCGCGCCATGAGTGAACCAACCGTGCGTTCGAACGGCCCTTTCAGAAAGCGGCCTTTGGTCATAAAGAGCACCAGCCAGACCGCGAAAATGAGCGCGAGGACGCCGAGCGCCACCCTTATGGCGATGCGGCGGCGTCGGCTCATCGGCGCAGGCGGTGGTTTGACGTTGGGCGCAGTGGTTTCCATCGCTGTAGGAAGCGCGCGGAGGGCGTTTAAGTTTCAACCTGTTCGCGATTGCATCCCATCGCGCTTTTGATCGTTATCGGACCATGAACCCCTTGTCCCAACCCCAGCGGGTAAAAATGTCCGCCTCGCTCAGCGAGAACGTCCGTTTCAAGGCGAGCGTGCGGGTCAGCCCGGTCGGGTTGGTCGCGATCGCCGTGCTGGTTTCTGCCATCCTGCTCTCGACCAGCGTGCTGGTGGGCACCGCCATGCGGAAATAGCGGCTCATCGATAGTGCGCGTATTGCAACTGAAATTGGCCTATGATGATTTCAGAACATAAGAGCAGGCGAGGTTTGCCGATCGTGGCGCAGAATGGCATTTCCCAAAACGATAAGCTGTATGTCGAGCTCGTCCGCAGCCTTTATAGAAATGTCACACCTGCCCTCATCATGGCAGGCGCCTTTGCGCTGTGTTTTCTGCTGATCCATGCGCGTGAGGGCGATGATATCGTGCTGATGCTTGGCATGGCCGGGCTGGTGTCCGTCTCCCTGCGGTTGGGCATTACCTTGCGCTATCGGCGGCGCGCGCTGGACGATGTGCTGGATCGGGCAGAAGCGCGCAGTCTGGAGCGGGTTTTCGCCGTGCCCTACAGCCTGTTCTCGATCATGTTGGGGCTGTTTGGCGGCTATGTGTTTAGCCTGCCCGCGCCGGAAGGGCACATGATCACGATATGCCTGCTCGTGGGCTATGCCGCGGGTGTGGCAACCGGCGCGGGGCTTCGTCCGGCGATCGCAATCCCGAATATGATGGTGGCGATCATTCCGGCAGCTTTGGTCGCAATATTGCGGGCGGACCCGATCTATTTCGGCATAGCATTGATTGCGCTGGCTTTTCTGGCAGCAGGCGTGCGCTCGGTGCTGACGCGCCATGCCAATGTCCGCATCTCAATCCGCAATCGGCTCAACTTTGCCTTTCTGGCGCGCAGTGATGGGCTGACGGCACTGCCCAATCGACTGGCGCTGCGCGAATATTTCGATGAGATCGCCACAATGGTTTCGCCCCAGTCCATGATCGCGGTGCATTATGTCGATCTGGATGGGTTCAAGCCGGTCAATGATCGCTATGGGCATAATGCAGGCGACATCGTGCTGGCGATGGTTGGCGAGCGATTGAGCGGCGCTGTGCGCAGCGGCGATATCGTGGCGCGGCTGGGCGGCGATGAGTTCGCCGTCATCCAGTTCGGCTTGCGTCATGATGCAGAGGCCGAGCAATTAGCGCATCGCATCACAACCGCGATCAGCGAGCGATTCCTCATCGGGCGCGAGGCCATCATGATTTCGGCATCCGTTGGCACGATAATTACGGCGGATGGGACAGCTGGGCTCGACAAATTGCTCGGTGAAGCTGACGCCAAACTCTACCAAATGAAGCAATCGCGAAAAAATTAGCTGGTTTCGGGCAGCTTCTCCAGATGCTTGTCGAGCGTCATGGGATAATCGCGCAGCCGCACACCCGTGGCGTTGTAGATGGCGTTGGCGATGGCCGCGCCGACGCCGCAAATGCCAAGTTCGCCAATACCCTTGGCTTTCATGGGCGTGGACCAGGGATCGACATGATCGAGGAAGATCACATCCTGATGCGGGATGTCGGCATGCACCGGCACTTCATAGCCAGCAAGGTCATGATTGACGAAGAAGCCGAAGCGCGTGTCGACCGCCAGCTCTTCCATCAGTGCGGCGCCCGCCCCCATCGTCATCGCGCCAATCACTTGGCTGCGCGCGGACTTGGGATTGAGGATGCGCCCGGCATCGCACACGGCGAGCATCCGGCGGATGCGCACTTCGCCCGTGAAGGCATCCACCGCGACCTCGACGAAATGGCCCGCGAACGTGGATTGCTGGGCGCGATCGGCGAAGTCATCGCCATAGTCGATCGCATCTTCGGCAACCAGTTCGCCTGCCTTGCTGGCATCGGACAAGGGGAAGGATTTGCCTCCCGCCGTGGCTTTCCCACCTGCAAACACGACCTCATTGGCCTTGAGTTCCAGCCGCTGGGCGATCTGCTCGCGCAATTTTACGCAGGCCGCATAGACTCCCGCCGTGCTGTTTGCCGCGCCCCATTGGCCACCTGATCCGGCCGAGGCGGGGAAGTCGGAATCGCCCAGGCGGACAGTCACATCGTCCAGTTCCAGCCCCATCACCTCGGCGGCGGTCTGCGCGATGATCGTGTAAGTGCCGGTGCCGATATCGGTCATGTCGGTTTCAACGATGAGCTTGCCCTGCGCAGTGAGGCGCACGCGCGCACCGGACTTCGTGAGCTGATTGTTGCGGAACCCGCCCGCGACACCCATGCCGATCAGCCAGCGCCCATCCCTCACAGATCCGGGCTTTGCATTGCGCTTGTCCCAACCGAATGTCTCGCGACCCGTCTTCAGGCACTCGACGAAATGACGCTCCGAAAATGGCCGCTCGGGATTCATCGGGTCGACCTGCGTGTCGTTGAGGATGCGGAAGTCGATGGGATCGAGACCTAGCTTCTCCGCCATTTCGTCCATCGCGATTTCCAGCGCCATCAGGCCGGGTGCCTCGCCCGGCGCGCGCATTGCATTGCCTTCCGGCAGATCGATCTGCGCCAGCTTCATGCCCAGCTTGCGGGCTGCGCCGGCATAGAAAAGCCGCGTCTGATTGACGGCGGTTTCCGGGTCGCCATCGGGCAGATTGCCCGAGATGCTCTCATGCGAGATGGCAGTGATCTTGCCATCCTTGCTCGCGCCGATCTTGATATGCTGCAGCGTTGCCGGGCGATGGGTCGTATTGTTGATGATCAGTGGCCGGGTGAGCGTGACCTTGACTGGCCGGTTCACCTTCTTGGCGCCGAGCGCCGCCAGCACCACGTCAGCCCGCAGGAACAACTTTCCGCCAAAGCCGCCACCGATATAGGGCGAATCCATGCGCACCTGCTCCGGCTTGAGGCCGAGCGCCTTGCCGATATCGCGCTTGCCCCAGGCGATCATCTGATTGGATGTCCAGACCGTGACCTTGTCATTGCCCCACTCGGCGATCGTCGCATGAGGCTCCATCATGGCGTGGGACTGATCGGGCGTGGTGTAATGCGCGTCGAACGTCACCGCGCTGCTGGCATAAGCCGCCTCGAAATCGCCATGCTCGTTTGGCTCATCCTCTTCTTCCGGCACGGGTTCGGCATTGCCTGCCTCTTTCGCCAGATCGAACTTGCCTTGCGCGCGATCATAATCGACCCTGATGAGCGATGCGGCGGCGCGCGCCTCCTCGAAGCTTTCCGCGATTACCAGCCCAATGGCCTGATGATAATGTTGCACGGCGCGCCCGCCGAACAGGCTGGCCGTGTTCATGGGCCCGAGCGGCAGAGGCTTATGCTCCAGCGTGGTCATCACATCGATGACGCCGGGCGCAGAGAGTGCCTCTGCTGTGTCGATCGTGCGGATCGTGCCTTTGGCGATGGCCGATCCTACGACATAGCCATAGGCCTGCCGTTTGGCCACATCATGCCGCTCATAGGCATAGGGCGCGAGGCCGCTGGTCTTGAGCGGGCCGTCGACGCGGTCCGTGGATTTGCCAACGAGCTTTAGATCATCGACCAGAGTTTGGGTCGCGGGAGCATCGAACTTCATGATGTCTGCCTCGTTTCATGCAGGATGCCAGCCAGCGTCCGTTCGACAAGTGGCACCTTGAAAGCATTGTCTTGCGTGGGCTTGGCGTCAGCGAGCAATCGATTGACGACCGCGCTTGCCCCCTTGGGAAGCTCGGCTTCCGCCGCCTCGCTGCGCCAGGGTTTGTGCGCTACCCCGCCGAGCGCGATCCGGCCCGCGCCATTCTTGCCGATGATCGCCGCGACCGAGATGAGCGCGAAGGCATAAGAGGCGCGATCTCGCACCTTCTGATAGATGTGACGCCCCTCGACCGGCTTTGGCAGAGTGACGCCCGTGATCAGCTCGCCCTGCTCAAGCGCGGTTTCGATATGCGGGGTATCGCCCGGAAGCCTGTGGAAATCCGCGATGGCAATGCTGCGCGTTTCGCCGCTTGCAGAGACGGTCTCGATCTGCGCATCGAGCAGCCGCAAGGCGACCGCCATATCGCTCGGGTTGGTGGCGATGCAATGTTCGCTGGAGCCGACCACGGCCAGTTGCCGTGAATAGCCGCCAATGGCTGCACAACCGGAGCCCGGCTGGCGCTTGTTGCAAGGCTGGTTGGTATCGTAAAAATAGGGGCAGCGTGTGCGCTGGAGCAGATTGCCAGCCGTCGTCGCCTTGTTGCGCAATTGCCCGGATGCTCCGGCAAAGATCGCACGGCTCAACACGGCATAGTCGCGGCGCACGCGTTTATCGGCGGCAAGGGCTGTGTTACTGACCAAAGCACCGACGCGCAGTCCACCCCCGGGAATGTCCTCGATCTGATCGAGCTTCAAGTCCTGCACATCAACCAGATGCGTCGGCGTCTCGATCTGCAGCTTCATCAGGTCCAGCAAGTTCGTGCCGCCTGCGATGAATTTGGCTCCCTGATGGCGGGAAACGGCGGCGGCAGCCTCAGCAGGCGTGCGAGCGCGCTCATAGGTGAAGGGTCTCATGCCTGCGCCTCCGCGACTTCGCTGATCGCCTCGGCGATGTTGGAGTAAGCGCCGCAACGGCAGATGTTGCCGCTCATCCGCTCGCGCAATTCCATGTTGCTAAGCTTTGGTTTCGCCATCAGATCATCCGACACATGGCTGGGTATACCTGCCTTGATCTCTTCCAGCACGGCGACCGCAGAGCAAATCTGGCCCGGCGTGCAATAGCCGCACTGATAGCCATCATGCTTCACAAAGGCGCGCTGCATCGGGTGGAGATTGTCAGGAGAGCCAAGGCCCTCGATGGTCTGGATCTCGTCGCCCTCATGCATCACGGCGAGCGTCAGGCAGCTGTTGATGCGCTGACCATTCACGATCACCGTGCAGGCACCGCATTGGCCATGATCACAGCCCTTCTTGGTGCCATTGAGCAACAGATGCTCGCGCAAGGCATCAAGCAAGGTGGTGCGATTATCAAGCTTTAGCGACTGCTCTTCACCGTTCACGCGGAACGAGACATTGGAGGATGGATCGGAGCCGGTCTTGGCCCTTGCCGGGGTTTGCTGGGCCTGCGCGTTTGCCATCGTCACGAGCGCTGCTGCCGCTGATCCACCGGCGAGCACAGTGCGCCGGGATATGTTCCAGTCATCAGATGTCTCCATGAATTGATCCTACCGCGCCGATGGCCGAGTTAAGGGAGTAACGCGACAAAGCTGTTTCGGTTCAGTCCCACAACCAAACTGTTCGGAGCCTGCCGAGCGCGCAACGCGCCAAAGGTCATATCCATTCAGCGCCATCCGCTATATGGACCCGCGACATGATGAAGGCCGATCAATGCAAATAGACGCGCAGGATGCCGCTCTGACCGAACTTGGCTGGCGGCTTTTTTTCAGCGCGCAGGTTTCGGCTGATGAAGAGCAGCTCTATCAGCCGGTGCGCGTGATGGCTGTCCATCGCGGCAAGATCGCGGTGGCTGGCGCGGTCTTCGAGGGCATGATCCCGTCTTACATGCCGGACTCCCAGAATGAGGAGGATCGGCCAACCGTCGGCGACTGGCTGCTGATCGATCCTGCCAGATTGGAAATGGCGCGGGTGCTGGAGCGCGCGAGTCTGTTCAAACGGCGCGCGCCTGGTGATGATCGCAGGCTCCAGCTTGTGGCGGCCAATGTCGATACCTTGTTCATCGTGGCGTCGTGCAATCAGGATTTCAACATTCCACGGCTGGAGCGCTATCTGGTGCTCGCGCGGGAGGTGGGCGTGAGGCCGGTCGTGGTGCTCACCAAGATGGACCTGACCGATACGCCCGAGCAATTTGTGGAGGCAGCGAAAGGCCTGCAGACGGACCTGCGCGTGGAGCTGGTGAATGCGCGCGATCCGGCCAGCGTGGCGCGGCTTGCTGCCTGCTGCGGACCGGGGGAGACCGTTGCACTGCTGGGCTCGTCCGGTGTCGGCAAATCGACGCTCGTCAACAGTCTGCGCGGATCGGATAGCATCGCGACGCAGGCCGTGCGCGAGCAGGATGGCAAGGGCCGCCACACCACCACCGTGCGCGAGATGCACCGGCTCGATCATGGCGGCTGGCTGATGGACACGCCGGGCATGCGCGAATTCCAGATTCATGACGCCGCCACCGGCCTTGCCGAAGTGTTCGACGATATCGTCGCACTGACGCTGGAATGTCGCTTCACCAATTGCACGCATGGCACAGAGCCGGGCTGCGCGGTCCAGGCCGCTCTTGCAGATGGCACGCTCACGAACGAGCGGCTCCAGCGCTGGTATAAATTGACCGCAGAAGATTATATCAACACCGGCACATTGGCCGAGCGCCGCACCCGCGCCCGCATCACCGGAAAAAGGAAATAGACATGGCTGACCTGTATCTCAAAGCGCTGGAAGCCGAGCGCAAGAGCCTGTGGGCTGCCTGCCGCCTCAAAGGCCTCCCCAAGGGCACGCCGGAGCGCCTGCGCATCGAGGAACTCGACCGGCAGCTGGCTGCGCACAAGGCGAAAAAGGCAGGTTGAGCGGATCCAACTTCCCGCCGCACCTGCGTGACTTTGCAATTGTCATGAGCGCGCCTATGTATCCAATATGGAAACTATAACCGCCACCCGAGGCCGACCACGCGAGTTTTGCGCCGATACGGCGCTGGCCGCGGCGTTGCGCATCTTTTGGGAGAAGGGTTATGACGGCGCGTCGCTGACGGACCTGACCGAAGCGATGGGCATCACCCGCCCGAGTCTCTACGCAGCATTCGGCAATAAGGAAGCGCTCTTCAAGCAGGCGCTCGACCTGTATGAGCATGAGAAGCTGGCCTATGTGCGCACGGCTCTGGATGCGCCCACCGCGCGCGGCGTGGCTCAGCGATTGCTCGAAGGCACGATCACCAACATCACCAGCGAATGCCCCGGCTGTTTGGGTGTCATGATTTCGGTGCAGGTGAGTACATCCAGCTCTCCGATCCAGAAGGATGTGCGCCACCGTGCCAAATCATCCAGTGAAGCGATGGTGGCCCGGATGCAGCAAGCGATCGAGGATGGCGATTTCACGATTCCCGTCTCGGCGGAAGCCATGACCAATTATCTGACGGCCGTGCTGCAGGGCCTCGCCGTGCAGGCGAGCGCCGGGACTGACCGCGATCAGTTACAGCAGATTGCCGACGCGACATTGGCGATCTGGCCCGGGCGCTGACAAGCCGCGCTTTGCTGCGCCGCGAAAAAAGTATCGAGCGGTATAGAATTACCCCTTGACCTGAACCTCAGATTACATACTTAGCGGTATAGAAGTCGGAAGCCCCTTTGGCATATTCTTCATGAATAGCCAGCGGTCAGGTTTTCGGCGTTTGACGCGATGCGGCGATGCCGTGTCCTATTGCCCTTCGTGCAATGGTTCCGCCCGGTGAGCGACGCTTTCCGGATTGCACCGCTGCGCCTGTTGAACCCGCGGCGACATTGCGCCCGGACGAGGACCGCCCGATGAATGATATGACCCCAATTGATCAGCAGCAACATTTGCATGCATCGGCAATCCCAAAGCAGCGGCGCTATGGGCGGATGACCATTTTTGCGGCGATCATCCTGATCCTCGGCGCGGCTTGGTTCCTTCTGCGCTCCAGCAGCGCGCCCGCTGTCGTGCCCTCCCTTCCGGTCGTCACGGTCGCCGCGCCTCTCCAGCGTGAGATCACGCAATGGGACGAGTTTATCGGACGGTTCGAAGCCAGCCGCAGTGTCGAGCTGCGGCCGCGCGTCTCCGGCCAGATCACCGCCGTTCACTTCACGGATGGGCAGATGGTTCGGCAGGGGCAACCCCTGTTCACCATCGATCAGCGTCCCTTCCAGGCCGCTTTGGCAGAGGCTCAGGCTGGCGTTGCAACCGCGCGGAGCGATCTGGCGCTTGCCAATAGCGAGCTTCAGCGTGCCCTTCGCCTCGTGAAGGAAGATGCCGTCGCCAAGAGCGAAGTCGATGCACTGCGGGCGCGCGTCACCTCCGCAAACGCATCCGTCGCGGCGGCGCAGGCGCGGGTCCGCTCGCGCGCGCTCGATGTCGAGTTCGCCACCGTCCGCGCGCCGATCAGCGGCAGAATTTCCGACCGCCGCGTTGATCCCGGCAATCTGGTTGGCGCCAGCGAAGGCCCTGCCGCGACGCTGCTCACCACCATCGTCGCGACCGATCCGCTCTACTTCACTTTCGATGGATCCGAGGCGATGTTCCTCAAGGCGCAGCGCGAGGGGCTTGCCCGTGGCGCGAAGGTGGAAATCAAGCTTCAGGATGAGGCCGAATACACCCACAGCGGCACGCTCGATTTCACCGACAATGGCCTGGACGCCGCCTCCGGCACCATCCGCGCCCGCGCCATCGTTCATAATGACGGCAGCGTGCTGACGCCGGGCATGTTCGGCAATATGCGCCTCGCGGCTGGCGGCAAGGCCAAAGCCCTGCTGGTGCCCGATACGGCGGTGCAGACCGACCAGACCCGTCGCCTGCTGATGATCGTCGACAGCAAAGGCACTGTTGCCGCCCGCGAAGTCGAGCTTGGCCCCGTCATTGAGGGTGGCCTGCGCGTCGTGCGCACTGGCCTGAAACCCGGCGATCGCGTCGTGATCGAAGGCGTGCAGATGGCCATGCCCGGCGGCAAGGTGACGGCACGGGAAGGACGGATCAATCCGCCCGCGCCCAGCGTCGCAAAACCGATCGCCAAAAGCGCTGCCACCTCAGCGTCTTACGCGGGCTGACGGGCGCCGCTTGCGGCCCCCCCAGCATCCATAATCCTTTCAACGGAGGCCCGACATGCGCCTGTCCCGTATCTTCATTGACCGGCCCATATTGGCTGGCGTCATCGCGGTCGTCATCACCCTCATCGGGGCGATCTCCTACTTCTTCCTGCCGGTCTCGCAATATCCCGAGGTCGTGCCGCCCACGGTGACGGTCGTCGCAACCTATCCCGGCGCGTCTGCCGAGACTGTGGCCGATACGGTCGCCAACCCGATCGAGCAGGAAATCAACGGCGTGGATGGGATGCTCTATCTCTCCAGCCAGTCTACCGGCGACGGGCGCGTGACCATCACAGTCACCTTCGAGCAGGGCACGGATCTGGATGAAGCGCAGGTTCTGGTGCAGAACCGCGTCGCCATCGCAGAGCCTCGCCTGCCGGAAGAAGTGCGGCGCCTCGGCATCGTGACCCGCAAGACCACGCCGGACTTCCTGCTGGTCATCAACTTGATTTCGCCGGATAATTCGCTCACCCGCGAATATATCTCCAACTATGCCCAGACGCGGATCAAGGATCGTCTCGCACGGATTGAGGGCGTGGGCGATGTGCAGCTGTTCGGCAGCCGCGAGCTTGCCATGCGCGTGTGGATCGACCCCGGTCGTGCGGCGTCGCTCAACCTGACCGCTGGCGAAATCGTCGCCGCCTTGCGCGCGCAGAATGTTCAGGTCGCGGCGGGCACGCTCGGTCAGCCGCCTAGCCCCGGCAGCGCCTTCCAGCTCAATGTCGAGACGCAGGGTCGCTTTACCGATCCGCAGCAGTTTAAAAATGTGGTGATCCGCACGGATGCACAGGGGCGTCAGGTGCGCGTGGGCGATGTTGCCCGCGTGGAGATTGGCGCGCAGGATTATGGCACGTCCGCCTATCTGAGCGGCCAGGATAGTGTGATCATTCCCGTGCTCCAGCAGCCCGGCTCCAATGCGCTCGCATCGGCAGAGCAGGTGCAATCCGCGATGGATGAGCTTGCTGCCGATTTCCCCGCAGGCCTCGAATATCGCATCGTCTACAACCCCACCGAGTTCATCCAGCAGTCCGTCGATGCCGTCATCTCGACGCTGATCGAGGCCGTCATTCTGGTGGTGCTGGTGATCGTCGCCTTCCTGCAAAAGCTGCGGGCCTCGCTCATCCCCGTTCTCGCCATCCCGGTCTCGCTCATCGGGACCTTCGCGGTGCTGGCAGGGCTTGGCTATTCGCTGAACAACCTCTCTTTGTTCGGGCTGGTGCTCGCCATCGGCATCGTGGTGGATGACGCCATTGTGGTGGTGGAGAATGTCGAGCGCAATCTGGAGAGCGGCATGACCCCGCTCCAGGCAGCGCGCACATCGATGGATGAGGTGGGCGGTGCGCTTGTTGCCATCGTGCTGGTGCTCTGCGCGGTGTTCGTGCCGACGCTGTTCATTGGCGGATTGTCCGGCGCCTTCTATCAACAGTTCGCCGTGACGATCTCGGCAGCAACGGTCATCTCGCTCGTCGTGTCGCTCACGCTCTCGCCAGCGCTGGCCGCCCTGCTGCTGCGCAAGCATGAGCCTGCCCCCAATGGCGCTTATTGGCGTCAGTTGGCCGAGCGCGCGGGCGGTGCCTTCAACCGCGCGTTCGATCGGTTCAGCGACAGCTATGGTCGCTGGACGGAGAAGGTCGTCGCCATGCCGCGCCGCATGATGGCCGCTTATGCCGGGCTGATCGCACTCACCGCAGCCGCGCTGTGGATGACGCCTACGGGCTTCATCCCCCAGCAGGATCAGGGCTATTTCCTCACCGTCATCCAGCTTCCGCCCGGCTCGGCCACATCACGCACCGATGAGGTGATGAAGAAGGTCGCCGCACGCGTGCTGAAAATCCCCGGCGTCAAAGGCTCGGTGATGCTTTCCGGCTTTGATGGCACCTCGGAAACCCAGTCCGCCAGTGCTGCCGCTGCCTATTGGGTGCTGGACGATTTCAAGGATCGTGCAGGCAAGGGCCAGGATATCGACACGCTGATCGCCAAGGCGCAGTCAGTCACCGCCGATATCAATGAGGCGCGGCTGATGGTCGTCAAACCCCCGGTGCTGCGTGGCATCGGGTCGGCAGGCGGCTTCCGCCTGATGATCGAGGACAAGAATGGCCAGGGCTATCAGGCCCTGCAAGCCGCCACCAATGCCGTGATCGCGCAGGCCAATCAGGCTGAGGGTCTGGCGGGCGTCTACACCTTCTTCGAGACCGGCACGCCGCGCGTGCGCGCCGATATCGATCGGGACAAGGCGCAGTTGCTGGGCGTCCCTCCGTCGCGCGTGTTCGAGACATTGCAGGTCTATCTCGGCTCGTCCTTCATTAATGATTTCAACCTGCTGGGCCGCACCTATCGCGTCACCGCGCAGGCCGATGCGCCCTTCCGGGACAGCACATCGGATATCGCCAGCCTGCAGACCCGATCGGACAATGGCGCGATGGTCCCCATCGGCTCCATCGCCACGCTGCACGACACGACCGGGCCTTATCGCGTCACCCGCTACAACCTCTCCCCCGCCGTCGCGGTGGATGGCGATACGGCTCCGGGCTACTCGACCGGGCAATCACTGGTGACCATGAAGAAGGTCGCGTCGGAAGCTCTGGCGCGCGGTTACACGACCGAGTGGACCGGCATCGCCTATCAGCAGGATACGGCTGGCAACACCGCCATCCTCGTGTTCGCGCTCGCCGTGCTGCTCGTGTTCCTGGTGCTGGCGGCGCAATATGAGAGCCTCGTCATGCCGCTCGCGATCATCATGATCGTGCCGATGTGCATCCTCGCGGCCATGGTCGGCATCAATCTGCGTGGGATGGATAATAATGTGCTCACCCAGATCGGCCTGGTTGTGCTGGTGGCGCTGGCTGCGAAGAACGCGATCCTGATCGTGGAATTCGCCCGCCAGGGTGAGGAGCAGCATGGCCTCACGCCCGCGCAGGCCGCCGTTCAGGCCGCCCGCACGCGGCTTCGCCCGATCCTGATGACGAGCTTTGCCTTCATCCTCGGCTCCGTGCCGCTGGTGATCGCCACCGGTGCTGGCGCGGAGCTGCGGCAGGCGCTGGGCACCGCCGTCTGCTTCGGCATGCTCGGCGTCACGGGCTTCGGCCTCATGTTCACGCCCACCTTCTATGTCGTGTGCCGCAGCCTTGGCGATCGCATCGCCCGGCTGCGCCCAAGCCGCGACACCAATGCTCGCCAAGCCAATGGCGGCGCTCCTCTCGCGACTCCTGCTGAATAGGTCCGTCATGAAAACACGCACTTTCCCCCTTTCCCTGCTTGCCGCGCTGAGCCTCTCGGCTTGCGCGGTGGGGCCAGACTATGCCTTGCCGCCCCCCCAAAAGGCATCGTCTGGCCCATTCCTTGCCGCGGGTGCGCCGCCCGTTGTGGCGGACACGCTGCCGCAGAATTGGTGGCTTATGTATGACGATGCCGTGCTCAATGGCCTCGTCGCCGATGCCGTGACCGCCAATACGGACTTGCGGCAGGCCGTCGCGCGCATCGAGCGCGCCCGCGCCGGGTTGCGCGGTGCCGGGGCGGATCGGCTGCCTCAGGCCAGCATCGGCGTTGGCGGCAATTATGCCCGCCAGCCGCAGGGCCTCGTTGCGCCGGGCGCCAGCCGCGAGGGCTGGAACTATGATGCCGGGATCGAGATTGGCTATGAGGTCGATCTGTTCGGGCGCATCGGGCGCAATGTCGAGGCGGCGCGCGCCGATCTCGCCGCCAGTCAGGCGGATGCGGACGCCGTGCGCGTGATCGTGATCGCAGAGACCACGCGCGCTTATGCAGATGCTGCGTCGGGCGCGGCGCAATTGCGGGTCGCACGGGATATCGTGGCGCTGCTCGATCAATCCCTCTCGCTTACCACGCGCCGCCATGATGCCGGGCTGGAGAGCGGCTTTGCCGTCGCCCAGATCCGCACCCTGCGGGACCAGCGCGCGGCGGACATCCCCTCGCTGGAAGCGGCAAGGCAGGCGGCCCTGTACCGCCTCTCAACCCTGACCGGGCGCGCGCCTGCCGATCTGCCAGTGATTGCAGGCGAACGCAGCATTGCGCTGGAAATCAGCAAGCCCATCCCCATTGGCGATGGCACAGCCCTGCTCGCGCGTCGCCCGGACGTGCGCGCCGCCGAGCGCAGGCTTGCTGCGCGCACCGCCAGCATCGGTGTCGCCACGGCAGACCTTTATCCGCGCATCACGCTGGGTGGCTCGGTGGGGTCGACGGGCGCTGATATTGGCGACATCCTGACCGGCGGGCCGTTCCGCTGGCTGCTGGGGGGCCTGCTGAACTGGGCATTCCCCAACCAAGAGCCAGCCCGCGCACGCATCGATGCGGCAGAGGCGGACACCAAGGAAGCGCTCGCCAAGTTCGATGGCACCGTGCTGCTAGCACTGGAAGAGACCGAAACCGCGCTCTCAAATTACGGCCGCGCGTTAGAGCGCCGAGCTGCGCTGCAATCCGCCACGCAACAGGCCGAGCGGGCGACGCGGATCATCACCGCGCAGCAGCGCGAGGGGGCCATCAACTCGCTGGCCCGGCTCGATGCCGAGCGCACATTGGCGGATGTTCGCGCGCAACTTGCCGCACAGGACGCCGCCGTCTCCCGCAGCCAGATCGACCTCTTCCGCGCCCTTGGCGGTGGCTGGTCCTGACGGCCAGAGCGTTTTCGAAGCAGGTAGAATTACCTGCTGACTCGGAAAACGCGGTGAACAAAAACCTGGAGCAGCCGAACCGATACGATCGGATCGGCTGCTCTAACGATCGGGGCCGCTGCATCTCCCACAGAAGCAGCGGCCCCGAAGTGATTACCAGGCGAAGCGGATCGAGCCCGTGACTGTCCGCGACGAGCCATAATAGCAGCTATTGTTGAACGGGCAGGCCGAGATATGCCGCTTGTCGAACAGATTGGCTGCATTGACTGCAAAGCTCAGGCCGTCGAGGCTCGGTGAGACTTTGCCCAGATCATAGCCAAGCAAGGCATCGACCAGCGTAAACGCCCCGGTGCGGAAGCGCTGGAAGGTCGCAACATTGTTAATGACGGCATATTGCGTGGTGCCATCCGAACCCCCGACATAGCGCACGCCTGCCCCAAGGCTCAGGCCCGCGAGTGCGCCGGAGACAGTCTCCCTCTTGCCGAAATCATAGGAGAGGAAGGTCGATGCCGTCCACTCGGGCGTGCCGAGCGAGCGCGTGCCGGTGGTGGTGGGCGAGCCGTTGCTGGTCGCCGTTGGAGCCACGGCCAGCGCACCCTGCGTGATGAAGGAGTCGGTGTAGCTGGCAGCGGCAATCACGTCGAAGCCCGGCACGATCTCGCCGCGCCCTTCAAACTCGACACCGCGCACCCGCACTTCACCGATCTGGATCTGCGCGGTCGAGGGAATGCCGACCGTGCCAGCCTGCGGATGGCCGGTCAGCACATTCTGGCGGCGCAGCTCGTAAGCCGAGAGGGTGAAGATCGCCTGCGTGCCAGCGGGCTGATATTTGATGCCGCCCTCATATTGCGATCCCGTGACCGGTGTCGCGCTGCGCGTTTCGGTTGGCGAGACATAGACGTTGCCGGACTGCGGCTCGAAGGATTCCGAATAGCTGAAGTAAGGCGAGACGCCGAAGTCAAACTCATACAGCGCGCCAAGGCGCATTGTGAACGCCTTTTGCGAGAAGATGGTGACGCCGTTATTCTTCTTGTTCAGCGTGTTCTGATCATACCAATCCTGCCGACCGCTGGCGATCAACTGGAGCCTGCCGATCGAAATCTGATCCTGAATATAAAAGCCGGTCTGATCGCGCGTCGTAAATGTGTTCGCATAAGCGCTGGAAAGCGCCGTCAGATTCAAGCTCGGCATCGTGCCGCCATATACAGGCGAGAAAAGGCTCAGATTAGGGATGCTGGTGACGGGATTGCTCGTCGGGCCGGTATTGAACTGCTGGAAATTCTCGCCTGTTATGCGCTGATAATCAAAACCCGCGAGCACATTATGCTTGATGCCCCCGGTCTCGAAACGCAGGGCGAGGTTGGTATCCATCGTTGCCGTCTTGAAATCCTCATCGGCGCCGCCGCCACCCCGAATGATCGTCGAGAAATCCGAGTTACGCGCGGCGCCGATGCCCGTCGTGGCGAAGCCCGCCACATAAAGCTGCCGGTAGGAGAGCGTATTGTGCTGCAGGCGCAGGTTCGAGCGCACCGTCACATTCTCATTGAAATCATGACGGAAAAAGGCCGCGATGGACTTCGCCTTATGATCGTAGCGCTCATAGGCTGGATCGCCAGTGTTGATATCTTCAGGCAGCGTACCAAAGGGATTGGGCAGCACGGTGCCATAGGCAGGCACGCCGGAATAACCGCCGCCGCTGGGCGAGCGCTGATAAGTCGCCACGAGCGTGAAGCTGGTCGCCGCATCGGGCGCGAAGGTGATCGACGGGCTGACATGATAGCGCTCGCTGAACGTGCCTTGCGTCAGGCCATCGCCCTTCTGCCAGCCACCCACGATGCGTGCGAGCAGGCGGCCATCGGGATCGAGCGGCTGATTGATGTCGCCCACAAGGCGCCGCGTCTCATAATTGCCCAGCTGACCCTCGATGCGACCTGATGCGGTCTCCTGCGGCAATTTGCTTGTGAGGTTCACAAGGCCGCCGGGAGGGGAATTGCCATAGAGCACGGAAGCCGGGCCCTTCACGATATCGATGTGATCGACACGGTTGAAATCGATCTGCGGCGTGGAATAAGGGCCCGCGATCAGGCGCATACCGTCCAGATACAGGCCGGGTGCGAAGCCGCGCAGGATGAGCTGATCATAGCGCGTGACCATGCCGCCGCGCTGGTTGGCCGCGACGCCCGCGACATAACCCACCGCCTGATTGATCGAGAGCACATTGCGGCGCGAGAGTTCAGCATTGTCGATGATTGTGATGGTTTGCGGGGTCGCCATTAGCGGCGTGTCGGTCTTGGTGCCTGCGCCGGTCTGCTTCTCGCGGAACCCGGTGACGATGATGGCGCGCTCTGCATCGGCGGCGCTGCTGTCTGCGTCGGCTTCATCAGCCTGCGCGGGAGCGACGAAGCAAAGGGCCGCAAGCGAGGCAGTGAACATCAGCACCGGGCGCATCCCGTTCAGGCTGGAACGCTGGATCAAAAGATGCTTCATCATGTTCATATCGGCCCCACTTTAGTAATGATTCGCAATTGCATTGCTGCCGGGCCGCTAGAACTATAGCTATTGCGAATCAAGAGGGTTCGTGAATTTCCGATGCAAGCGGTGGCCACTGCGTCATTAGCGCCACAAATTGGAGTTTCAGGCTGCCTGCGCTTTGCTCAACTCGCGCACAAATTTACCCCGCTCGATCACCCTCGCCTGCTCGTCCGGCAGGCGCAGCAGGAAGCTTGGGTGAACGGTCACGAGCAGTTGCCGGTCATTCCATGGCATGATCGATCCGCGTAGGGGCGCAAGGGCCTGTTTCTTCCCCGTCAGCGCATGCAGCGCGGTCGCCCCCAGCGCGACGACAAGGCGGGGCGCCACGAGGCGGATTTCCTCGTTCAACCACCAACGATAATGAGCGACATCACCCGCTGTCGGCGTCTGGTGGAGACGCCGCTTACCGCGCTGCTCGAACTTGAAGCGCTTGACGGCATTGGTGAGGAAGCATAGTGCGCGGTCCACGCCCGCTTCTTCCAGGCAGGCATCCAGCAATTGCCCGGCTGGCCCGACGAACACCTGCCCCGCCACATCCTCCTGATCGCCCGGCTGCTCGCCAACGAACATGATCGGTGCGTGGCGCGGCCCCTCGCCTGTCACGATCCGGTCCGAGAAATTGGGTGATGGCGGAACATCGTCCCGAACGAGCGCTGCATAAAGCGCATCGAGCGTTTCAAAGTGCGGCGGCGCAAGCTCCGGGGCTGAGGCTGCGCTGCCGAACAAGTCGGGTTGGCTTTTCTCGCTCACCATTGCCTCCACACGTCTCGATGCATCGCGTATCAGAGAGGAAATGAGCGCGCTCTCGGGAAGGTTCCGCCAGTAGCGCACCGGCATTTCCTTTTTCATCGCCTTCACCTTGAGGCGAGCGGGGTTGAAAATGCTGCTGTAATAAGCGAGCCATTCGGCCTCCACGGCGTCCTCAACGGGCACATCATCTGCCGTGCCGCCAGCGCCCTCGCGCAGCAGAGTGCCGTCCCAACTGATGCTTGCTTGCGGGGTCACGATGAGCCAGTTCATGCCTGTGAAGCGATCGCGGAAGAAACCCGCTACCCCGCGCACGATGTGATGATCCGGCTCGAACCAGGCGGCATAGCATTCCCGCCCACCCTCATCGCCCACTTTGCGGAAGCGCACGAAGGCGTGCATCTTGTGCAGATCGCGCCGCACGGCCTTGGCGAGATTGCGGATGGCGATGATATCGGGATCGGCGGGGTCGCGCGGCAGATTTGGTCGCGTGCGCATACGCCAGACGATGCGATAGGCGAGCGCGAAGCGGTTGGGTGCGCTGTGCAGCAGGGCGAGGCGCAGGATTTCGAGAAAGTCGCGTGAGATGGTGACGGATGCCTGGGTGGGCGATTGAGGTGGCACGTCCCAATCTTCCCCGAACAGGCCGGGCATATCATCGCCCATAACCTCCCAAACGATCTGCTCGGGGGTGATACCTGCGGCCAGAAATCGCCGGACCGCCTCCCGCCACCCCGCAAAGTCGTCAGGCGCGCTGAGCTTCGCGCAGTGCATGAGCGAGGCGCTCATGGGGCGAACAGGGAGAGCTGCGCCGGGCGCGCCACCGGCACGATCCGCGCTTTCAAATCAGCGCGGTCGAGCAACGCTGTTGGTCGCCAATCCGCCGCGACGATAAATGGCCTGATCTTGCGGATCGACTGGCAGAGCCGCGCGACATCATCCAACCGCAAGCTCCGGTGGCGCCGCGCTGCGATCAGCCGATCGACCACCCGCGCGCCCAGCCCAGGCACGCGCAGCAGATTGGCGCGCGATCCCTTGTTTACATCGACAGGAAACATCTCACGCTTCTCGATCGCCCAGGCAAGCTTGGGGTCCATGTCCAGCGCCAGCCGCCCGCCCTCCATCGTCGAATTGATCTCGTCGACCGAAAAGCCATAGAAGCGCAGCAGCCAATCCGCCTGATAGAGCCGATGTTCGCGCATCATCGGTGGCGCGGCGGCGGGCAACTGGCGGCTGGCATCCGGGATGGGCGAGAAGGCGGAATAATAGACGCGTCGAAGGCCGTAATTGCTGTAAAAATCGGCGCTGGTCTTGAGCATGACATCATCGCCCGAAGCATCCGCACCCACGATCATCTGTGTGCTCTGCCCGGCGGGGGCAAAGATGGGCGCCTTGCGTGATGTCTTGCGCTCGGCTTTGGCCTCTTTGATCTGCGTGCCCAGATTGGCCATCGTCCGGCGGATTTTCGCGCCGTCCTTTTCGGGCGCGAGCGCGGTGATGCCTGCGTCGGTTGGCAGCTCGATGTTGATCGAGAGGCGATCCGCATAGCGCCCTGCCTGTGCGATCAGTTCAGGGTCACCCTCGGGAATAGTCTTGAGATGGATGTAACCGCGAAAGCCATGGTCCTCGCGCAGCGATCGCGCCACCTCCACGATCCGCTCCATCGTATAATCTGGGCTGCGCACGATGCCGGACGAGAGAAACAGCCCTTCGATATAATTGCGCTTGTAGAAATCCAGCGTCAGCTCGACCACTTCGGCGGGCGTGAAGGCGGCGCGCCGCACATTGGATGACGACCGATTAATGCAGTAGACGCAGTCGAACATGCAAATGTTCGTCATCAAAATCTTGAGCAGCGAGATGCAGCGCCCGTCCGGCGCATAGCTATGGCAAATGCCAATGGCGGTGGTAGAGCCGATCCCGCCCGATCCGCGCGAATTCCGTTTGGCTGCCCCGCTCGATGCGCAGCTCGCATCATATTTGGCCGCATCGGCGAGAATTTCGAGCTTTTCGAGTCTGGAGAGCTTGGCCATAGTTCTTGTTATGTTCTTCAACCGCCCGCGCCGCAACGCCCTTGCGATGAGCGGTTCGGCGTGAACGGATTGTGCCATGGCGCGTTAGCGGGCTTGAAGGCTATGGCCGCATCCCATCAGAGTAGATAAGCCCTCCCCCATGGAACAAGCCGACAGCCTGCTCAGTCATTCGATCTTCAAGGTTGCGGGTGCATCCGTTACGCTGGGCGCCATCCTGCAGGCCGTGCTCATCCTTGTGGCGGTTTTCGGCGCATCGTGGCTCGTGAAGCGTGTCACCCGGCGGATGCAATCGCGGATCGGGGATGCCAATGCCTCAGCGGTTTATATCAGCGGACAGATCCTGCGTTATGTCGTCATCTTCGCTGGCATCGCTGTAGCGATATCGGCGCTGGGGTTCGACCTGTCTGCTCTCTCGCTGTTCGCAGGCGCATTAGGCATCGGTATCGGTCTTGGCCTGCAGGATATCGTCAAGAATTTCGTCTGCGGGCTGATCTTGCTGTTCGATCGCGGGATCGAAGTGGGCGACTTCATAGAGCTGGAAGATGGCACCAATGGCGAGGTAACATCTATCGGCGCGCGGGCGACGGGCATCATCACCAATGATAATGTGACCGTGCTTGTGCCCAATGCGAACCTGCTCAACGGCAAGCTGACCAACTGGACGCGCAACCGCGCGACCCGGCGCATCCATGTTCCTTTCCATGTCGCGCTCGGCGCCGACAAGGAGCTGGTGCGGCAGGCTGCGCTGGAGGCAGCAAACGCCGTGCAGTTCACCCTGCCTGAGGTTGGTCGGCAGAAAACGCAGGTGTGGCTCGTGGCCTTTGGCGATGCATCGTTGAAGTTCGAGCTCGTCGTGTGGCCCTCGCTTGAGGCCGTGAAACGTCCGGGCAGCATGATGGCCGCTTATTATTGGGCGCTCGACGATGCGCTGCGCAAACATGATATCGAAATTCCGGTGCCACAGCAGGAAATCCGCTTCCGGGGCGGATTGGCTCCAACGCAGGAGGCGACCCCGCTTGCGGCGCAGCGGCGTGATGAGGCCACCAACAGCAATAATGATGCGGAGGTGGACATCGACATGGCTGCCGATAGCCCCGGACCGCGTGCCGGCATCAGCGAGGCCGTATTGAACGACGGACGTTGATGCGCTGCCACCCATTGGGCAGTTCATGCGTTGCTGGGTGACGCGTTAAACCGGGGGCAGACTTTATGATTTCCGCGATATGACCACGCCGCAATGGCTGTCGATTGCGACGCTGATCGGCATGATGGCATTGTTCATCTGGGGGCGCTTTCGCTATGATGTGACGGCTTGCATCGCGCTCTTAGCTGCGGTCACCATTGGCATCGTTAGCCCGGAAGAAGCGTTCACCGGCTTTTCCGATGATATCGTCATCATTGTCGGGTCGGCGCTGGTCATTTCAGCAGCGGTACAGCGATCGGGTGTGATCGAGGTCGCTTTGTCCTTCGTTTCCAAACATGTCCGCACGGTACGCGCACAATTGCTGCTACTCACGGCCTCGGTTGGCGTCGCCTCTGGCCTTGTCAAAAATGTCGGCGCGCTCGCCATGCTGATGCCCGCAGCAATCCAAATGGCGAAGAAAAATGAGGCGAGCCCGTCCGTCTTCCTGATGCCGATGGCCTTCGCTTCGCTCCTCGGCGGCCTGATGACGCTCGTTGGCACATCGCCTAACATCATCGTGAGCCGCGTGCGGCAGGAGATGACCGGCGAGCCGTTCGGCATGTTCGATTATTTCCCCACCGGCTTTGGCCTGTTCATCATCGGCCTCATCTTCCTGCGCTTTGGCTACCGTCTGCTGCCGCGTGACAGGCGCGCGGCGCCGACAATGGGCGAAGCGCTGGACGTGACCGGCTATGTGACCGAAGCGACGATTCCCGAAGGCTCGCCCGCGAGCGACGAGACGGTGAGCGCGTTCACCAAGCGGCACGGGGGCGACGTGAGGCTCAAGACGCTGCTGCGCGACGGCAAGAGCAAGCGCGTAAACCCCAATGTGAAGCTGCATGCGCAGGACGTGCTCATCCTGAGCGGCAACCCGGATGCACTGGAGCGCGTGATCGCCGCCGACCGGCTGATGCTGGACGGTGAGGCGCGGGAGAAACCCGAAGGTAGCGAGCGCGATGAAACCGGGGTGATCGAGGCGGTCATCAATGCGGATTCATTGCTCGTGGGCCAGACTGCGGCGGGGCTGCGGCTGCAACAGCTTTTTGGCGTCAATCTCATCGCCATTTCCCGCGCGAATGAGCGGCTCACAAAGCAGATCGGGGCGATCCGTCTGCGCACGGGCGATGTCGTGGTGCTGCAAGGGCCATTATCCCTGCTGCCCGAGCGGTTGGGCGAACTTGGTGCCCTGCCCCTCGCCGAGCGCGCCATCCGCCTTGGTACATCCAAGCGCGGCTGGCTGCCCGTGGTCATCCTCGCCGCCGCGATGATTGCCACGGCGACAGGCCTCGTGCCGGTGGCGATTGCCTTCTTCGCAGCGGCAGGGCTGGTCGTCGTGACTGGCGCGCTGCCTGTGCGGGAGGCGTACAGCGCCGTCGAGTGGCCAATCCTGATCATGCTTGGCGCGCTCATTCCGGTCAGCGATTCCCTGCGCACGACTGGCGCATCGGACATATTGGCGACGCAGCTTGCGCATGTCGCGGCGGCGCTCCCGCCCTGGGGCGCTGTTGCGCTCATCCTGGTGGCAGCGATGGCGGTAACGCCCTTCCTGAACAATGCTGCAACCGTGCTGGTGATGGCGCCCATCGCCGCCGTATTCGCGCATGATCTTGGCTATCGACCGGAAGCCTTCCTCATCGCCACCGCCGTGGGCGCGGGCTGTGATTTCCTCACGCCGATCGGCCACCAGTGCAACACGCTCGTTCTGGGGCCGGGCGGCTATAAGTTCAGCGACTATGCAAGGCTGGGGTCGCCCTTGTCGCTGCTGGTGGTGGTGTTCGGCACAGCCCTCATCATGTGGGTTTGGCCGCTATATTAGCGCAAACGATGGGCGAGGAAGAAGCGCATCATTTCCGCCGAGGCATCCGGCCCGAGCGCGTCGGTGTAGGTTCCGGCGGATGAGCCACCTGACCAGGCATGCCCGCCACCATGAATGGTCCACTGCTCGATGACAGCTTCACCTGCGCCATTCAGGCTCACCTCGCGCGTGTAGCTGCGCCCGCCAGCGACCTGGCCGTTTTCGATCTCGATCGAAAGGCTGCCTGCCGCCTGCGTTGCTGCTGCGATGATATTCTGGCTGTTCACCTGCGCCACCGTATCATCCCGGTCGCCATGGAAGGTGATGACGGGCACAAAGCGTGCGGGGCCGCTCCCTGCGCTTGGCCGACTGCCCTGCTTCATAGCCATCAGCGCGGTGGAGATATCGCGTGCAGCACCGCATGGCAGACCGGAGTGGATGCCGACCGCCGCATAAAGGTCAGGATATTCGCTCGCCATCACGGCCGCCGCCGCCCCGCCCGCTGAGAGGCCAGCGATATAAATGCTGGCGGGATCGCAGCCCTGCTCGGCAATGATCTGCCGCGTGAGGCCAGCAATCAGCGCGGGTTCGCCGCGATCACGCTGCTGATCTGATGGCTTGAACCAGTTCCAGCATTTCTGGGCGTTCGCCGCATGGGTCTGGCTTGGATAGGCCACGAGGAAGCCCTGCGCCTCGGCCAGCTTGTTCATCTGGGTGCCGCGCGCGAAATCTTCCGCCGATTGGGTGCAGCCGTGCAGCATGACGACCAATGGCATGCCTTGCCGCGCGCTGGAGGGACGATATAGCCGATATTGCAGCGTCTTGCCGCCATGCGTGAAGCTTTGCTCAGTGAAGCTGCTGCCTGCCGGTGCGGATGCATCGGCACTCGCCGAGCTCCCCGCACTTTGAGTAAACATCGTGCTCAGCGAGCCCGTACCGCCCGTTAAATGGGTGGCGAGCGTCGCCTTCACCAGCGCGGCGGCGTCGGTGAGTTTTGAAGACTGAAAGGCCTTCATGGCCTCCCCGCTGCCCGGATATCGTGGAAATTTCATGTCGGTGGTCCTTGGAAAACAGGGGAGCGCGTCAGGCGATACGATCGGCAAGCGTGGATTTAAGGGCGGCGCTGGCGTGCAATGCGCCGAGCACCGTGAGTGAGCGGATCGTGGCCCGCGCAAGCTCGGGAGACACATCTGGGGCGATGGTGGCGAGGCCAAGCACGCGGATATCGAGCATCTCGCCCGCAGCCTGCGCCGCTTCCAGCTGCGCGCGGGAATAGTGGCTGACGCCGAGCGTCAATTCCTTGCGCGTGACGGATGCCCGCGCGACATCGCCATGGCGCTCCAGCTGGTTGCGGATCGCGGTGCGTATGAAATCGCTCCGGTTCGAATAGAAGCCGTCGCGCACCAACAGATCGACATGCCCCAAATCGACAAAGCCGAGATTGAGCGTGATTTTTTCGCTGTCCGAGCGCGCTTTCAATTCTCTATCCATCGTCACAATATCGCTCCGCACCATCCATATGGATGGTATGGGGATGGAGGTTGCATATTACAAGGCGAGCCTGCGTGAGTCTCTTGCCGAGTTCAAAGGGCATCAGCGATCTTAACGGCCGTTATTTTTGCGATGTCGGCCATTGTGCAGTGCGATGACAAAATTTTAATATCGAACAAAAACAACGACGCGGATGTTTTCGCACGCTCTGGCCATGTTCTCCGGCTTGCTTTGCCCTTCCCCGGTGATAACTCAATGAAGCTGGGCACAGATAAAGCGCTGAGAACCGAGCGCAAAAAAAGGGAGAGAGATATGCCATTTAAAAGGACTCATCATGTCCGCGTCAGTTCGGTCGCGCTGGCGATTGCGTTGATTGCTGCTGGCGGGGCGACCGCCGCATCGGCTCAGGAGGCACAAGCCTCGCCACAGACTGCAGATGACAATTCAGGCGTTGCAGACATCGTCGTCACCGCGCAGTTCCGCTCGCAGCGACTGCAGGATACGCCGATCGCCATCACCGCCGTCGATGCGGAAATGCTTGAATCGCGCAGCCAGACCAATCTCACCGAAGTCGCCAATCAAGCGCCCAGCGTCGTACTGCGGCCGACCACGGTTGCTTTTGGCCCATCCATCTCCGCGACGATCCGCGGCCTTGGCCAGATCGACTTCAACCCCGCTCTGGAGCCCGGCGTCGGCCTGTATATCGATGATGTTTATTATCCCCGCCTGGTCGGCGCCAATTTCGATCTGCTCGATGTCGAGCGGGTGGAAGTGTTGCGCGGCCCGCAAGGCACGCTGACCGGTCGCAATTCCGAGGGCGGCGCGATCAAGTTCATCTCGCGTCGGCCCAATGGTGAAAATGGCGGTTATCTCTCAGCGACCTATGGCAGCCGCAACCGGATCAACCTGCGTGGCAGCGCCGATTTCAAGATCACCGACGGCCTGTTCGGGCGCCTCTCCGGCACCTTTGCCGATCAGGAGGGCTATGTCTCGAACCTTGATTATGGCTGTGTCGTGCCGAGCAGCGGCGTGCCAAAGCTTGCGGGCGGCACGAATTGCGAAGTCGGCAAGCATGGCGATGTCGGCTACAAGGCCATTCGCGGCATCCTGCGCTATAATCCGAGCGATGCGATCGACGTGATGTTGAGCGGCGACTATATCCGCGACAGCCGCAACAGCTCGGCCGAAGTGCTGCTCTATGCCAATAACAGCAATCCAAACGTGCGGACGGCCAACGGCCTGCCTTATGACTCCCGTTTCATCTGCGGCAAATTCTGCAACTACTCCACCAACGGCTCAACGGCGGGCAATTTCGTCGCTGGCCTCATCCCGGCGATCAACGGCCTCCCGCTTGCTGCCAACACCGGCAGCGGGCGCTCTGAATATACCGGCTGGGGCACCGCTCTGAATGCCGACTTCAACCTGGCCGAGGATATCACGGTCCAGTCGATCACCGCCTACCGTGCCTTCGACACCTCGTTCAGCACGGATGGCGATCTCTCGCCTGCCAATGTCGGCTTCGGCATCAGTGATCTGACAAGCTGGTTCGCGAGCCAGGAGCTTCGCCTGAACGCCAAGCTCGGCACCTTCGCCGATGTGACGGTGGGCGGCTATATTTCCGACGAGAAGACGACCTATTATACGCTGCAGGACATTCGCTATGTGTCGGCAGGCCCATTGCCGATCTACCCGCTCCAGTTCATCGGCAATGATCCGGTGCGTTCCAAGTCCAAGGCGGCGTTCGCAACCGCGATCCTCAACCCTGTCGAGAATCTGACGCTTACGGTTGGGGGCCGCTACACGCATGAATCGAAGGATTACACCTTCTTCCGCTACAATCTGGATGGTCGGACAATAAACGCGTTCGTCGACCCGGTCGGGGCTGCCAACGGTATCGGCTATAATGGTCCGAACGGCACTGCTCTATCGGGCCGCACAGCAAGCTATGCAGGCGACCGCTTCGATTATCGCGTCAGCGTCGATTATCGCTTCACGCCACAGATCATGGCCTATGGCACCATCTCGACGGGCTTCAAGGGCGGCGGCGTTGCACCCCGGCCGTTCAATGCGGCGCAGGCCGTGCCGTTCGGCCCGGAGAAGCTCACCGCTTATGAGCTGGGCTTCAAGACCGATCTGTTCGACCGCAAGCTGCGCTTCAACGTCTCGGCCTATTTCAACAGCTTCAAGGATGCGCAGCTCACCTTGCTCACCTGCCCGCAATTCGGCGGCCCCGGCCCGTGCGCCGTGCCGCAAAATGCTGGCAATGCCGATGTGAAGGGCATCGAATTCGAACTGTTCCTGCGGCCTGTCGCCGGATTGCAGATCGATGCGTCGGCATCCCTGCTCGACTGGAAGTGGAAGTGCGTCGTCCCCGCCGTCATCAGCGCAACGGGCGCGACCTCCGGCTGTTCGACCGATCCGGCTCTGCTAAGCCAGCTGACGAAACCACCGCGCGGCGTTTCCAAATCGCAGTGGAGCGTCGGCATGCAATATGAGGCCGATCTGGGAGCATCGGGTTCGCTGACCCCACGGATCGACGTCGCCTATCAGGGCGCGCTGGCAGGCACGGCGACCAACCCCGTCGCCGGAACGCCATCGGCGCTCTTCTCGACGACGGACAGCTACACGCTGGCCAATGCGCGGCTTACCTGGAGGAATGCGGACAAGGACCTCGACGTGTCGCTCGAAGTCACCAACCTGTTCGACAAATATTATTTCCTCGCCAAGTTCGACCTGACCGGCGCTGGGGCAGGCACGATCTCCGGCATGCCAGGCCGTCCGCGCGAGTGGGCCGTCTCGGTCAAGAAGAAGTTCTGATTGAACATGAGGTCGGTCGGCAGATCAATCTGTCGGCCGACCCGCCTTTTTTACATCGGTGGTTTTCTGCGCGACCGGGGCGTATCCTGCCAGAACTTCTCCATCGCGAGATAAGTGAAGGAGGCAGACCAGCCGATCAGCACGAAGCCGATAAGCGCCTCAAGACCGGCAATCAGGCGCAGGCCGCCATGCGGGAACAGATCGCCAACGCCTAATGTCGTGTAGCTGGTGATCGAGAAGTAGAAGAAATCGAGGCCGGTGCCACCAAATTGCCCAGCAATCGTCCCAAGCGTCGGGAAATGATCCATCAACGCATAGCCTGCCGCGAACAGGCAAATCTCCGCAACATGGGCGCCGAACACGCCGGCGATAACGACCAGAACCTTGCTGCGTGTGGAGGTGGAGAGGCGCGGGATCAGTTCGGACGTGAAGCGCAGCACCTCATAATGCACCAGCACAGAGCCTGCGACGAGAAGCAGCGCAATTGCAATTACGATCAGTAGCACCATCGGCCAGCGTCTTTCCCATGAGCAATGGGATGCGTCTTAGCCGCCCGGTTGGCTGCTGTCGCCTGCTGGCGCGTCATCTTCATCATCATTATCGAGCAGAAATTCGCGAGCGATGGCCTCATCCTGCGCGGACAATGGATCGCGCTCGCCTGCCTCATGGCTTTCGGCTTCTACCGCCTCTGCAGCCCATACCCGGGCAGCAGCAAGCGCCCGCTTGCGAACATTCTCCAGATTGGTTTCCGCCGCGATCTGCAAGTGAACGGCCTCCTGCTCGCGACACATGGCTGCGCTGTTTGACATGACGATCTAGTCCTTGCCGCCGCGCCAGAATGCGCGGAACCAGTTGGAGAGGGATTTCGGTTTGGGAACGACGGGCTCGGGCGCGACGGGTTCCAGGGGAGCGGGCAGCTCGGCCTTTTGGTCGCGCTCCCAGACCTCGGCCAACGCCTGCGCATCGACCGGGCGATGTTCAATGCGCCCGCCGCTTTCCACCAGAAAGGTCGTCGAGACACGGCGGTAGACGGTATAGTCATTCGCCTCGATCGCCTCTTCCTCGGTGTCCACGGCATAAGTGCCAGCGGGCAAAGGCGCATCATATCCGGGGAGGCGGAACGGCGCCCGAAAAGTCAGGGAGGTGCGTGTGAACCGCTCCGTCACGACGTTGGACGGTCGGGAAAAACCAGCGTCTGCGGTGGAAGGAACATTACTCAACTCCCAGCGACAGGTGGCTCAAAAATAGCGATTGCGGCATGATAGCATGCCAGCGCCGCACTTGCGCCTTCGTTTAAACGGCCCGGAGGCGGGGACAACTGCCCCCGCCTCCCAGACGTCAGGTTGCGACGGGCTTAAAAGCCCATGCCGCCGCCCATTCCGCCCATGCCGCCACCCGATGAGTCCGCGCCGTCATCGCCAATGTCGGCAACAGCCGCTTCGGTCGTGATGAGCAGGCCAGCGACCGATGCAGCATCCTGCAACGCGGTGCGAACAACCTTGGTGGGGTCGATCACGCCGGACTGGAAGAGATTCTCATACTTTTCGGTCTGCGCGTTGAAGCCGAGATTCTCATCTCCGCCATCGAGCAGCTTGCCAGCAACCACGCCGCCATCATGGCCGGCATTTTCTGCGATCTGGCGCACAGGCGCTTGCAGAGCTGCACGGATGATGTCGATGCCGCGACGCTGATCGTCATTCAACGGGTTCAGGCCAGCGAGCACCTTGGAAGCATAAAGCAACGCGGTGCCGCCACCAGGCACGATGCCTTCTTCAACAGCCGCACGGGTTGCGTGCAGTGCATCGTCGACACGATCCTTGCGCTCCTTGACTTCCAGCTCGCTCGCGCCGCCGACCTTGATGATCGCAACACCGCCAGCAAGCTTGGCAAGACGCTCCTGGAGCTTCTCCTTGTCATAATCGCTGGTCGTGTTTTCAATCTGCGTACGGATCGCGTCAACGCGGCCCGTAATCGCATCAGCAGCACCGGCGCCATCGACGATGGTCGTGGTGTCCTTGTCGATCGTCACGCGCTTGGCCGTGCCGAGCATTTCGAGCGTGACATTCTCCAGCTTGATGCCGAGATCTTCGGAGACGACTTCGCTCTTGGTGAGGATCGCAATATCTTCCAGCATCGCCTTGCGACGATCGCCAAAGCCTGGCGCCTTGACGGCAGCGACCTTGAGGCCACCGCGCAGCTTGTTCACCACCAGCGTAGCAAGGGCTTCACCCTCAATATCTTCAGCGATGATGAGCAGCGGGCGACCCGACTGCACAACAGCTTCCAGCACCGGCAGCAAAGCCTGCAGGTTGGAGAGCTTCTTCTCGTGGATCAGGATGTAAGGATCCTGAAGCTCGACAGCCATCTTCTCGGCGTTCGTGATGAAGTAAGGCGAGAGATAACCGCGATCGAACTGCATACCTTCAACGACATCCAGCTCAAACTCGACGCCGGTGGCTTCTTCAATCGTAATGACGCCTTCCTTGCCGACCTTTTCCATCGCTTCGGCAATCTTGCGACCAACAATCTCATCGCCATTGGCTGACACGATGCCGACCTGTGCGATTTCCTGATTGTTGCCAACGGGCTTGGAGCGCGCCTTGAGCTCGGCGACCACTGCGGTCACGGCGAGATCGATACCGCGCTTGAGGTCCATCGGGTCGACACCAGCGGAGACCGACTTCATGCCTTCGCGAACGATGGCCTGCGCCAGCACGGTTGCTGTCGTCGTGCCGTCGCCAGCATGGTCATGCGCCTTGGAGGCCACGGCGCGGATCATCTGCGCGCCCATATTCTCGAACTTGTCCTTAAGCTCGATTTCCTTGGCGACGGTCACGCCATCCTTGGTGATGCGTGGCGCACCATAGCTCTTATTGATGAGCACGTTGCGGCCCTTGGGGCCAAGCGTCACGCGCACGGCGTTCGCAAGAATATCGACACCGCGGGCAATGCCTTCGCGGGCGTCGCGGGAGAATTTTACTTCTTTGGCTGACATGGTCTGTAATCCTTCAAATCGGGTCGGCCGCGCAAATCGCGCTGGCCGTAAATTTCGCGGCTAGATCAGCCAATGACGCCCAGAACATCGCTTTCCTTCATGATGATGAGGTCTTCACCATCCACCTTCACTTCGGTGCCGGACCATTTGCCGAACAGGATGCGATCGCCAGCTTTCACGTCGAGCGGCGTGATCGAGCCATCTTCAGCGCGCGCGCCGGAGCCGGTGGAGACGATCTCGCCTTCCTGTGGCTTTTCCTTGGCATTGTCAGGAATGATGATGCCGCCAGCAGTTTTCTCAGGCGCTTCGATACGGCGCACGAGAACGCGGTCATGGAGAGGGCGGAATGTCATAAGAGCGCGCATCCTGTCGCTGGTCCGCGACGATATCGTCGCTTTCACAAGCGGGGAGCCAGCGCTGCCAAATTGCGATCTGGCACTCACAACGGTGGAGTGCCAGCCCTGCGGAAGTGGGGCATGTGGCTGGCGAATACAAGGGCTGAATGGGGGCGCTGTTGGAACCGCGACCGATTTGATGAGTCATGCCTTTGCGGGCTGGCCCGAACTTTATGGAGGCTTCATGATCATCGTCCACCATCTCAACAACTCCCGCTCGCAGCGCGTGCTCTGGATGCTGGAGGAGCTGGGCCTGCCCTATGAGGTGCGCCGCTATGAGCGCGATGCCAAGACGATGCTTGCGCCGGCAGCGCTCAAGCGCGTGCATCCGCTCGGCAAATCGCCAGTGATCGAGGATGATGGGATCGTGATCGCCGAGAGCGGCGCAATCGTCGAATATCTGGTCGAGAAGGCGGGCGGCAAGCTCGGCGCGCCAGCCGATCGCGCGGCGGCGCTACGCTACCGCATGTTCCTGCATTATGCCGAGGGCTCGATGATGCCGCCCCTGCTGCTCAAGCTGGTGCTGAGCCGCGTGCCGATCATGGGCAAGATGGCAGTGAAGCGCATCCAGCCGATGATCGATGTGCATCTCGACTATGTGGAGAGCGAACTAGCCCAGCGCCCTTGGTTTGCGGGCGATGAGATGACCGGCGCGGACATCATGATGAGCTTTCCGCTCGAAGCCGCGCGCAGTCGCGCCGGGCTGGATGAGAGCCGCCCGCACACGATGGCGTGGCTGGAGAAGGTGCAATCGCGCCCGGCCTACAAGCGCGCGCTCGAAGCGGGCGGGCCTTACGCCTACAGCTAGGCAGCGTGGACCAATTCGATCGGCTGCTTTTCGCAGCGCACCGCTCCAAGCTGCCGTTCCGGTCACGACAACATTTCAAACATTGACGACAACGCGCTTCGCAAGCAGGTTGAAGACTATGGCGTCCAAGACAGCATTGATCTGGTTCGCGGGCACAGCGGCGATATTCATCGCCTGCTGCTTTACCATGCAGCAGTTTGGCCATGACATGAACGCCCCTATCATCGTTTATCCGTTCATAGCGATTTGGGGAATTAGCGCTCTACTATGGCCGCTGTTTGCTTTGCTGGCTTTCAGGGCGCGGAGCGACCGCTAACGATCCCATGTCGGGCCGACCACTATGCTGATTGCGCCTCCCGACAACACGACAACATTGTTGCCAAGACGGTGCTAAGGTAATTGAAGTATGAAGCGCCCAAGCCGATCAAATTACACTCTCGCGGGGCCGCTCGTCGTGCTTTCGATCTTTATCGCTTTACTGCTGTTTATGGGATGGGGTTGGTTGCTGATCGAAAGGGGAGTGTAGGGCTCTCCTTTTCCGCTAGCGCTACGCTGTTGCCACCGTCTATGTCCGCTATCCACGACTTTTCTGTCGGTTGGCGATCCGAACACAACTCTCCAAAGCGGACATTTTCGCACGCTCGAATTAGTCCATGCTGCCTAGGTTCCCCCGATAAAGGCCCGCAGCGCATCGATGCGGTCCGCCTCATGCGCGGGCTTGTCGCTGCGGATGCGGCTGATGCGGGGGAAGCGCATGGCGACGCCGGATTTGTGCCGCTTGCTCTCATGCACGGAATCGAACGCCACCTCCAAAACAAGGCTGCGATCCGTCTCGCGCACCGGGCCGAAGCGATTGGTGGTGTGGTTGCGCACATAACGATCCAGCCATTTCAGCTCCTCATCGGTGAATCCGAAATAGGCCTTGCCGACGGGGAGCAGGTCCGCGCCCTTGTCCGGGTCGCCATCCCAGCAGCCGAAGGTGAAATCCGAATAGAAGGATGAGCGCTTGCCGCTGCCGCGCTGGGCATACATCAGCACGCAATCGATGAGCAGCGGATCGCGCTTCCATTTATACCACAGGCCCGTGCGCCGCCCGGCGATATAAGGGCTATCGCGCCGCTTGAGCATCACGCCCTCGATTTCCTCGTCGCGAGCCTTCTCGCGCAGGGCCGCCAGTTCATCGAGGCTCGCGGCTTCGATCACTTCGCTGATATCGAAGCGCGCCGGATCAAGCTGGGCCATGAACTGCTCCAGCCGCAAGCGGCGCTGCTCCCAGGGCAGCGCGCGCACATCCTCAGTGCCGATGATCAGCGCATCATAGAGGCGCACAAAGGCCGGATAATCCTGCGCCATCTTGCGCGAGACTGTCTTACGCCCAAGCCGCTGTTGCAGGGCGTTGAAGCTGGCCGCCCCGCCCTTCTCGCCACCCTGATGGCTGCCGCGCACGAGCAATTCCCCATCCAGCACGCAGGGGATGGTGAGCGCTGCGGCAACCTCCGGGAAGGTCGCGGAGATATCATCGCCCGAGCGCGAATAGACCCGCGTCTCCCCGCCATCCGGCCCCACGGCATGGACGATCTGCACGCGGATGCCATCCCATTTCCACTCTGCCGCATAGTCCGCCATGTCCACGATCGTCTCATCGAGCGGATGGGCGAGCATGAAGGGGCGGAACAGCGGCAGGCCCTCCCCGGAGGGCGCTGGCGCGCCATCGGCAGCCCAAGCGAACAGGGGCCCATAGGGCGGCGCCTGCCCGTGCCAATATTCCTCCACCTCATCCACCGGCACATCAAAGGCTTGCGCGAAGGCGGTTTTGGCGAGGCGCGCGGAAATGCCGATGCGCATGGCGCCTGTCGCCAGCTTGAGCAGCGCATAGCGGCCATTGGCATCCAGCCTGTCCAACAGCATGGGCAGATCGCGCAGCACGCTCGCGCGTGTCATGGCGGCGAGGATATCCACCGCCTCGGAGACGGTGGGCGGCGATGGCGGATGCGGCGGGCGCGGCCACAGCAGGCTCGCCGTCTCCGCCGTATCGCCCACATAATCGCGCGAGAGGGTGAAGAGCACGGGATCGACCCGCTCCATCAGCATCTTGCGGATGACCGATGATTTGACGGCGGGGAAATCCAGCCCATCGGTGAGCGCCGCCAGCGCCCATCCGCGATCCGGGTCTGGCGTGTCGCGCAGATACTGCGCCAGCAATTGCAGCTTGCCATTACGCGAGCGGGTGTAGGTCAGGCCATCGATGAGGTCGGCAAACGCTTCCACCTCAATCGTCCTCGTCTTCATAGCCGATCATGGCGAGCGCCCGCGCCTTGCGCTGGGTCAGCTCGCACCAGCGCAGCAGGGCTTCCTCGCGACCGTGCGTGATCCATGTCTCGGCAGGGTTCACCTCAGTGATCGTCTGCGTGAGCTCATCCCAATCGGCATGGTCGGAGATGACGAGCGGTAGCTCCACATTGCGTTGCCGCGCCCGCTGGCGCACCCGCATCCAGCCCGATGCCATGGCGGTGATCGGGTCCGGCAGGCGACGCGCCCAGCGATCATTGAGTGCGGAGGGCGGACTGACCACGATCTGCCCGGCCAGATCGGCCTTGGGCACATCGGCCACCAACGCGAGCGGCCCCAGATCGACACCAAGCTCGGCATAGAGGCGGCACATCTTCTCCATCGCGCCATGCAGATAGATGGTCTCATGCCAACCCGCACGCCGCACTTCCGCAATCACACGCTGCGCCTTGCCGAGGGCATAGGCGCCAACCAGCACGCAGCGATCGGGATTATTCGCCCGCACGCTGAGCAGCCGCGCAACCTCATCCTCCACCGGGGGATGCTGGAAGAGCGGCAGGCCGAACGTCGCCTCGGTAATCAGGACATCGCAGGAGACCGGCTCAAAGGGCGCGCAGGTCGGATCGAAACGCCGCTTGTAATCCCCGGTGACAACCACGCGCTCGCCTGCATATTCGAGCAGGATTTGCGCCGAGCCCAGCACATGGCCCGCAGGCACCCAGGTGGCGCTCACCCCGCCATCAAGCTTGAGCGTCTCGCCATAAGCTGCGGGGATCGCCCCCTCCTCCGTGCCATAGCGCAGCGCCATGATCGCGAGCGTCTCGGGCGTCGCCATCGTGATCTCATGCCCGCCGCGCGCATGATCGGCATGACCATGCGTCACCAGTGCGCAGCGCACGGCTTTGGATGGATCGATCCAGCAATCGGCGGGTGCGATGTAAATGCCGGACGGGTCCGGCTTCACCCACGCAAAATCACTCATCATGGGGGTCCGCCTCACCTGCTATCTGATGCGAAAATCCCCATGATGCGCTTATGGTTCCGGTGAGCGTCAGACCAGTTCGGCAAGGTCCGCAGGCGTGAAGCCCTTGAGCTCGTCCAGCTCGCCCTCCTGAACCTTGTTCGCCCAGGCGGGATCGCTGATGAGCGCGCGACCGACCGCGATGAGATCGAACTCATTCCGCTCCATCCGCTCGATCAGCTGGCCGAGGCCAACGCTTTGCGAGCTTTCGCCACCAAAGGCTGCAAGGAATTCGCCGGAAAGCCCGACCGAGCCGACACTGATCGTCGCCGCGCCGGTGAGCTTCTTGGCCCAACCCGCAAAATTGAGACCCGTCTCGCCATCGATCTCCGGGAATTCCGGCTCCCAGAAGCGGCGCTGCGAGCAATGCAGCACGTCCACACCCGCATCGACGAGCGGCTGCAGCCAGTCAGCCATTTCATCCGGCGTCGTCGCCAGCCGTGCGGTATAATCCTGCTGCTTCCACTGGCTCACACGCAGGATGATCGGGAAGTCCGGGCCAACCGCCGCGCGCATCGCCGCGACGACTTCACCGGCGAAGCGCGAGCGCTCGCGGATGGTCGCGCCTCCATAGCGATCCGTGCGCTCATTGGTGCCAGGCCAGAAAAATTCATCGATCAGATAGCCATGCGCGCCGTGGATTTCGAGCGTGTCGAACCCCAGCCGCTGCGCATCGGCAGCGCCGCGCGCGAAGGCGGCAACGGTATCGGCAATATCTTCCTCGCTCATCGCTACGCCACGCGGCTCGCCCGGGGCGAGCAGGCCAGATGGGCTTTCCACCGGCGCATCGGGCACCCAGTCACTCTGCGTCTTGGTCGATCCAGTGTGCCAAAGCTGCGGCCCCATCCGACCACCTGCCTCATGCACCTCATCGATCACCTGCTTCCAGCCCGCCAGCGCAGCCTCGCCATGAAACATGGGAATGTCGCGCATGTTACGAGAGGCTGGCCGGTCGATCACCGTGCCTTCCGAGAGGATCAGCCCCACATCGCCTTCCGCGCGGCGGCGATAATAGGCCGCGTTCGGCTCGCCCGGCACGCCATGCGGCGCCATGGATCGGGTCATCGGCGCCATGACGATGCGGTTTTTAAGGCTGAGGGATTTGATGCGGAAAGGCTGGAAAAGCACGTCGGCTGATGATGTCACAGGATGAGGCTCCATATTAGGATGGAGCGTAGTTAGGAGGCTAGGCAGCGACTTCAATGAGGCGACTATAAGTTCCTCCCCGCTTGTGGGGAGGTGGCAGCGCTGAGCGCTGACGGAGGGGGATCGCGCCTACACGCAACCTTGCCTTTAACCGCACGCCCCCTCCACCGCCTTCGGCGGTCCCCCTCCCCGCGAGCGGGGAGGAACTCATATGTGCCGATTTTTATTGATTGGTCATCATTACTGCCCGTAGAGCTGCGCCAACCATTGGAAGAGGAACGACATGGTGCAGGATCCGCTCGCTCTGCGATATGAGCACGCCTTTGATATCCGGATCAATTTTGATCGCCGCTGGGGCACCGGCGCGATCCATGAGGGCGGGCCTTCCACCGGCTACACCTCAATTGGCGAGGGTTGCACGGTCGTTGGACCCAAGCTCAACGGCAAGCTGGTCGATCATAGCGGCGCAGACTGGCCTGTCGTCCGCACGGACAAGGTTGTCGAGCTCAACGCCCATTATATGATCGAGGCCGATGACGGCGCGCTCATCTATATCCGCAATCTTGGTTATGTGCATGGCCCGCTCGATCTGGCCGACGGCACGACGACCAGCTCCTATTTTCGCTGCACGCCTTATTTCCGCGCGCCGCAAGGCAAGCATGACTGGCTCAACCGGATGGTGATCGTCGGCGTCGGCCAGCGGCGCCGCAAGCTGACGGAGCAGGACGATCCCGATCATTCGCTGTTCCGCTATTACACGATCCTTTAAACCCTTCCGCCTCTCCGCTCGAACTGGACGCACCCTATGACGATGGCCCCGAGCGAACCAGTAACGGATGAGACGGCGCGCTTTGGACCCGGCTATCGCGCGATGCTGCTTGTGCTCATCATGCTCACGGCGGCCTTTGCCTATATCGACCGCGTGATCGTCCAGACGCTCGGCCAGCTGATCAAGGAGGATCTCGGGCTTACCGATTTCCAGCTCGGCCTGCTCGGTGGGCTCGGCTTTGCGATCCTCTATTCCACGCTCGGCCTGCCGATCGCGCGGATGGCCGAGCGCAAGGATCGCATCACGATCATCTCGGTGTCGGTGGGCATCTTCTCGGTAATGAGCCTGCTGTGCGGCGCCGCGACCAACTTCTGGCAGATGTTCCTGTGTCGCGTTGGCGTGGGCATTGGTGAGGCAGGCGTGCAGGCGCCCAGCACTTCGCTCATCGGCGATCATTTCCCGCCGCATCGCCGGGGCTTCGCGATTACGGTCATGCGCTTTGGTTCGCCCTTGGGGTCGCTGTTCGGATCGCTCATGGCGGTGTGGATCGCCAAGGATTATGGCTGGCGCGCGGCTTTGATGATCATCTGCGCGCCTGGGCTCATCGTGGCCTTGCTCTTCCGCCTGCTGCTGCGCGATCCGCCACGCGGCATGAGCGATTCAGCTGATGTGCGCGCCAAGGCCGCCATCCCGCCAGCAATGGGCGAGGTGTTCCGCATGATGGCCCAGCGCCCGGTGTTCCGCCATCTGATCATGGGCTTGGGCCTTGCCAGCATGTCGCTCTACGCAGGAGGCGCGTTCACAGCGCCCTTCTTCATGCGCGTGCATGAGCTCTCGCTGTCGCACGTCGGCGTCTATGTGGCGATCATCTCCACCACGGGCGCTGTTGCGGGCATGAGCCTCGGCGGCTTGGGGATCGATCTCATCGCGAAGCGCGGCCCGCGCTGGTATGCGCTGCTGCCTTGCCTTGGCATCACCATCAGCCTGCCGCTCTATCTGGTCGGCTATTCGCTCGCGAGCCCGGTCATTGCGCTCACCCTCATCACCATCGCAGGCGTCTTCCTGTTCTTCTATTCGGTGCCGACGCTCGTGGCCTTCCAGAACCTCGTCGCGCCGAACATGCGCACGACTGCCGCCTTCGTCTATTTCTTCGTGGCGACGCTGGTGGGCGTGGGGCTCGGCCCGCCACTGCTGGGCCTCGCCAGCGACATCTTCGCGGGTCTGGCGTTGCCGGGCTTCTCGACCCTGTGCACCGATGCGAAACTTACCGGCGATTGCGCTGCTGCATCGGCAGTGGGCGTGCGGAACGCGCTGCGCTCGAGCATCGCGCTCTATGCCTGGGCGGCGCTACATTATTGGCTGGCGGCGCGGGCCCTTGTCCGCGAAGGTGCAGCCTAGAGGATCGCCGCTCGTCCGCTCAGCGCCTCTTCACGCGCGAGAAGCTCCTGAGCGCGGCTGACATAGTTGAAGAATTCCGCCATTTCCTGCTCGGAAAAATTGTCGCGGATCGGCTTTTCAGAATCGATTGCCGCTGCGAACATCTCGTTCATCACGGCTTCGCCTTCATCGGTGATGTAGAGCGAACTGCGCCGCCGATCGATCGCCGAACGCTTGCGCACGGCGAGGCCGCGTTGCTCCAACTCATCGACAATCGCCACGAGAAGCGAGCGATCAAGACCGCCAACGCGCGAGAGCTCGATCTGAGAACAGCCAGGATTGGCGGCGATCAAGGCGAGTGTGGTGAAAGAACCGCCGCGCAGGCCAAAGGGCTGGTGAGCCACAGCCACGCGATCGGCAAGCAAGGTGAGCAGGCAGCGCAATTGAAACGACAATTTCTGCGACATGAGGCCGGATTTCAAATGCTGTTCGTCAACTTCCACCACCTGCGCCTCTAACGTTCCAGAGCCTGCGATGATCGCTCCCGTGGCCCGCTTTTTATGCCTAAAACCGGGCTTTGCAATGCCTATCTAGCAAAGCGACATTATTTGGGACCTAATGATTTTATTATACATATATTCTTGGGCGGACCGTGATTTCTTTGCCGCCGACCGGTCCAAGCCTCGGGCCTTCAAGGACGCTCCGGCGCCGTAGCGTCAAAAGCCGAAACAGAGCTTTGCGGTGCCTCCTGAGCGCGTCGTCACTTACCACCCGCACGCTGGCCGACGCCATCGCGCCTGTGTCAATTCAGGACATTATGGCGCGACTTTGAACGCGATCGCCGGGCCGAAGGTTCACCCCCGGCCCGGCCTCAGCTATGACTAAAAGCGCGCGCGCATGCCGCCATAAACAGCGCGGCGCTCGACGGGAAAATAGATCGCCCGCTGCGCTGTGGTGAGTTGCGCATAATTCAGCACTGCGGAAACATCGCCCAGCGCCTTGCGATCCGTGATGTTGCGCACATCGAGAAACAAGTCGACCCCGCGCTTCACGCTCGCGCCTGCCGTCAGGCCGATCAGGGCATAGCCGCCTGCCCGCTGGGTGTTGGCATAGTCCGCAAATGCGCCTTTGGGCACCCACTCCAGATTGGGTGCGATGTGGAGCGCATCCGTGCCGATCCGCACATCCGTCCGCAGCACATGCATCGGCACTACAGGGAGTCGGTTGTTGCCGAACTGCCGATCATTCACGAAGTGGAAGTCCGAATATTGCCAGATCTGGCGCAGCCGTAGCCACGCGACCGGCTTGAGCGTGAAGGCCGCCTCGATGCCGCTATGCCGGGTGCGATCGGCATTGAAGGTGGCCGCCGGAATGGTCGTGCCGTTGGGCGAATATTGCAGCAGCTCATCCTCCACCGTCGCGCGATAGGCGGCAACATCCCAGCTCAGCATGCCGCGTGTGCCGCGCGTGCCGATTTCCGCGGTCCAGGCGCTTTGCGGCGCGATGTTGGCGATCAGCGTGCTGATGGCGGGCATGCCGACGCTCTGGAACACTTCGCTGAAACCGGGGAATTCAGCGGATTTGCTGTAATTGGCAAACAGCTGAATGTTCGATGCCGGCTCGAACAGAAGCCCGAATTTGGGCGAGAACGCATCGAAATGGATCCGCCCGCTCTGCCCCGAGGAGAGCAAAACCGTGCGTTTGCGGAAGCCATCGGCGTAGATGCCGCCTGCAATCAGCGTGACGCCCGGAAGCGCCTCCACCCGTCCTTCGCCGTAGATATTGGCGGTGCGGGCCGTCAGATCGGCATCGAACGTAAGCGCGCCGCGCTCGCCATTCACATTCACATATTGCCGCGAGCGCATGGTCCCGCGCCTGATTTCACCGCCGAGCGTGAACGAGACAATGCCCGCCCGATGATCAAGCCGCGCGAAGCTGCCAATGTCGGTGGATTTCTGGTCGATCACCTGGAAGATCGGGTGGAACAGATCCTTCATATTGAGGAAGGCGCCAACATCGAAACGGGTATCGCCCCAGTCGAACCGCGTGCGGTTCTGAATACGCATGGAATTGATATCGCGCGCCTGATCGCCTGCGAAATTGCCCGTTTCCGGGTCGCTCAGCGCCACCGCTGGCGTCAGCGCCCCGGGCAATTGCTGCTTGATATGGTTGAGCGTCGCATAGAAGCGCGTGGAAACGACAGCCGAGAGATCGATCCCGACATTACCGTGGAAGCGCAGGCTGTTGCGCTTGGCATGATCGCGGTCGCCATCGGATTGGTCGGCGCTCACCGCGAACCAATAATCGCCCGGCCCGGATGTGCCGCCATAGGAGGCGAGCCCGCGCAGCATGTTGAAGCTGCCCACATCGGCACGCACATAGCCGCCCGGCGCGCTCTTGCCCGTGGGCGTCACGCCATTGATCGCGCCGCCCAGCGTGCCTGAGCCAAAGCGCAGCGCATTAGCCCCGCGATAGACTTCCAGTCGCTCAAAGAAGATCGGCTCCAGCTCCTGAAAATCGCCATTATCATCGGCAAGGTTGATCGGCACGCCATCCTGCAACAGCGTGAGCCCACGCATATGGAAGCCGCGCGACAGGCCTGAGCCACGAATGGAAATCCGCACCTCCTGCCCATAACGCGGCTGGGTGTAGACGCCGGGCGAAAAGGCCAGTGTATCGCGCAGGGAGACGAGCGATTTGTCGGCATAATCCTCGTGCCGCACCACATCGGTGCCACCCGGCGTTGCGCGCGCGATGCGCTCGGCGTCTTCCGTTTCAACATGGCCTGTGACGATGATGGCGCGGCCATCAACATGGGCATCATCGGCCTCTTCGGCCAATGCGGGTGTGGCAGCGAGAAAGGCTGCCGCGATTGCGAACATGGATGTTTTCATTGTTATGTCCCCCGGGGGAAAGAATTTGAAAGTTCAGGCGATGAGGCGGCGCAGCTCGGCCAGGGCGGAAGCTTCGCTCTCCTGATCGCTCAGCAGTGAGCGGAACTGACCATCACGATCCATCAGCACGGTGAAGGCGCTATGGTCGATCGTGTAATCGCCCCCATCCACCGGCACCTTCTGAAAGAAGACGCGGAAGGATTTGGTTGCCTGCGCGATCTGCTGCTCCGAGCCGGTGAGGCCGAGGATAGGCGTGCCGAACAGATCGACATAAGCGCCCACATCCGCCGGGCTATCGCGCCCGCTATCGACCGAGACGAAGACGATCTGAAACTTGTCCCCATCGGCCCCCAATTTCTTGCGGAATTGCGCCATGCGGCTGAGCGCCGTTGGACACACATCCGGGCAGCGCGTGAAGCCGAAGAAGATCGCATAGGGCTTGCCCTTGAGCGTCTCCGGCGTGACTGGCTTGCCGCCGCGATCGACGAGCGAGAAGCTGCTCCCGATGTCCACAGGCGCGCCTGCGACTTCGGATGCGCCGTGCGGATCGCCGCCAAAGGCCCGAATGCCGAGCATCACGCCGATAGCCAGCGCTACGATGCCAACAAGCACCCAGAGCCAGCGCCGCACGCGGCCAAGCCGCGCATGGGTTTCAGTGCTTGTCATGGGCAGGGCCTCCATAGGTCACGGCTTCCACCTTGAACTGCACGGCCACCTTGCCCGCCTTGGCGAAGTGGAGCGTCACCGGCACCAGTTCGCCCTGAGCCAAAGGCCGCTTGAGGCCGATGAACATGAGGTGGAAGCTCCCCGGCTTAAGCGCGACGACACCGCCCGCTGGAATGGCAAGGCCATCCTTGAGCTGGCGCATCCGCATCACGCCGCCATCCATGCTCATCATGTGGACCTGCACCTGTTTGGCAATGTCGGCCGTGCCGCCGGTCAGGCGATCAGGCGTTTTGCCGTCATTGGTGATGGTCATATAGCCGCCACCCACGGACTGGCCCTTGGCGGTTTCACGCGACCAGGGATGGCCGATCTTGAGCGCGCCGCTGGTGAAACTGTGCGCCATTGCGACGCCTCCAGAGGCAAGCAGTGCGGCGAAGGCGAGCAGAAACAGCGGCTTACGCGCCCCGGTGGGACGAGCAGAGAAAGATAACATTGGAAGATACTCCGGCAGGCTGGCGCAGCATCAAGAGCGCGCCAGCTTGGACTGACAAATGGCTTAGACTGTCAGGTGAGGGCCGGAGGGCCGCGCAAGGGCGGACGGAGAAAGTCGCGATGCCGGGGCAGTCGCAGATCGACTGTGAGCAGCGCGAGGACGAACGTAAAGGCCAGCGCCGCTGCAAGAATGACCGGATCGACCGCTGCCAGCGCCTGTGCGCTCAGCCCGGCGAAGGCGCAGGGCTGCTCGGCAGACGTCGCGCCCTTGCCGCCCTTGTCACTGCCCTCGGTCGGGATGTGCAGCGTGACGGAGGCCGGGCCAGTGCCCGAGCAAATCTCCACGGTGATGGTCTTGCCGCTCGATACCGTCATGTACCCGGCTGGCATCAGCGCCTTGAGCAGCAATGCCAAGCCGAACAGCGTGGCTGCCCAGCATCGGTTTGACATGGCAAGGCGGCGGAGGTGCAACACGGTTGCGCTCTTAGGAAGTGTGCGCACGCCTGTCACGGGTCAAATCGTCCACCCCCTCTCGCTGCGCCATCTCACCACAAGACGCTGCTTCTGTTCCAGCCATAACAGCGCTACCAGCAGACCCATGCCACGCCGCGATCCCTCATGCTGCTAAAGCCCGTCTATTTTGCAGGCGGCGTGATCTCTGTGGCGCTTGGACTGGCCGGCATCCCGCTGCCATTATTGCCGACGGTACCCTTCTTCATCCTCGCCGCCTTCTGCTTTGCGCGCAGCAGCCCGGCGCTGGAGCAACGTCTGCTCGATCATCCCCGCTTTGGCCCGTCGATCCGGCTGTGGCGCGAGCGGGGCGCGATCAGCAGGCGGGGCAAGCGGGCGTCTGCCCTCGCCTTCACCGCCAGCGTCGCGCTCTCCTTCTGGCTCGCGCCTTGGCCCTGGCCGCTAGCGAGCCTCGGGGCGAAGCTCATCTTCGGCAGCTGGATCTGGACGCGGCCGGAGGCTTGAGGCTAATTTCGGAACTGCAGCCACTCGTCACCCCGGACTTGATCCGGGGTCCCGCTGCCTTCATCCGCGCCACAAGAAAAGCGGGACCCCGGATCAAGTCCGGGGTGACGTCTGCTGGCGGTGTGGGGCGTTCGATGGACGGTCGGGTCTAATTTGGCACCCTCACTGCACCGGAAAACCCCGGCGCTTGAGCAGCGCATTCACATCCGGATCACGCCCGCGGAACACCCGATAAGCCTCGGCCCGATCCGACTCATTCCCCGTCGCCAGCACAATCGCATTAAAGCGCTTGGCCATCTCCGGATCCCACACATCACCCCGCTCCTCGAACGCCGCCCATGTGTCGGCATCCATCGTCTCGGACCAGAGATAGCTATAATAGCCCGCCGAATAAGCGTCTGACGAGAAGAGATGACCGAAGTGCGGCAAGCGGTGCCGCATGATCATCTCCTTGGGCATGCCGATTTCCGCCAGCGTCTCCCGCTCGAAGGCGTCGATATCCGTCGGCGCATCGGCGCGGTTGTGCAGCTTCATGTCCACGATCGCAGAGGAGAGATATTCCACCGTCTCGAAGCCCTGATTGAAGGTGTCGCTCGCCTTGATCTTGTCGACCAGCGCCTGCGGGATCGGCGCGCCGGTCTCATAATGGCGCGCATAGGTCTGCAGCACATAAGGCGTCATCAGCCAATTCTCATGCACCTGGCTTGGATATTCCACAAAGTCGCGCGGCGTGCTGCCAAGGCCCGGCCAGGTAATGTCATAGCTCATATAATGGAGCGCATGACCGAATTCGTGGAAGAGCGTGGTGGCGTCGTCCTCGCTCACCAATGTGGGCTTGCCAGCGCTGCCTTTCGCGAAATTATTATTGTTGGAGGCCAGCGTGTAGACGTTGCCGTTGAGATGATCCTGCCCCTTATAGGTCGTCATCCACGCGCCTGAGCGCTTGCCCGCCCGCGCCCATGTATCGAGGTAGAACAGCCCGACGACCTTGCCGCCGCGCGTCACTTCGAAGGTGCGCACATCGGGGTAGAAGACCGGCACAGCGCCTGTGTTTTCGGTGAATTTGAAGCCATAGAGGCGCCCGGCCATGTCGAACATGGCCTCTACCATCTTGTCGAGTTGCAGGTAGGATTTCACCTCATTCTGATCGAGGTCGTACTTCGCCTTGCGCACCTTCTCGGCGTAGAAGCGATAGTCCCACGGCGCGATGGTAATTTTGGGCGTCTTGGCGGCGGTGGCCTCCGCATCGGCAATGGCCTGCATGTCCGCCACTTCCTGCTTCACGCGGGCGACGGCAGCGGGCCACACCCTCATCATCAGGTCCATCGCCTTGGCGGGGGTGCCGGCCATCGTGTCGCGCATGCGATAGTCCGCATGGGTCGCAAAGCCGAGCAGCTTGGCCCGCTCCGCGCGCAGACCGACGATCTTGGCAACCGTGGCATTGGTATCATTCGCATCGCCATTGTCGCCGCGATTGGCGAAGGTCTGGAATAGCTTCTCGCGCAAATCACGGCGGGTGGATGTCTCCAGGAAAGGCTGCACGAAGGAGCGGGTATTCACCAGCACCCAGCCCTTCACTTTGCGCTCATCCGCCGCCGCTTTCATCGTCGCGATGATATCCGGTTGCAGACCGGCAAGATCGGCCTCGCTGGTGAAGGTGAGATATTTCTCCTCATCCGCCAGTACCTTGTTCGAGAACGCGCTAAACTGCTCCGCCAGCTGCGTCTCGATGCCGATCAGCTTCTGCTTTTGCGCGGCATCCAGTTGCGCGCCATTGGCGACCATATCCTCATAGGTGCGCTCAAGCAGGCGCATCTGCTTGGCATCCAGCTTCGCGGTGGCGCGCTTGTCATACACCGCCTTCACACGGGCGAAGTAGCGCGGATCTAGCGCCAGCTCATTATAGAAAGCGCTGAGCTTCGGACTCCACTCGCCCTCCAGCGCCCGCACCTGATCATTGGAAAGATTGGAGGTGTAGACGCCCCAGATCGGCATCACGCGCGCCTCAAGCGTTTCCATCTGCAAGGGGCGGATCGTGTTATCGAAGGTCGGCGTCGCTTTGTCCGCAAACACCGCCTCAAAGGCAGCTTTGCTAGCGGCCATCGACGCCTGAAATGCAGCCGGAAAATCCTCGACCTTCACCTTGTCCCAGCCGGGCACGCCATCATAGGGGCCGGTCCAGGGGGCAGTGATGCTGTTGTTCGTTTGAGCCATAGTCGGCACGCTGAGCGCCGTTGCCAGAGCCGTCAAGGGGGCGAGTATGAGCTTGGAACGCATGGGGGATTGATCCTCGGTTTTTTGGGTCGAGCCGCTGGGGGAGCGGAGGGATGGGATGACCTTATCGCTCAGGCAAGATGTTGCAAGGGCGGGTAATTTTTGGGCGGGATGAGCGGAGAGCGGCGCATTTTTATGCGTGGGGGATGAGTAGGGCGCAAGAATTGAACGCGACGCCAACTCATATCTTGGTATCCCCGCGAAGGCGGGGACCCAGTGGCGACATTGCGTCCGCTCACTGCGCTGATGACGGCTCCTGGCCGAAAACTCGACCTGGGTTCCCGTTTTCACGGGAACGCAAAAAGCAAAGTAAGACCCCGCCCGCCACCATCACAGCAGCGGGCGAAGCGCAGTTCATCAGGCAGCCTTGGCCTGCTCCTCATCCGCAGGCGCCAGCCGGATCAGATAATCAAAGGCCGAGAGCGCCGCTGTGGAGCCCTGCCCCATCGCAATCACGATCTGCTTGTAGGGCACGGTCGTGCAGTCACCCGCCGCGAAGATGCCGTGCAGCGATGTGTGCGCCCGCGCGTCGATTTCGATTTCGCCGCGATTGCTTAAGGCTATCGTGTCGGTGAGGAACTCCGTGTTCGGCACGAGGCCGATCTGCACGAAAACGCCTTCCAGCTCGACCATGTGGGACTGCTCATTGTTGCGGTCCTTATAGGTCAGCCCCGTCACGCGCTCGCCATCGCCATGCACTTCCGTCGTCATGGCGGAGGTGTGCACGGTGACATTGGGCAGGCTGAAGAGCTTGCGCTGCAGCACCGCGTCGGCGCGCAATTGCGTGTCGAACTCGATGAGCGTGACATGCGCCACGATGCCTGCAAGGTCGATTGCCGCTTCAACGCCGGAATTGCCGCCGCCGATCACCGCGACGCGCTTGCCCTTGAACAGCGGACCATCGCAGTGCGGGCAATAGGCCACACCCTTGTTGCGATATTCGTCCTCGCCCGGCACATTCATATGCCTCCAGCGCGCGCCCGTCGCGAGGATGACGGCCTTGGCCTTGAGGCTCGCCCCGCTCTCCAACTGCACCTCGGCATAGCCGCCAGCCTGCGCCGCCGGGATGAGCTTTTTGGCGCGCTGCACATTCATCACATCCACGTCATAATCTTTGACATGCTGCTCAAGCGCGGCGACCAGCTTTGGGCCTTCGGTATGCGGCACGGAGATGAAATTCTCGATTCCCATCGTATCGAGCACCTGCCCACCGAACCGCTCGGCGACGATGCCCGTGCGGATGCCCTTGCGCGCAGCATAAATCGCCGCCGCAGCGCCGGCAGGGCCACCGCCGACCACGAGCACATCATAAGGCTCCTTGGCGGCGATCTTCTCGGCGGCGCGGGCGACAGCGCCCGTATCCAGCTTGGCGAGGATCTGCTCAACATCCATGCGGCCCGAGGCGAACAGCTCGCCATTCAGGTAAACGCTCGGCACCGCCATGATCTTGCGGCCATCCACCTCATCCTTGAACAGCGCGCCATCGATGGAGACGTTGCTGATGCGCGGGTTCACCACGCTCATCAGGTTGAGCGCCTGCACCACATCCGGGCAGTTCTGGCACGAGAGCGAGAAATAGGTTTCGAACAGATAGTCGCCATCCAGCGCCTTGATCTGGTCGATCACATCGGCATCCACCTTGGGCGGGTGGCCGCCAACCTGCAGCAGCGCCAGCACCAGTGAGGTGAACTCATGGCCAAGCGGAATGCCCGCGAAGCGCACACCGATATCGGTGCCGGTGCGGCGGATGAGGAAGCTTGGGCGGCGCGCATCGTCCACATCGGAGGCGAGCGTCACCAGATTGCTCAAGCTAGCGATTTCTTCCAGCAGCGCCCGCAGGTCTACGCCCTTGGCACTGTCGTCAACAGACGGCACCAGTTCGATTGGCTGCTTGATGTTGGCCATATAGGCCTGCAACTGGCTCTGGATATTGGCGTCCAACATAGGGGTAGCTCCGGAAAAAAGGCAAAAAAAGGGGCGGTATCCGGGACCATCAGGCCCCGGAACCATATCATTGAGCGCAGGGCCTAAGCCCCGAGCGGTGTTTTAGATCTTGCCGACGAGATCGAGCGAAGGTGCGAGCGTCTTCTCGCCCTCTTCCCACTTGGCAGGGCAAACCTCGCCTGGGTGGCTCGTCCAATATTGCAGCGCCTTGATCTTGCGCAGCAGCTCGGCAGCATTGCGGCCAACGCCCTCTGGCGTCACTTCCACCAGCTGGATCGTGCCCTCTGGATCGACAACGAAGGTGCCGCGATCAGCCAGGCCAACGCCTTCGCGCAGAATGTCGAAATTGTTCGACAGGCTGTGGTTCTGGTCGCCGAGCATATAATAGTTGATCTTGCCGATGGCTGGCGAGGTGTCGTGCCATGCC
>CBIHKY010000007.1:0-66879 GCA_966205705.1 uncultured Alphaproteobacteria bacterium
GCGCCGCCGCCGCCCACAAAAATGCCGCGCTTGCCCTCCGGCAGCGCAAAGAAGGTCGTCTCATCCGCCACGCGAATTTGGCAGGCCGACGCAATCTCCAGCCCCCCACCAATGCACGCGCCCTCAAGCGCCGCGATCCACGGAATCGGCCCGCGCGCCACCAGATCCAGCGGCACGGTCCAGCGCCCGCGCTGCCAGGGCTTTGACGGCGCACCGCCACCCATGCGCTGCGCAGCCTCGGCCAGATCGAGCCCGGCAGAGAAGTGCCCGCCATGCCCGAACAAGATGCCAACCCGCGCCTCGGACGCCGCCCGCTCGAACGCCTCATGCAAATCCGCCATCACGGCCGTATTCACCGCGTTGCGCTTTTCGGCCCGATTGATGCCGACAATCGCGACATCGCCATCCAGCTCATACGTCGCTAGTTGCTCGCTCATTGCGCTACGTCTCCTCCCGACGTGATGATCAGGGCATCGACAGCCGTCAGCCCCTCTCCCTCAGCATGGACGAACACAGGGTTGAGGTCGATCTCCTCGATCTGCGGCACGGTCAAGATGAGCCGGCCAACGAGCGCCGCCGTCCGCGCGACAGCCGCCACATCCACCGGCGGCGCACCGCGGAAGCCCTTGAGCAGCTTGGCACTGCGAAGCTTCATCAGCTCCGTGATGATGTCATCTTCGCCCATATCGGCAGGCAGCAGCCGCACATCGCCCAGCGCCTCGACCCAAATACCGCCCAACCCGACCAGCACCACCGCACCCCATTTGGGATCACGCTTGGCGCCGATCATCAGCTCCAGCCCCTTGGGCGCCATCGCCTCGACCAGCACGCCATCCAGCACCAGCCCCGGCGCCGCGCGGGCAATATTGCCCTGCAATCTCGCCCAGGCGGTACGAAGCTCATCGGCATCACGAATGCCAAGCAACACGCCGCCAGCCTCCGTCTTGTGCGCGAGCGATCCCGCCTGCGCCTTGATCGCAACCGGATAGCCATTGGCAGCGGCAATCTGCTCTGCCTCGTCCAGACTGGTCGCAAGGCCACCCTTCGGCACCCGCACGCCAATCGCAGAGAGCAACTGCTTACCCAGCCATTCCGGCTGAGAGCCTTCACCAAGCGCTGGCAGATTATCGAACGGCTGATAGGCCACCGCACGCCCCGTCCGCTCCAGCGAGCGCCCATAATGGGTGATGCGCGACAAAGCCGTCATCGATCGCTCGATAGACCGGCTCAAAATCAGCCGGTTCGCCCGAATGGACGCCTCAAAATCACCATCCAGTTCCGGCGCCGGAAACGCCAAAATCGCGGGGCGCGGTTTGCCCTTGATCGAGTCCACGAAATAATGCCCATAGCCGCGCTGAGAAGCCGCCGTGCCGCTGTTCACCGCAATCAACACGCTCCCAACCTCGCTATCGTCCATCAGCGTGTTGGTCCCAAGCGGCATCAGCTCCGGTTGGAAAATCGCCTGCGTCCCCAGATCGAGCGGATTGCGCGGCGGAATGAACACCGGCAATTGCGGCGCCAGCGATGCGCGCGCCTCTTCCGAAAGCATCGGCATTTCCATGTCCAGCCGCTCGAAATAATCATGCGCGATGGCGCAGAAACCGCCCGAAAATGTCAGCACACCCGGGCCTTTGGTGGGCGGCACCGGATAGCGCGCGAGCAGCTCGATCACATCGACCCACTCCTCCAGCGTCTCCACCAGCACGACGCCCGCCCGCTCCAGATGCAGCTGCATCGTCGCATAATCGCCCGCCAGCGCACCGGTATGGGATTGGATCGCCGCCTTGCCCTTGTCGCCGCGCCCCGGATGGATCGCGACCAGCGACTTGCCCGCCGCCCGCGCGCGTTTGGCCGCGGTCAGGAAAGCCTGCGGATCACGCACTTCCTCAAGATAAAGCGCGATCACCGCCGTCGCCTCATCCTGCGCGAAAAAGTCGATGAAGTCCGGGATGCCGATGCCCGCCTCATTGCCGGTCGAGACCGTATAGGCCATCGGCAGATGCCGCGCTGCCAGATTGGTGCTGGCATAAGCCATCAGTCCGCCACTCTGGGAGACCATCGCAATCGCGGGATTGGGGCTGTCGTCCGGCAGCTTTGCTACCTTGCGCGCATTGGCAAAGCCGATCGGCAAGCCCTGCACCAGATTGGTATAGCCAAGGCAATTCGGCCCCAGCAGCGCCACGCCGCCCTCCTGCGCAATCCGGATCAGCTCATCCTGCCCCGCCCGATTGCCAGCCTCGGCAAAGCCGGAGGAGAAGATCGTCACTGCCCGCACGCCCCGCCGCACGCAGGCTTCCAGCGCATCCTTCACCCCCGCCGCAGGCAGCGCAAACACCGCCAGATCGACACCCTCGGGCAGATCATCGATGCTCTGCTTGACCGGGTAGCCATCAATCTCGCCCTCGGCCCGGCCAACGATATGCACATCGCCCACATAGCCATTCAGCTGCAAATTCGCGACCACCGTGCGCCCGGCCGACTTCGGCTTGGAGGAAACGCCAATCACGGCAATGGACTTTGGTCGCATGAACAGCGCGACCGCTTCTGCACCACGACCGGCGCCAAGTTGCGGAGACAAGAGCGTCGCTGACATGAAATTCCCTACATCTGAAGACAAGAAAAAGGGCGGCGACCAGCTTATGCCAGCCGCCGCCCCATTGGATTAGAAAGCGAAGCGAATGCCGACCTTGTAGGAGCGGCCAATGCGATCATAATAGCCAGCAACCTGCGTGTTGGGGAACGGTGGCTCCTTGTTGAGCAGATTGTTCACCACCGCATAAAGCTGCACTGTCTTGTTATCGCTCTTCATCAGGTTGAGATGGCCCGACCAGTGCAGATAGAAGCGTGATGCCACGTTCATATCGCCCACCGAAATTGGTGAGGCAGCGTTGTAATCAGCATCGCCGGGCTGAACGAGGGTCGCATCCACAATGCCGCCATCGATCCAGCGACCCGTGAACGAGGTGCCCCAGGCGTCCGTATCATAGCCGATATTGGCATTGATCTGCCAGTGCGGCACGCTGGTCGCGCCGGTGTTGAGGCCGGACGTGAAACCGCCCAGCTGGCCAGCCCGATCGATGACGCTGCCACGGCTCTGGATAATGCCTGCGCCGTTGAAGCTGGGTGCATTGCCAAGGCCGTCATCGGAGATGAGATTGGCCACATAGGTGCCAAACAGCCGTGTCGAGAGCCTGCCACCGCCAAGGTTGGTGCGATAGACCAACTCAAAGTCCACGCCGCGCGTCTTGAGCGATGCCAGATTGAGCAGCTGGACCGTCACCGAGTTGATTTCAGTCGCGCTGCCTGCCCCAGACAGGACGGTGCTTTGGCAGAAACTGCCGGCGCCCGTCGTCTGAATTTCCGCATAGCAATTGTCGACGATATTCTGCGCCGGGAAGCTGGCGATCGCGCCCTTGATATTGATGTCATAGAAATCGACCGATGCGGAGAAGCCCGGCAGGAAGGATGGCGAGATGACCGCGCCAACCGTGAGCGTGTCGGCCTTCTCCGGCGCCAAAGTCGTGCTGGGCGCGAAGATGACCGTGTAGGAGCGGGACACGCCGTTGAACGGATTGCGCAACGTCGATTGGGTCGATGTGACCGAGAACAGCTCGGCCGCATTGGGTGCCCGAATATCCCGCGAGCGCGTTCCGCGCAGGCGCAGACCGTCGAACGGCTCCCATGTCGCGCCAACCTTCCAGGTCGTCACGCCGCCCGATGTATCATAATTGGTGTAGCGAACCGCGCCATTGAGATCGAGCGACTTCATGAAGGGCGCATCGCGCGCCAGCGGCACGACGATTTCGGCATAGGCCTCCTTCGTCGCGAACGCCCCGTCATAAGGCGCCGGATTGGAGAAGTTATACTTCTTCTGCGCAGCCAGCGAGTCCACGACGCTGACGGCGGTATCGCGCCGATATTCGCCACCAAAAGCCAGCGACACAGGGCCAGCCCAGGTCGAGAATGGCTCGCCATTGATGTTCGCTGCTGCCACGAACTGGGTGTTGGTGATCGTCTGGAACTGCGTGCCGTTCACATAGGCTCTGGACTCAGGCGACATGGCATTGAGGCCGAACAGGTTGAGCGGGGCGCACCCCTGCGCGCGCGCAGTCGTATCGCGGCAAACGATCTGCCCGGTTGGCAGCCTGATTGCATCATAAGCGTAGAGGAAGTTCTGCTGGATGCGCATGTTGCGGATCTGAGAATCCAGCTTATTCTCGCCATATTGCACATAGGCGTCCCAATTCCAGCTGCCGCCAATGGGGCCATTCAGGCCCGCAACGAAGCGATAGGTGGTGTTGTAATTGACGATCCGCGTGGACGAGAAATCTGGGTTGGACCGGCCAAGAACGAATGACGTGATCGCATTGGCGTCCATGATCGTCGCGATCTGGCTCGGCAGAAACGCATTGTCGCGCCGGATGACGACGGCATTTGCGCCGCTGACCGCCGTATCGCGCGGCATTGGACCGGAATAGTTGGAGCCCGATCGGCCATAACTTCCCTCGGCGAAAAAGTTGACCGCGTCGTTGATCTGATAATCGAGATGACCCATCACGACATGGCGATCGATTGGCAGCACCAGCGTATGCCCTGCCCGTGGCGGTGTGCCGACCGAACTGGACAGATTATAGGAGGAACCGCCGGTCTCATTGCCATAGGTGAAACGACCGACAACGCCCGGCTCGGGGAAATAAATCCCCCGCAGCACATCGGCGCCATTTGATGCCGTCGTGTCCGCGTTATTGCCCAGGATCACGCCACCGAAGAGCGAATTCATGAACCGCACGCCGCTTGCAAAAATGCGCGAAGGCGTGCCTGCGGGCCGGTTCGCTGCGAAGGAAACGGACTCGTCATAGCGCCGGCTCCAGGCGCGATCCTCAAATGTAGGGATGCCGTTGGACTTCACATATTCGCCGCCGATCACGATGTTACCGCGACCGTCACCAAATTGCGTGCCGAAGCCAAGGCCGATGCGTCGCTCGAAATTGTCACCCTCTTCGGAAACGCCGAGCGACAGGTCGCCCTTGAAGCCATTGAGCTTCTTGTTGATGATGACGTTGACCACACCGGAGATCGCGTCAGACCCATAAGCGGCAGAGGCGCCGCCCGTCACCACATCGATCCGGTCGACCAGCACTGTCGGGATCAGGTTGAGATCGACCTGCCCAGTGGAGGCCGTCGGCACATGCCTACGCCCATCGACCAGCACCAGCGTGCGGATGTTCCCCAGCGCACGCAGATCGGCGAAAGTCGCGCCGGAAAGGTTGGAGGATTGCGTATTGGTCTGGTTGGAGACGCTCGGGCGGAACGATGGCACCTCATTGAGGAAGTCACCGACGTTCGCCACGCCGCGCTCGGCCAGCGCTTCCGATGTCAGCACCGTCACGGGCGTTGGTGCTTGAAAACCATCACGCTGAACGCGCGATCCGGTTACGATGATATCGCGCACCTGAGCTTCAGTCAGTTCAGATCCGCTCTGCGCGTAGGCTGGCATCGTTGCGGCGCACGTAGCGCAAGCCGCTGCAGACAGTAGCAACCATGATCGACGGGTCATATTCCCCTCCTCTATTGCCGCAGAATCAACGCACTGCTGGCTCATTGAAACCAAAAGACTACGCGCCGTTAAGACGCTGTCAATATTAATATCTAACCATATTATCTTTTAGAAAAAGCGCAGCATTTCGGGCTTGGGCGTGCGCTCACGCAGCACGCTGGCAAGCGGGCAGATTTCGATCCCAAGGCAGGCCATATGTTCATCACCCTCTCCAGCCGATGCGGAATGTCCCTTCCTGCATCGACTCCCTGATTGTTGCTTATATTGATGCTAAAGACAACTAGTTTTCGCTAGTCGCTTTATATAAAGTCACTTGATATTGGTGGCGACATATTCGACACTGATCGAAAGAGTGGAGAGGAGCCGAAATGCTGACAGACAGTGAGCGCGCGTTCGCCGATGACGTGCGCAAATTTGTGAGAACCCACTGCCCTGCTGACGTGCGTGCCAAGGTGACGGACGCAATGAGCATCACGTCCGCTGAGCGCAGCGCATGGCACAGCGCCTTGCACAAACACGGCTGGGCTGCGCCACATTGGCCGGTGGAATATGGCGGCGCGGGCTGGGGTCTCGTCCAGAATTACATCTTCGCCGAGACGCTCGCGGAAGAAGGCGCGCCGGACCTTGGCTCCTTCGGCCTCAAGATGCTCGGCCCCACGCTCATGACCTACGGAACGCAGGCGCAGAAGGATCATTACCTCCCCCGCATCCTCTCCGGCGAGGATATCTGGTGCCAGGGCTTCTCCGAGCCGGGCGCGGGATCGGACCTCGCCTCGCTCAAGACGCGGGCCGAGCTTGTCGGCGATCAGTGGATCGTGAACGGCCAGAAGATGTGGACGACGATGGCGCATGAAGCGAACATGATGTTCGCGCTCGTCCGTACCGATCCGCAGGCGCCCAAACCGCAAATGGGTATCTCCCTGCTGCTGATCGACCTGCGCGAAACGCCCGGCATCACCATCCAGCCGATCCTGCTGCTCAACGGCGAACGCGCGACCAACGAAGTGTTCTTCGATGATGTGCGCGTGCCCGCCGCCAATATCGTAGGTGAGCCGCACAAGGGCTGGACCTATTCGCGCACCGTGCTGGGCAATGAGCGGCTCTCCATTGCGCGCATCGGCCTCAACCGCCGCCAATTGGCCAAGCTCAAACGGGTTGCGGGCGACGCAGGACTGCTGAATGTCCCGACTTTCCGCGCCAGGATCGCCGAGGCAGACATAGAGCTGGCCTCACTGGAAGCGATGGCAATGGCCATGCTGGCGCTGGCCCGGGAAGGCCATGCACCGGGCATCGAAGCCAATATGCTCAAGATCAAAGGCTCTGAACTGCAACAGCGCCTCACCCGTCTGCTTGTCGAAGCGGCAGGGCGGCGTGCGGCACCGTTACGGGCGAACGGCCCATCTGTGGGGCGGCTCTATAAGAGCCATTTCGATACGCGCGTCGTGAGCATCTACGGCGGATCGAACGAAATCCAGCGCAACATCATTGCCAAAACTCTGGGCTTGGGAGCATCGCGTTGACCGACCTTATGACTGAAGCCGAAGATATCCGCGACTTGCTGCGGGACTCATTATCGACACTCCTGTCGCGCCAATACAGCTTCGACCAGCGCCGTGATGCGCACGCGTCACCCGCCCAGGAGTCTCACACCGCTTGGGCCGCCTATGCTGAGCAGGGTCTGTTCGCCCTCACTCTGCCGGAAGAGCATGGCGGCATCTCTGGCTCCTTGGCGGATATCGCGCTGGTCGCCGAGAAGATGGGCGGGGCCATGACGCTCGAACCCTATGTCGCGACAATGGTCGGCGCGCGGCTGATCGCGGCGGCAGCCACGCAGGCGCAAAGGGATGCGCATCTGCCCGCCATCGCATCCGGCGAATGCCGAGCCGTGCTGGCACATGACAGCGCAGGCGAAACGCGGGCGGACCGCAGGGGCACTGGCTGGAGACTCAATGGCCGCACGACCGTCATCGCAGGTGGCGACACAGCCGACCTCTTCATCATCTCCGCGCAGACGGACGATGGCACCGCTCTGTTCCTCGCCCCAGCGCATGCTCTCCAGCGCGACGCCTATCGCTGCTTCGACTGGACAGGCGCGGCAGACATTGCCCTCAACGATTTGCTTCTGCCAGACGATGCGCGCATGAATGGCGGCACAGAAGCCCTCGCTCAAGCGCTCGATGAAGCCACCGCCCTCGCCTGCGCTGATGCGGTTGGCGCCATGCGCGCCGCCAATGCGCTCACCCGCGAGCATACCCAAACCCGCCGCCAGTTCGGCAAGACGCTGGATAGTTTTCAGCTCCTCCAGCACCGCATCGTGGACATGATCATTGCAGAGGAACTTGCAGGCCCAATCACCCAGGCCGCCATCCTCGCCTGCGAGAGTGGCACGCCGCAACAGCGCAGCCGCGCCGTCTCTGCCGCCAAGGTCAAGGCTGGCGACTCCGCGCGCTATATCGGCGAGCAATGCGTCCAGCTTCACGGCGGCATGGGCCTCGTGCAGGAATATCCCGCTGCCCACCTGTTCGCCCGCCTCGGCCTGTTCGAGCTTTCAAACGGCAACCGCGATTTCCATCTGGAGCGCTATGCGGCTCTGGACCCGATCAGCGCCGCCCCTGACTAGGCGATCCGCCACTGGGCGGGGAGACGCCATTGATGCGCGTCCCCCCGCTCACCGATCCCAATGCCCGCCGCGCGAAATCAGCCGGATAAGGCGCGTGCGGCCGCCCAACCCCCTCAAGCGCAGCCAGCTCCTCCGCGGACAGCACAAGCCCCGCCGCCCCCGCATTTTCCTCAAGCTGGGTAACATCATTCGCGCCGATGAGGATCGTCGATACCCACGCCTGCGCCTGCAACCAGGCCAACGCCACCTGCGCCGGGCTAACGCCCTTTTGCTCGGCAATCCCCATCACCACATCGAGGATTGCCTCCGCCTTCTCATCTAATATGCGCGCAAGGAAAGCCGCCCGCCCCTCTGCATCATGATTGCTCGCATCGCCCCGCCGATAGCGCCCGCTCAGCGCGCCGCTTTTGAGCGGAGACCATGCCGCGATCCCCATCCCATAGGCCTGCGCGAGCGGCACATGCTCAATCTCGATGCTGCGCTCCATCAGCGAATATTGCAGCTGCAACGCGATCACCGGCGCCTGATTGCGGAACGTAGCCAGCCAATGGGCCTCCGCCACTTTCCATGCCGGCACGTTGGAGAAGCCGATGTGCAGGATCTTGCCCGCACTCACCAGATCATCGAGCGCCCGCAACGTCTCCTCCATCGGCGTCAGCGGATCGCCAATGTGCATCCAATACAGGTCGATGCGGTCCGTCCGCAGCTTGCGCAAGGATGCCTCGCACGTCTGCATAATCGCCTTGCGCCCGGCCCCGCCCGCATTGGGATCGCCAGCGCGGGTGTTCGATCCGAACTTGCTGCAAAGCACCAGCTGATCGCGGCTACCGGGATTAGCCCCTAGATAATCGCCCAGCATCACTTCCGCCTCGCCATCGCCGTAACTATTCGCAGCGTCGAGCATATTGCCGCCCAGCTCGCGATAGCGCGAGATCAGCCCATGCGCGGTCGCGGCATCAAGGCTCCAGGGCTGCTTGCCACCAAAATTAAAGGCCCCCAGCGCATAGCGGCTCACCCGCAAACCGGATCGGCCAAGCGTCACAAAATCGTCAAGCATCACATCCCCATGACCGATTGATCTAAACCATGATATAGTTATATCTTTGCGCAGTGATACGATAGCTTTTAATCGGACGGGCAGAAATAATGATCAACACCTACCCCATGCTCATCGATGGCGCAGCCGTCACCACGCCCAACTCTATCGATATCATCAACCCCGCAACAGGCCGCGTCTTCGCCTCCGCGCCAGACGCCAACCGAGCCGATCTCGACCGCGCCGTCGCCGCCGCCCGCGCTGCCTTCCCGCTCTGGACCGCCAACAGCTTCGATCAGCGCCGCGCCGTCGTCCACCGCATCGCCCAGCGCCTGCGCGAGCGGGCCGATGCCATCGCCGCCATCCTCACCGCCGAGCAAGGCAAGCCTCTGCGCGATGCCCTTGGCGAGGTAAACCGCGCCGCCGATCATATCGAGGCGCTCACCCTGCTCGATATCTCCAACAAAATGCTGCGCGACGATGCGCGCGAGCGGGTGGAAATCCGCTACCGTCCGCTCGGCGTGGTTGGCGCAATCACCCCCTGGAATGTCCCGGTCATGCTCGCAATGGTCAAGATCGCGCAGGCGCTTTACACCGGCAACACGATCGTCCTGAAGCCCTCGCCCTTCACCCCGCTCTCCACCCTCGCCATCGGTGAGGCGATCGCCGACATCGTTCCACCCGGCACCGTCAACATCTTGAGCGGCGGCAATGATCTTGGCGCATGGACCACCAGCCATCCCGATATCGACAAGATCAGCTTCACCGGCTCCGTCGCAACCGGACGCCGCGTGCTGGAAAGCGCCGCGCAGACGTTCAAGCGCGTCACGCTGGAGCTTGGCGGCAATGATCCCGCCATCGTCCTGCCGGATGCGGATATCGAGGCGACAGCCGATGGCATCGCCCGCAGCGCATTCGCCAATTGCGGGCAAGTCTGCATGGCCATCAAGCGCGTCTATGTCCACGCCGATATCCACGACATACTGGTCGAAGCCCTCGCCAAACGCGCCCGCGCCATCCGCTTCGGACCGGGCACCGATCCCGCAACGCAAATGGGGCCAATCCAGAACCGCATGCAGTATGAGAAGGTCGTCGCGCTCATCCGCGATCTGGCGCCCGATCACATCGTCACCGGCGGCACCATCCCGGAAGGCGAAGGCTATTTCATCACCCCCACCATCGTCACTGGTCTGCCCGACGATGCCCCAATCGTGCGCGATGAGCAGTTCGGCCCCATCCTCCCCATCCTCTCCTACGATCATCTGGACGACGCCATCCGCCGCGCCAACGCCACGGAGTTCGGCCTCGGCAGCTCAGTATGGACCAGCGACATCGCGCAGGGCACGCAAGTCGCGCAGCAATTCGAGGCGGGCCTAAGCTGGGTCAATCGCCATGGCGGCAATGGCCGGGATGTGCCCTTCGGCGGCGCGAAACAGTCAGGCTATGGCCGCGAGCAGGGCGTCGTCGGCATGCAATCCTATATGGAGATGCACGTCGTCACGACACCCACAACTTAGGCCGCCCGCCGCCGCGCCATCCAGCCCATGATTGCAGGCGCGCTGAACGCGACGCCCGCCATCAGCATCGTCGCACCAGCCACGCTCATCCATTGCAGCGCCGCGCCCAGCAGCAAGCCGCCAAAAGCCGTGCCGCCAAGGCTCGCCATCGTCCATAAGCTGCTCACTCGCCCACGCACGGCATCGGCTAATTCGATCTGGATGAGCGTCTGGGACAGCACCGCCGCCCCCGTCGAGCCGAACGCGATCACGGCAATGCATGCCAGCCCCAGCCACAACCCGTTCCATAGCGCCAGAACGAACAGCGCCACGGCGCTCAACATGGCCATGAAAATGCTCCAGCGCTGCAATTGCTGGCTATTGAAGTTCAGCCGCGATGCCAGGAACGCCGCCGGCAGCGCCCCCGCCCCCGCCGCAGCAGAAAGCGCCGCCAAGGCGCTCGTCCCACTGCCATAGAAGCGGTCGGCATACACCGGCAGCACTTCCAATATCGCTCGACCGAACAGAGCGCTCCAGCCGATCAGCATCAATTGCCGCAAGATGAAAGCATTGCCGCGCGCGTAAGCGAACCCTTCCGCAAGCTGGCGGAAGAATGGCGCAGGCGCCGCCCTCTCGCGCGGGCGACGCGGCACCAGCGACAGCGCATAAATGAGCGGCGCATAGGAGACGGCGTTGATCAAAAAGGCCACCGCGACCGGGAAGCTGAGCAACACCGCCCCCGCCACCGCAGGCCCCACCAGCCGGGAGGCATTGAAGATCATCGCGCCGATGCCGATCGCGCTGCTCATCATCTCGCGCGGTACAATCGCCGGAATGATCGAAAGCCGCGCCGGTGCATAGGCCGCGGAGGTCACGCCAATCGCCAGCGATGTGACGAACAGCGTGATAATATCGAGCAGGCCAAAGGCAGAAAGCAGCGCCAGCAATGTCGCCCAAAATGCCATCAACCCATTGATGATCGATGCCGTCCGCAGCGGCTCCGCCCGGTCCACCAACACGCCGAAGAAGGAGGAGAAGAGCAGCACCGGGCCAAACAGCGCAAACGCCATCAGCCCCACCCACAGGCCCGATCCGCTCAAATGCCAGGCAAGCCAGCTGATCGCCAACCGCTGCACCCACAGCCCAACGGAGGAAAGCCCATTGCCGATGGTGTAGATGCGATAGGCGCGGTTGCTGAGCGCACCCCATCCGCGCGCAAAGCGTGGCGGGGCGATTTCTTCATCGATCGGGGGAAGATCAGCGCTCAAACAATCTCGTCAGTCAGGAAGCCGCGGCACAGCGGGAAATCATGCAGCCCCCTGCGCGCAGGCCGTCGCAAGATCAAGCCGGTTGCGACAAGGACCTTTATGTGGGCGCGATCTGGCGCAGGCGATCACGATAGGCCGGGCGCACGGTCCACATCAGCAGCGCAGCAAGCATCGTGAAGGTGAAGAACAGGCCGAACCCGGTCACATAGCTTCCCGTGCGATCATAAAGCGTAGCGAGCAGAACCGGGCCAACCGCCGACCCAAGCGTGTTGAACCCCGCCAGCATCGGCAGCAGACGGTTCATATAGGCTGGCCCATAGACATGCTTGGCCACGACCGGTGTATCCACCGTCAGCCCACCATGCGCGAGGCCCAGGACGGAGGTAAAAACGAGCGCCGTAAGAATCCCCTGAGCGGGCAGCGCCAATATGATCGCCAGCCCCAGCAGCAGGTTCCAGAAGGCCACGCCCTTCACCGAGAAACGATCGAATGTTCCACCCGCAATGAACTTTGCGCCCATGCCGACGAGGAAAGTCACGGACCATGCACTGGCCGCCACCGTGCGCGTCAGCCCCGCCTCGGTCGTGAGGTAATAGATGCTGTGCTGGAACAGCGCCTGATCCACCAGCGCGGAGAGGAAGGTCGCCCCCGCGATCAGCCAGAAGGCGCGTTGCCGGAACATCCGCCTGAGATCAACGTGCAGTTCCGCCGCGCGGATCGCATCGCCATCCACGCCCTGCGGCGTCTTGACGACTTCGGGCAAAATATCCTCTTCGGTCGGATTGGCGCGCACGAAAAGCGCCAGCGGGATCGAGATGAAAAAGATGCCAAGGCTCAGGCATGCAAAGGCGACACGCCAACCGTAGAGCGGAATGAGATGCGCAGCGATCAGCGGAAACACCACGCCGCCAAAGCTCGCGCCCACAATCGCGATGCCGCCCGCCAGCCCCACATTGCGCATGAACCAGCGCGAGACGAGCAGCTTGAGGCAGATGATGACCGCAGCCTGCCCCGTGCCAATCATGAAGCCAACCAGATAATAGCTGCCCAGTGAGTTCACCATCAGGAAGCCGGAAAGCCCGATCGCCTCTGCGGTCATGGCCGCGATCAGCACGGTTTTCAGGCCCAGCTTGTCGACCAAAGGCCCGATGATGAACAGCGCCATCACCGCGCCGGTCAGGCTCTTATAGGTGTAGATCAGCGTCGCCTGTGTGAGGCTCCAGCCAAATTCCTTCATCACTTCGGGGTAAACGAACGGCATGGTGAGCGGCGCGCCAAAGGCGAGGAAGAAGATGACGAAGGTCATCGCCACCACGCGCCATCCCGGATAATCCCAGGTCGCGCGAAGGACGGCCATCTTCTCGCTCATGCTCATGCGACCGGCCATTTGTCTCTCCCCTAAGTGCCAATGCGCCCGTTCAGCACGCTGATTGCCGCCCCGACACCGCCCGCCTGATGCTCTACGCCCGCATAATCCATCGCAGCTTCAATCGCAGCAATCGTGCCCAGCAACAGCGTGTCATTAAACTCGCCCAGATGCCCGATGCGGAACACCCGATCCTCAAGCTGACCCAGCCCATTGCCAAGGCTCATATTGCAGCGGTCGAGGATCACATCGCGCAGGCCATCAGCCGAAACACCCTCCGGCAAGCGCACCGCCGTCAGCACCGGAGAATGCGCGCCCTCATCACGGCACTGCGTCTCAAACCCCCAATGGCGCACAGCCGCGCGCGTCGCAGCAGCAGCGCGATGGTGCCGCGCGAACACGGCATCCAGCCCCTCCTCATTCAGCATATCCACCGCCGCCCGCAGCCCCTGCAGCAGATTGATCGCAGGCGTGTAAGGGAAGAAGCCCCGCGCATTCGCCTCCAGCATCTCGCCCCAATCCCAATAGGAGCGCGCCATGCCACCGCCCTGCGAGGCCGCAATCGCCTTCTGCGACAGCGCGTTGAACGAGAGGCCCGGCGGCAGCATCAGCCCCTTTTGGGATCCGCCCACCGCCACATCCACGCCCCAATCATCATGGCGATAATCCACCGATGCGAGCGAGGAGACGAGGTCCGCCATCAACAGTGCAGGATGGCCCGCCTCATTGATCGCGCGGCGCACGGCGGCGATATCGGACGTCACGCCGGTCGAGGTCTCATTATGGACGACGCACACCGCCTTGATCTTGTGCCCTTTGTCCGCGCGCAGACGCTCGCCAATCGCGGCGGCATCCACCGGGGAACGCCAGTCGCCGGGCATCAATTCAGGGTTGAGGCCCAATTTGCGCGCCAGCCGATACCAGAGCGTGGCAAACCAGCCAGTCTCATACATCAGCACATCATCGCCGGATGACAGCACATTCACCAGCGCCGCTTCCCACGCGCCCGTTCCCGAGGAGGGATAGATAATGACCGGCCCCGACGTCTTGAAGATCGTCCGGATCGAGCCCAGCACCTCCACCGCCAGATCGCGAAATTCCGGCCCGCGATGGTTGATGGTCGGGCGCGCAATCGCTTCCATCACGCGCAACGGCGTTGTCGTTGGCCCCGGCAATTGCAGGAAATGCGGGCCAGATCGGTAGCCGTTGTCACTCATGGTTTTGATCTTTCAATTGGGCGGGCATGGCCAGCGCTCCAGGCACTGCGGCGGCCGTTATAATAGTCGAGCCAATCCTGATCCTTCGGCAGAAGCGCAAAGCCCGCCCGCACATCATGATAGCATTCCACCTCATCCACCGATGGCGGCGGCGCGCCCGTCTCCTGTATCGCCCGGGCAGCGCGCAGGAGCTTACGCCGCGTGAGCGCAATCATCCGATCGCTGGTGCCAAGATGCTCCCGCGTGCGGTCAACAATCGGCCCCATGCTCTCGGTAATCGCCTGATCCTGCACCGGAATCCCCTCAATCCCGCTATAGCTCTGGCTCGATTGCACCTCGCGCGAGATCAGATGATCGTTGCGCGGATTGGCATCGATGCGGAAGCGCCCCAGCCAGTCGCTGGTGTTGGGCAGAAAATTGATCGGCGATGTCGTCCCCACGAGCGGCTTGCCCTCTTTGGTCAGCGTCGTCGCGCCCGAGCGCGGCCCGCCAATCACCACCAGCATGGAGTGATGATCATCGATCGGCACCCATGCGCGCACGCGGATATGGTCCATCGCCTCAGATGGCGCCATCGTCCAGAAGGGCATCGCGAAATGACCGATGCGATGGTAGAGATTGTCCGGCCCCGCATGGCGATAAGCGCAATAAACCGTGCCATAATCCGTCTCCAGCGCCTCATATTTGGGCGCCAGATTTTCCGGCTGCTGGCGATAATAGTTGAGTGAGCCTTCCTCAAACTGGTCCGGCGTCGCCGCGCCCAGATGGAGGAAGCCGACATGGCATGTGTCGATGTCGCCTTCGAGCGCCTGAAACCAGTTGCACTCACGCATCATGAAGCTGACGGACAGAGCCTGGTCCTCGCCCAGCTCATCCAGATCGAAATGCGGCAGCGGCAGCGGCGTTTCGCGCGCGCCCATATACACCCACACAACGCCATAGCGCTCGATCACGCCCAGCGCCTTGATCTTCACCTTGTCCTTATAGCTGGTGCTCAGCGGCTCGCTTGGCATCTCGATGCACTGGCCATCATGGTCGAACTTCCAGCCATGATACACGCAGCGAATACCCCCATCCTCGTTGCGCCCATAAAAAAGCGAGGCGCAACGATGCGCGCAGCGATGATCGACCACACCCACTTTCCCATCCGGCGAGCGAAAGGCGAGGAAATCCTCACCCAGCAGCCGCAGCCGCAACGGCGCGCCGCCCGCCTTCACTTCCTCGGGCAGAAAGGCCGGAATCCAATATTCGCGGATCAACCTGCCCATCGGATCGTCCGGCCCGGTGCGTGTCAGCAGGGCATTATCATCCGCACTCAGCATGTCGTCCTCCCCGCATCTTGATATAACTATATTATGGTTATGTCTTTAGCGTGCCGGTGCGTTTGTCAACCATCTCGTCATGTCATGTTGATCAAGCGCGCCGATCTGTCATACGAAATGACAAATGACGCGCTGCCGGCTGGCAGGGCGCAAACAAGAAAGCGCGCTTACCGTGATCGACCAGGATAATGTCTTCAGCTCCGTCCGCACCCAGTCCCTCGCCTCGCGGATCGTCTCGCAGATCATCGAGGCGTTGTTTGCGGGCCAGTTTCAGCCCGGCCAGTTCCTGGGCACCGAGGCGCAACTGACGGAGACGTTCAAAACCAGCCGCGTCCCGATCCGTGAGGCGCTCGGTCGGCTGGAAGCGCTCGGCGTCGTCACCATCAAGACCGGCGCAGGCGGCGGCGCAACGATTGCGCAGGGCAAGCCCGATCAGTTCGCCACCGCCCTGGCGGTGCAATTCATGCTCATCCAGGTCACCGCCGAGGAAGTGTTCGACGCCCGCATCGGCATCGAGTGCCGCGCTGCCGAGCTTGCCGCCGAGCGCATCACCGACGAGCAGATCGCGCATCTCAAGGCGCTGCTGGGCGAGATCATGGAGACCGGCATCACGCGCGTGGAATCCGTCCAGCGCATCCTCGCCTTCCACCGCGCCATCGTCGAGGCGTCCGGCGCGCGCACGCTCATCACCCTGATGCACGCGCTCGAGCATACGCTCGTCAATCTGTTCACCGCGCTGGAAGCATCCCCCCGCAACAGCAAGATCGGCTACAAGGCGCTCACCGCCATCTTCGAGCGGATCGAAGCGCATGACAGCGAAGGCGCGTTTCACGCCATGCGCGAGCATCTGATCGATCGTCGCCAGTCCATGCTCTACCGCCTCAAGCAGATCAGCGAACGGGCCGGACGGGCCGAGGACTAGGATAAACGCAACATCAACGGCCATCGTCACCCTGGACTTGATCCGGGGTCCCGCTGCCTTGCTTAGAAAGCGGGATCCCGGGTCAAGCCCGGGATGACGAGGTTGGTAGGGCGCGCAAAAACTGAAACGATCGATAGACCCTCAAACCATCATACAGTCTATCAATATTATAAATGGCCTGTTACCTCTTCTCGCTGATCGGCAACGGGAGAGCGTTCATGTCCACCACCACCCACGATAGCCAAGTCAGCCACACGCTCAAAATCGCCAAAAAGAAGGACGTCATCGTGGTCGGCGGTGGGCCAGCAGGCTGCGTTGCCGCTCTCGCCGCTGCCCGCGCTGGAGCGGACGTCATGCTCATCGAGCGCGTCGCTTATCTCGGCGGCATGATGACTGGCGGTGGCATCGGTGGCATCGGCATTAATGGCTATATCATCGAGAAGGGCATCGGTACGCCCGTCGTCAAAGGCATCTCGCTCGAAATCCTCCACCGCGCCCAGGCCATTGGCGCCGCACCTCCCGGTGACCCCATCGCGCGCCACCCCACCGATTCCGTGATGATGGTCAGCCTGCTCGATGAGATGATGGAAGAGGCAGGCGTTGAAGTGCTGTTCAACACGATGGTGTTCGATGCCGTCATGGATGAGGGCGCCATCAAGGGCGTCGCCATCGCCAACAAATCCGGCGGCCAGATCATCCTTGCCGATGTCGTGATCGACGCCTCAGCCGATGCCGATATTGCAGCCCGCGCAGGCGCGCCCTTCCATCATGGCCGCGAGGAAGATGGCCGCCATCATGGCGGTTCCATGGACATGCAGATCAGCGGAATCGATACCGACAAGCTCATCGACTGGCTGCGCAACCAGCCCTTGCTGACCGATGACGAGCGGGCCGAACTAGACCGCGAGCGCTCCGAGCTGATGGGCGGCGGACGGCCCACCAACACTTATAAGTCCCTCACTGGGGAGACGCTTTACAGCGAGCCGATCGTCCAGCCGACCGATTGGGATGAGGTGGACCGCATCCGCGCATCGGGCGGCATTCCGCGCCTGCGCCTCTCGCCTGCGGCAGGCGGCCCTATCCCCGGCAAGGCGACCGCACCCAAGGTAGATGGCAAATATGTGCCGCTGCCGGCTGGTTTTGATCGCGAATGGGTGGAGTATATCAAGGCGGGCAAAGTGCCCCTGCTCTACGGCGCGGCAGAGCCGGTCTACCCCCCGCCCCGTTTCGGCAATATCGGGATCTTCCGCCACGGCAAGATGCGCGATGGCCAGATGATGTCCGGCGTTTATGAGGTCTGGTATGATCACACGGATGAGGCGGAGGTCAGCAAATCGCTGATCTATCGCCGCAAGCTCAACCGGGTGTACCTCAACTTCCTGCGCGAGCGCATCCCAGGCTTCGAGCAGGCCTATATCGTGATGGAAACGCCCACTGGCGGCGCGCGTGAAGGGCGGCGGATCATCGGCGACTATATCCTCACGGAAGATGATGTGCTCGCCGGGCAGCGCTTCACCGATGCCATCGCGATCGGCGGACCGCGCGGGCCAGATCTGCATAGCGTCACTGGCTTGTGGGGTGATGGCGTCGCATCACCGTTCAAGCAGCCCTATGACATTCCCTATCGCTGCCTGCTCCCGCGCAATGTCGAGGGGCTGCTGGTCGCAGGGCGCTGTGCATCGGCCACCTTTGCGGCCCTGGGCGCCATCCGCGATCAAGCAACCTGCATGTCGATGGGCGAAGCGGCCGGAACTGCTGCCAGCATTGCGGTGCGCGAAGGCGTTACGCCGCGCGAAGTCGACATTCACAAGCTTCAAGAGGCACTGCTCGATGGCGGCGTTCTGCTCCAGCTGGATGAAGCGGCAGCCGCCCTCTAGACGTCTGCGAGCATCCCACCTTCATCATCGGCGCCTAGATCGATGAAGCGCTGCATCAGCCATGTCGCCGCAGGCCCCGGCGGCGCATCTCGGCGATGGATCGCGGAGAAGCGATAAAGCCCGCCTGTTGAATCCGGCATGTTCAGCCGCACCAGCGTGCCCGCCACCAAGTCGCCCTCAATCATCGGCAGCGGCATATTGCCCCATCCAATCCCCTCGCGCAGCAAGGCGTGCTTGGAGCCGAGATCGGAGAGGCGCCATGTGTGTGCGCTCGTCACCGCAAAATCGCGCCCCTGCGTGAGCGGGGAGCGATCGGCCAGCACCAGTTGCACATGCTCACGCGCGGCGCCGGGCTGCAGCTTCATGGCGCGGGCCAGCGGATGATCGGGAGCGGCCACCGGCACCAGCGGCACGAGTCCCGCAAAGCAATGCGCCAACCCTTCCATTTGCGAGGCCACAGGCCCGGCAATGCCGAGATCGGCCTGCCCATCCAGCACCAGCGCTGCGACAGCGCCCAGCCCCTCCACATGCAAGCGGAGCGAGACGGTGGGGAATGCGCTGCGAAAAGCGCGCAGCACGAGGGCAAGGCGCTCGGCGGGCAGCATCACGTCCACCACCAGGCTCACTACGGCCTCCAGCCCCTCCAACATGCCCTTCACCTTGGCGAGCAGGCCATCCAGGCCAATCGACACGGTATGCGCTTCGGCCAGTACGGCTTTGCCTGCCTGCGTCAATTGCGGCTTCTTCGTGCCCTCGCGTTCAAACAAAGCCAAGCCCAACTGTGCCTCAAGATTGGCGATGCCATAGCTGATAACCGAAACAGCGCGATTGAGCTTGCGCCCGGCAGCAGCAAAACTCCCGGTTTCCACGACTGCCAGAAAGATACGCAGCTGATCGAAGGTCGGCGTGCCGGGATTGAGCATTTCTAATTTCCTGAAAAGATCGACGCATTTTATCCGGCTTATCCGCAAAGGCAAGGGCGCCTATCTCACGGTCATCAAGTCACACCGTTTGAGGAGACACCACATGATCGAGCTTCGTTCCTTTGAGAGCCTTGGCGGCGAAAACCACGGCTGGCTCAATGCCAAGCATCATTTTTCCTTCGCCAATTATCATGATCCCAAGCGCACCCACTGGGGCAATCTGCGCGTGTGGAATGATGACACCATCGCACCCGGCACAGGCTTCCCACCCCATACGCACCGCGACATGGAAATCATCACCTATGTGCGCAAAGGCGCCATCACGCACAAAGACAGCCTCGGCAATCATGGCCGCACCGAAGCGGGCGATGTGCAGGTGATGTCCGCTGGCACGGGCGTTCGCCATTCGGAATATAATGAGGAGGCGGAGGAGACACAGATCTTCCAGATCTGGATCATCCCCACCCGTCAGGGCGATGATCCACAATGGGGCGCAAAGCCCTTCCCCAAGGATGATCGCTCCGGGAATTTCGTGGTGCTCGCCAGCGGCGATGCAGCCGATAGCGACGCCCTGCCGATCCGCACCGATGCCCGTGTGAGCGGCGCAACGATCAAGGCCGGTGAAACGGTGGAGTATCCGCTCGGCCAAGACCGCAAGGCCTATATCGTGCCCGCCACCGGCGCGATCGAGATTGATGGCACCCGCATCAATGCGCGGGACGGCGCTGCAATCTCCGATCTGGAGACGCTGCGGATCACCGCGCTGGAAGATAGCGAAGTGGTGCTGGTCGACACGCTGTAGGCCCAGCTTGCAAAGCTAAGTCAGGGCGTTGGCCTCTTTCCCTCCCACAGGGGCCATACGACCCTGGCAAGGGCGCTCCGGACTTATCCGGAGCGCCCGCCTTCATTTGAGCCAGGCCGAGTGGCGGTTAAATATTTAGACATTATCAATGCTTAAGATAGATGGCGGGACATGACCGCCAATCCGCTGTCCTTAAGCAAATTCAAGTGAGCCGCAGCGGAATAGCCTTAATGAAGAATCGCTCAACCACGCATCGCCAGCTTCCCGAGGCGGTTGAGATCGAGCTCATCCGCAGCGTTTTCCATGCCTTCGTGCCCGCCTTGGTGATGACCCTCTGCTTTCTGGCGGCTGGCGTTGAAATCTATCTGCGGACCCGCGACCCGATTTTGCTGGCCTTGTTGATCGGCGGCATGGTCGCTTCGGTCGCCCGGCTCAGTCTGGTGTTTTCGTCGCGCGAAATCCACAGCAAGAGCCTCACGATTACACGCGCCCGGCTACTCGAATTCCGCTTCACGCTGGCATATCTGGCATTCGCTTTGTTTCTCGGCATGTTTGGCGCGCGCGCGCTGCTGACGGACAGTGCAGAAATCCATATGCTGGTGATGTGCCTGCTCTTTTCCTATTGCGCCGGTGTCGCTGTGGGCATGGGCCTGCGGTTGCGCATCGCCTTGCCCGCCATGTTCGTCACGCTTGGCCCGGCCGTCTGTGTTGCAATGATCAATGAAACGACAATCTACCGGATCACCGGCGCGCTGGTCGCGGCGATCCTCCTCAGCGGCAGTCAGAGTTTGCGCAACAAGCACCAGCGCTCGGTGCAGGATATCGGCCTGCGCCTTACATTCTCCAACCTCGCGCGAAAGGACCCGCTGACTGCGCTGCCAAACCGCATCGCGATGCGGGAATGGTATGATGAACGCATGGTCGTGAACAACGGCGCGCGTCTCATGGCAGTCCATTATCTTGATCTCAACGGCTTCAAGCCGGTGAATGATAGTCATGGCCATCCGGTGGGCGATGCTCTGCTGACAGCCGTAGGCAAACGCATCGCCAGAACGATCCGCGATAGCGACATCGTGGCGCGGCTAGGCGGCGACGAATTTGCCGTCATTCAATATGATATCAAAAATGCCGATGAAGCGGCGCAACTTGCTGCGCGCATTACAGATGCGATTTGCAGCCCGTTCCGCATTGGCCACCTGACGATCAATATCTCGGCGGGCCTCGGCTATGTCGTCGCCAAAGGGCAGGAAGAGGATCTCGATCATTTGCTGAACCTTGCCGATCAGGCGCTTTATACGAGCAAGCGGCAGGGTGAAGTTTCGCAATATGATGCGGTTGAGACGATCACCAAGCGGGTTGCCTGAAGGCTGGCACCAAGCGGGTCGCCTGACGGTGAAACGGGTTGCCTGAACGCGGAACTGGCTCAACCTGCTACGTCATCCCGGGCTTGACCCGGGATCCCGCTATTCTTGAGCAATGGCGTAAATAAAAAGCGGGACCCCGGGTCAAGCCCGGGGTGACGATACGGTAAAGTTTGCACGCATCTACGGGTTTCGCAGGTAAGGCCCTCCCCATCCCGCTCGCGGGACGAGGAAGGCCAGGCGATTAACCGACAAACTTACCGTTAAACGCAATCTCACCAAGCGCCTTGCGGCTGCTCGGCACATCTTTGTCGCGCAGGAACTCCGGCAACACAGACACATCGCCACGCTTGCCGATCGCCGCGGCGGCCTCGATGCGGAAACGCTCGGGCACCGCAAGCACTTCGCGCGCCTTGTCGAAATCCACGCCCGTCATGCCATGTGCATGATAGCCCAGCATCGAGGCCTGAAGCCCAAGCTGCGCCCATGCGGCGCCCGCATCAAAGCTGTGGCTGTGCGATGGATTGGCGCCCTCGGCATTTTCCATAAGCGTGTCGGATGCGATGACCAAGAGCATCGATGCGGTTTGCGCCCAGCTCTGGTTGAAGGGGATCAGGACCGAGAGAAATTCATCCCAATGCGCATCATCTTTGCGCGCATAAAGCAGGCGCCAGGGCTGATAATTATAGGCGGAGGGTGCCCAGCGTGCAGCATCCAATATGGTGTTCAGATCAGCGTCGGGCATTGCCGATCCATCGAACGCGCGCGGCGACCAGCGGTCAAGAAACAGGCGATCGAGTGCAGTATCGGTCGTACGTCCAGTCATGTTTTACTCCTGATCATGGATTGGGCGACGCTGCAGTTGGAAGGCAGCGGCATCGCCTGTGGGGGAACTTCGTCGGCCGCACATAAATGGGTGGCCCTTAGCAACTGATCTAGATTGCTCGACCTTGACTGATCAGTCCCATAAAATAAAACGAACATTTCTACTTTCCTGAAATGTTGCCATGTGGCCCGACCCGAGCCTTGCCAGCTAAGTCAAACATCGCGGCTCGCATGATCAAGGCACGCGCGTTGGAATTAGCCTCCCGCTGCGGCATAGCGCTCACATGGTCAGGCGCTCAAACGCTGGCGCATTATGGGCGAGGGAGAGACAAATGAGGCAGCAACTGCTCCGGGCGTTCGCGCTTTTGGCCTTCCTTGGCGCCACCGCCTGCCAGATCACCACGCCCGAACCGCAGACCGGCATCACGCTGGGCAAAATGCTCAAGGCCGATGATCAGCCCGGCCAATGGGCCTCCTACAGCCGCACATGGGATGAGCAGCGCTACAGCCCGCTCGACCAGATCAATGATCAAAATGTGCAGCGCCTCGGCCTCGCCTGGTATGCGGACCTTGAAACATATCGCGGGGTGCAGGCGACCCCGCTTGTGCTCGATGGCGCGCTGTATAACGCTTCCATCTACAATATCGTCACGGCCTATAACGCCAAAACGGGCGAGAAGCTGTGGACCTTCGATCCCAAGGTGGGGAAAGAATGGGGCGGGCTTGCCTGTTGCGGACCTTCGTCGCGCGGCATTGCAGCCTGGGGCAACAAGATCATCGTCGCGACGCTGGATGGCCGACTGATCGCGGTCGACAAGGTGAGCGGCAAGGAAATCTGGACCGCGCAGACCTTCGATCGCAAGGATCAATATAGCATCACCGGCGCGCCGCGCGTTTATAATGGCAAGATCATCATCGGCAATGGCGGCGCGGATTATGGCTCGCGCGGCTTCGTCGTCGCTTATGATGCGGAGACCGGCAAGCGGCTGTGGAAATTCTACATCACGCCCGGCGATCCGGCGAAAGGCCCGGACGGCGAAGCATCGGACAGCGCCATGAAGATCGCCCTGCCTACCTGGCATGGCAAGTTCTGGGATGCGGGCGCTGGCGGCAATGCGTGGGACAGCTTTGCCTACGATCCCGAGTTGAATCTCGTCTACATCGGCACCGGCAATGGCAGCCCGCACATGTGGTACTTCCGCAGTGAAGGCAAAGGCGACAACCTCTTCCTCTGCTCGATGGTCGCAGTGGATGCCACCACCGGCGCCTATAAATGGCATTACCAAATGGTGCCGGAAGAGGACTGGGATTACACCTGCACCCAGCCCATTGTGCTGGCGGACATGAAGATTGACGGCAAGCTGCGCAAGGTCGCCATGCAGGCGCCAAAGAATGGCTTCTTCTATGTGCTGGATCGCAAGAGCGGCCAGCTCATCTCGGCGAAATCCTATGTGTCGGTCAACACATGGGCGAGCCATATCGACATGAAAACCGGCCGCCCGGTGCTGCAGCCCGGCGCCCACAACAGCACCACGCCGCACCTGATGAGCCCAAGCTGGATGGCCTCGCATACGTGGCACCCCATGAGCTACAGTCCCAAAACCGGGCTGGTCTATCTCTCGGCGCAGGAGCAGGCATCGCTCTATGCGCGGGCTGAGGATGGCAAATATCATTATGTGAAAGGCCGCAACAATACGGGGCAGGATTATACCAGCCAGCCCGAGCTGCGCAAAAAGCTGATGGAAGAGGCCATCGCGACCGAGAAGGGCTATCTCCTCGCCTGGAACCCCGCCACGCAGAGCGAAGCCTGGCGCGTGCCCTATCCGCACCCCGGCTCCGGCGGCGTGCTGAGCACCGCGGGCAACATCATCGTGCAGCCCACCATCAACAAGACGGTGGCCATCTACCGCGCCGATAATGGCAAGAAATTATGGGAGATGAACGTCGATCAGGCGGGTGTCGCAGGGGCGATGACCTATATGATCGATGGTGAGCAATATATTGCGCTCAATGTCGGCTGGGGTGGCTCGCCGGTTTATAATCTCGCGAAAAATGCCCCGTTCCGCTTCGCCTCAGCCAAACTGCTCGTGTTCAAGCTGGATGCCAAGGGCGTGACGCTGCCGCCAATGGCGAAGCAGGATGAGACTGCCTATCTGCCCATGACCCGTGTGACCGACGAGGTGGTGAAGCGCGGCGCGGCCATTTATGGCGAGACCTGCAACCGCTGTCATGGCGACAATGCGGTGGGCGGCATCAAGGATCTGCGCAAGATGAGCAAGGAGAGCCATGACAGCTTCATGGCGATCGTGCTCGGCGGGGCGCGGGTGCATAATGGCATGCCGAGCTTTGAGGGCGTGCTCACCAAAGCACAGGCCGAGGATGTGCATGGCTATCTGATCAAGCGGGCGCAGGAGGATTGGTGAGGCAGGCTGGCAAATATGGCCTGCTACGCTAAAGGCGCGGGATGATCTATCTCCTGCGCCACGGCGAAACCGAGTTCAACATTGCACCGCGCTTTCCGGGGAGCCTCGATTCTCCTATTACGCCGCTCGGCATCGCGCAGGCTGGTGACATGGGAAGGCGGTTGCGTGGTGTGATCGACCAGAGTGACGTGGCGTTGTTCGTAAGTCCGCGCGCCCGCGCAATCGCGACGGCGCAAATTGTAGCGACAGAGGCTGACATTTCCACCGCGCCGCTCATCGAGGATGGCTTTGCCGAAATCAGCATGGGCTCGTGGGATGGCCGCACCGGCGCGGAGATCGACGCCGAGACGGACGGCCAATGGAGCGGGATGGATCGCCATAACTGGTTCTTCGAGACACCGGACGGTGAGCGTTATGATGCTTTCGAGGCGCGCCTCGGCGCTGCTCTGGCGCGTGCCAAGGCACATCCGGCGCGGGATTGCGTGATCGTTTCGCATGGCGTGAGCATCCGGGTGCTGCGGCGGCTGCATTGCGGGATGGACCGGGATGTCGCGCTGGCGATGCCGGTGCCGCATGGGGTGATATATCGGCTGGACGAGCGCGTTTTTACTGAGATGGGTTAAACCCCAAAAACCGCCGTCACCCCGGACTTGATCCGGGGTCCCGCTGCCTTCTCGCGCCCCGCCACAAGAAAAGCGGGACCCCGGATCAAGTCCGGGGTGACGTAGTCAATATATGTCGAAGCCCGGGTTCACCTCATCTCAGCGCGCCCCTCAATGCGGCCCCGCCCCCGCACTATCCCCAGCCCGCCCCCAATCCTCATTGGCCCGCGCCGTCACATAGCCATGGATCGCCTCCACATCCTCGGGCTTGAGCAGGTCCGCAAAGCTCGCCATGCCCTTGTCCGCGTAGATGCCCTTGAGCACAATGTCGTTGAACTTGCCATGCGTCTCGCGCGTCATCCGGCGCAAATCCTTCACGCCGCCCATCACTTGCTGGCCGTGGCAGACCTGACAGGTCTCCGCATAAAGCTGCGCGCCGCGCGCAATCTGTGCTTCGCTCGCCGTGACCGGAGGTGGCTCGGGCGCCTTGGCCTCCGCCTTGAGCGCTGGCAGCGCAAGATTGCCGCCAAGCTTAAACACGAGCAGCCGTGCGGATGCGCGCGGCATCTCGATGCCCTGCCCCCGCTCGACCTGAGCCGCGCCGCCGCCCCAGCCCGCATTCACCGCCACATATTGCACGCCATCGAGCATGTAGGTGATCGCCCCGCCCACCGGCGCGCTTTGCACCGGCATTTCCCACAGCAGCGTGCCGTTGCGGGCATCGAACGCCGCAAAAGTCTGCCGCGTCGTACCTTCGAACACGAGGTCGCTGCCCGTGATCATCACGCCGCCATTGCCGTGCCGTGGCAGCGGGACTTTCCAGGCGACCTTCTGCGTCGCAGGGTTCCAGGCCATCAGATAGGCCTTATCCATCGCAACGACCTGCTTCATCAGTTCGGCCCGCTTTTTGGCAGCCTCGCCTGTGTAGCCGCCCCACCCCGCATTTGAGCGGAATGGCCGGGGTTTGAAGTTTGGATCGAGCGCATAGACCATGCCGGATTCATAGACCGGCAGATAAGCCAGCTTGGTGCGCGGGCTATAGCCCATCGGGAACCAGTTATGCGCCCCGCCCGGCCCCGGCATCACCAGCGCAGGGTCCGTGCCATAATGGGCAAGCGGGTTGATCGACGGGCGGCCACTCTTGGGGTCGATGCCGGTTGCCCAGTTCACCGGCGCGATCGTCTCGGCGGATATGAACTCCCCCGTCTTACGATCGATTACATAGAAATAGCCATTCTTCGGCGCCTGCATCAGCACCTGCCGCTGCTTGCCCTTGATCTTGATGTCTGCCGTGACGATCGAGGAGGTGCAGGTATAATCCCAGTCCTCCTCCGGCACCATTTGATAGTGCCAGACATATTTGCCCGTTTCGGCATTCACCGCCACAATGGAGCAGACGAACAGGTTATCGCCCTTGCTCCCGCTGCGATGATGCCAGGAGAGCGGCGATCCATTGCCGGTGCCGATATAAACCAGCTTGAGCGCGGGGTCATAGCCGATGCTGTCCCAGGCATTGGCGCCCCCGCCCAGCTTCCAATACTCGCCAGACCATGTCTTGCGGATCATCTCCTGGACATTGTCCGAGGCTTCACCATCTGGTCCTTTGGCAGGGTCGCCGGGCGTCAGATAGAATTGCCACAGCTTCTTGCCCGTGTCGGCATCCCATGCGGAGACAAAGCCGCGAATGCCGAGATCGCCGCCGCTATTACCGACCACGACCTTGCCATCGAACACGCGTGGCGCGCCGGTGATGGTATAGGGCATGTCCTTCGGCGTGGTCTGCACGGACCAGACCTGCTTGCCGCTCCGGGCATCAAGGCCGATCAGCCGCCCATCCAATGTGGCGATGATGATCTTGCCGTTCCACATCGCAAGGCCGCGCGCGACAGGCTCGCAGCAGGCATAGCGGGCATATTCGCGCGGCACCTGCGGGTCGAAGGTCCACAGCCGCTTGCCGCTGCGGGCATCATAGGCAATCGCGATGTTCCACGGCAGGATGTTGTAGAGCACGCCATCGGCATAAAGCGGCGTCGCCTCCACACCCCGGAACGTGTCCAGCTCATCATACCATGCGATACCGAGCTGCTTCACATTGCCTGCATTGATCTGGTCGAGCGGGCTGTAACGCTGGGCGCTGTAGGTGCGCCCATCGTGCAGCCAGTCGCTGCCATCCTTCTCCTGCGCGGCCATGCGCGCGCTGTCCACGGCGGCAGGCATAGATGTGCTGGACTGGGCCTTGCCCGACCGCGCCATGATCGCATAGCTCAGCAGCAGCATGGCAAGCAGCGCCATGCCGATCAGCAGCGCCGGCCTCTTCCAGATCGTCATTTCACTCAATTCCCCGGCAATCAGTTCTTTGGCGGCTCACCGATCGGTTGCGATCCATCGACCCAGCGACCGACCTTGAGCGAATCCTGCTGTTCCTTGGATCCCGGCGCACGATGATAAGCGCCCGCTTCCGCCACATCAGCCTTGAACACCTTGCCCGTCACCGGGTTCGGGTAATGAAACGGCACGATATAATAGGCCGGATAGGTGAGGTAGATCACCGATGGCGGCAAATCTGGCGCCGGATCGAATTTGTCCGGCCAGGTATTGTTCATGGCCCATTTGCCCCAGCCTTCCCAGCTGGAATACATGGTGAATGGCCCGGTCAGGCGGCTGATCTTCCAGACGCCATTTTCCTTGCGATACTCATTCTCATAGAGCGGCAGACCCCAGCCGCCATTGCTCATCACCCAGGCGCGGGCGCGCACCCAGCCGGTTTTGCCATCCGCCGAAATGTCCGGAATGGGCTGGAACTGCATATGGTTGACCAGCGTGCCCTTCTTGGTGCCATCCGGCCCAAAGGCCTTTTGCATATATTCCAGCACGCGGGCCTTGCCGATGAAGATGCCCTTGCCGCCAATCTCAAGCGTGGCATCCTGCGCGAACAGTTCAGAGAGTGGCGTCCACTGGCCCTTGTCCACGAAATAGCCATAGCTGCGCTGCAGCTTCTCGATGGCGTTCATGTCCTCAAGCCGGGTGATGCGCGCGTTGAGAGCAGCCAGCTTTTCAGCCGACGTCTGGGCGATGGCGGGCGTGAAACCTGCGAGCGATGAGACGCCGATCAGCGCCGCGATGAGGTGCGTGCGCTTGATCATCGTTTCATTCCCTTCGTAGCGCTGCTCTCTTCCTTCTTGCTGCTGTCCATGCCGCGATCGGGTCGCCCGAGGATATCGTCGCCCTCCAGCGGCAGGTCTTTCATCACCTCGCCAGTCACTGGATGCCGGTAGCTGTAAGCAGGCAGATACGCGTTGGGGAAGGATCGATAGACCTCGCTCGGAGGCTGGTCGGGCGGGAACACCGCGCTCGGACCCTCCATCTGGATCGCATATTTCGCAAAGCCCAGGTCATAATCGGTCATGGCGGTGACGTAGAAATGCACCTTGGCGAATTTCCAGACGCCGCCTTCCTTCACATATTGATTCTCGTAGAGGCCGACGCCCCATTTGCCGTTCTGGTTGGGCGCGGCGAGCATCACCATGCCCTGCCAGCGTCCCGTCGCCGTGCGGCCATCCTGCGCCACGACTACGATCGGCTGGAGCATCATATGATTGTTGAGGCTACCCTTGGCGAGGCCTTGCGGCCCCATCAGCAGCATGGATTGCCGAATGCGCGCGGGCGTGATGTAAACGCCGCGCTGGCCATATTCAAAGCTGCCCCGCGCTGTGAACAGCTCAGATGCCTGATCCCAAAGCCCCTTGTCGAAATAATAGCCGAAGGTTGCGGTGAGGTTTTCAACGGCAAGCTGGTCCTCCAGCAGCAGGACGCGCTGCTTATAGGCGGCCAGTTGATTGCCTTGCGCCGTAGCGGGTGTGACCATCAAGGCGGCGAGACCAAGCAAGAGCGAGGCTTTGAGTGTGTTGCGGGCGCTCATTTCGCTGTCTCCGTCACGCGCTTGCCAGTCACGGGGTTAGGCGCTGCAAAGGGCGGCACCTCGACATCCGGGAAGGCCTGATATTTGACTGTCGTCGGGCGATCAGGCGGCATCGTCTTGCTCGCCTCGCTGCGCATCATGCCTTCGCCCGGCTTGAGCCGCGCCCAGCCCTTTTCATAAGGCGCTACGAAATTGATGTAGAGGTGCAGGCGGGAAATCTTCCACACGCCGCCCTCCTTCACATAGTCATTTTCATACACGCCATCGCGCCACTCGGCATGTTTCTTGTGCTGGCCGAGCATCCCAAGGTCGCGCCAGCGCGCCTGCGCGGACATGCCATCCGCTGCGACATTCACCACCGGCTGCAGCGTCACCCACTCATTGAGCTGGCCGTAGATCAGCCCCTCCTGCCCGCCATGCAGCGCCTTGAGATAGTCGCGGATGCGGGCCGTGCCGACATACACGCCATCAGCGCCGATCTCGACCGAGCCATTGCTCGCGAACAGATCGGCAGCATCCTGCCACAGCCCGCGATCCATATAATAGCCAAAGCTGCGCTGAAGCTTCATAACGGCGCGCGCGCCCTCCAGCTTCTCGACCCGCGTGGTGAGCGCATCAATCTCCTGATCGATGGGCTGCGCGTGGAGGGGCATTGATGCGCTGGCCAGCAGGGCAGCGCCAATCAGCAACGCTCTCATCGCAGGCCTCCAATCGGCACGGCCCGCAAGGCGAAGGCGCCCGGTTCCTGGCCCTTATATTTGGGATCGAAGAGGAAACGTCCCTTGCTCTCCACAGCATAGGCCGTGTTGCCGACGACCGTCACGCCCGGCACGCCATCCATCCCGTCTTTCAAAGCCTTCACCGTCACATCATCCCCCTCGATGGTGAGCAGGCTGATGCGGCCCGCTGGCCCCTCGGCCTGCAGGAAGCGGTTGCCGCCGATTGGGCGCAGGCCATCGGGGCCATTGAGCGGCTGCGAGACATTGAGCTTGGTCAGGCTGGCGAAGCTGCCATTGGCCTTGCGATTGACGCGGAACATCGTGTTGTCGCGCACATTGTTGACATAGAGCGCGCCATCCTCGCTGAGCGCGATGCCATCCACACCGAACAATTGCGCCTTGTCTTCCACGAGCAAAGACACCTGCTTGTCGCCAGGCTTGAGCGTGAAGATGCGGCCGTTGGTCGTCTCGGCAATGAAGGCGGTTCCGCGCGCGTCGATGGCGATGTCATTACAGGCGCTGGCAGGCGCTGGCATCTCATAGCGCTCCTTCATCACGCCGGTCTTGAGATCGAAGGCGACGAGCGCGGAGATTTGGTCCGGCTTGCCCATTGGAACCGAGCAGGCCCAGAGTGTATTAGTCTTTTCCTCAACCAGCACGCCCAGCACAGCGCCAAGCTTGTTGGTGGTATCGGGCCGGATCCAGGCGGTCGCGACCTTGGCGCCGGGCACAGCGCGGTAGATATTGCCCTTGAAGCTGCTGATGTAAAAATTGCCCTTCGAGTCCGCCGTCGCATTCTCCGGGAACACGCCAGTGTCGTCGATCACTACATCATGCGGGATCGGCTGGGCGAAGGGCGCACGCATCAGATAGGGGACTTCATTCGTGACGGATTCGATGCGAGCAATCTTGCCGCCCTCAATCTTGAAGACGCTCACAAAGCCCATCGTGCGGGGATATTTGGCCTCCGCAGCATAGCTTTTGCCATCCTGCGCGGTGAAGCTGAGCTTGGCGCCGGGCATATCGCGATAACCGATCACGGCCACGAGACCACGGACCTCATCGACCGCGACAACCTCGTGCCGCAGCGCTTCATATTCGCCGTAAAGCCCGCGCTTGAGCGCTGTCTCGCAGCTGGCGCTCTCACCCGCCGAGACTGGGAGATTGCCCGCCAGCGCAACGCCATTCTCGATCGTCATGCAGCCGCTATCGAAACCGACACCAAGCTGCGCCCCATTGGCGGCGAGGCTGGCATAATAGCCATCGACGATGGCAGCCATCTTGCCGCGCGGCAGCCGCGCCTTGGCGGCGAGCGTCTGCGCAAATTTGCGATCAGGCGCATAGGTCGTCGGATCGCCAAAGGGCTGGCGGCCCTGCTTGCGGCGAATGACGGATTGCACAGCATCGATCTTGCCGCCCTTCACCGCCATGTCCATCGCGTAAAAGCCGGGCTGACCATGATCCTCGATGGACCCGAGCCACACCACGCGACCATTGGCAGGATCAGCCACAACCAGCGGCGCCTTGCTGACCGCCTTGATGGTAACCCAACTGCCCTCGCCCACGCGCTGCTTCACGCTATTCTCGGCATAGCCCACTGCGTCCGTCCACGGCAGGCCGCGCGGGTCGCTCTTGGTCATCGCGCCCATAAAGTCGTTGGAGAGCTTGGTCAGGCACGCCGTGTCACAGTTTTGCGCCTGCGCGCCGGTGGGCATGAGCGTGAAAGCCGCAATCGCGACGCCGCTGCGCAACATAAGCCCGATCATTCGCCTGCCTCCCCATGTTCGCGGCCTTTGGCCCAGGGGTTGTGCATGAAATGCGGCACATAAGTGAACACTGCCTCGATCTCCTGGATCTTGCCGTCCCGCACGCGAAATGCCTCGATCAGCGAAATGCTGTTGGGCCATTTCAGCGCGGTCTTCATTTCGCGACCATCGGTCAGCTTGTAAGTGATGACTTCATTATCATGATCGAAGAAGCCGGACGCGACGACCACGCCACGCTCCTCATCGATCAGCGGGAAACGCCGCTCGCGGATGCGCTTGTTGATGCGATAAATGCCAAGCTTGAACTGATCGAGGCAGCCCGACGCGATGGAAGTCGCATTGCCACTCCCACCCGGGTCCGCCGACGCTCCCTTGCCCGGCGCGGTCGTGCTGATGCCGTTTTCCAGCCGTCCGCAATCATCGGTGAATGGCGCGAACACCATGCCATCATTGCGCTCGACCGTGTTGAAATAGCTTTGCGCGATGGCAACCAGCCGTGCGCGAGAGACACGGCGCTCAGGGGCCAGCACTTCGTTGAATGAGGGATGATGCTCGACCTTTTCGGGATCGCCGAAAGGCGCTGGCAGCCCGGTTTTGCGATGCACAACCGTCTCGATCTCATCGATCTTGCCGCCTTCGACATGCATCCGCATCGCATAATAGGCTGGCTCGCCATGCTCCCAGATCACGCCGAACCAAGCGACTTGCCCGGTCAGCGGATCGGCAGCTTCAAGCCCGGTACGCGCAACGCGATCCACCGATTGCCAGGCGCCCTTGCCGACCGGGATGAGGACATTATTCTCGCTATACTGCACATCATCGGCAAGCTTGAGCGATGAGGGATCATTCTTGACCAGCGCGGCCATATAGTCGCGCGCATAGCGGATGAGGCAATCGCGATCGCAGCTTGGGATGTTGACGGCGCTCGGCTCGCCCGGCGCCTGCGCCAGAGCTGGTGTCCCCGCCAATATGATCGCGCCTGCCGCAGCCATCAGCCGCGCAGGCCAGCGATGAAGATTATGTCGCACGTTGCTCCCCTCCCGTCATGTCGCATGCGCCAGCCCGGCCATTTCACATGGCTCGGGTCCGGCGGAGTCGAGCGTGACCATGATGGGGCTGGCCGCACTTGTCACGCGCGACGGGGCTGAAAACCGGGCGATTTCCATATCAGCCCGGCCATCAGTCCGGCTGGATCAAGTCAGGGCAACAGCATGCGACCAAGCTTACAGCCCAGCGTGGCAGACATATTTAAGGTTGAGATACTCATCCAATCCATGCTTCGAGCCTTCCCGCCCGATGCCCGAAAGCTTCACGCCGCCAAAGGGTGCATAAGGTGTCGAGATCAGGCCGGTGTTGATGCCCACCATGCCACTCTCAATGTCGCGGCTCGCTTTGGTGATCGTCTCCATGCTGGTCGAGCAGACATAGGATGCGAGGCCAAAGGGCGTCCCGTTGGCGAGACGGATGGCCTCCTCATAGCTGTCGAACGCGATCAGCCCGGCCAAAGGCCCAAACGTCTCTTCCTTGGCCAGCAGGGCATCCGCCGCCACATTGGTGAGCAGGGATGGCGGCGCCATGCGGCCCTCGCCCTTGCCGCCGACAAGCAACGTCGCACCGCCCGCCAGCGCATCATCGATATGCTGATTGACCTTGGCGACCGCCTTTTCATCGATCAGCGCGCCTATGTCCGTATCGGCCTCAAGCCCGTCGCCCAGCTTCATGGCGCCGATGCGCTTGGCGAAGCTCTCCACAAACGCATCATAAATGCCCTGCTGCACATAGATGCGGTTGGCGGCGATGCAGCTTTGCCCGCAATTGCGGAACTTGGCGACCATCGCGGCATCCACCGCCGTTGCCAGATCGGCATCATCGAAGATCAGCAGCGGCGCATTGCCGCCAAGCTCGAGCGAGAGCCGTTTGATGGTGGGCGCCGATTGCGCCATCAGCCGCACACCCACTTCCGTTGAGCCGGTAAAGCTGATCTTGCGCACGACCGACGAGGCTGTGACGATATCCCCAATCATGCCTGCGCTGCCCGTGACCACGCTGAACACGCCGGGCGGGACACCGGCCTCTTCTGCCAGTTGGGCAAGAGCCAAAGCCGCCAGAGGCGTCTGGCTCGCGGGCTTGGCAACCATCGTGCAGCCAGCCGCCAGCGCAGGCGCGAATTTGCGCGTCAGCATCGCCAGCGGGAAGTTCCAGGGCGTGATTGCGACGCACACGCCAATCGGCTCTTTTTCCGCAAACAGCTTGCGTCCGGGCACAGGCGCAGGGATGATCTCGCCTAGCGCACGCTGCCCTTCCTCGGCATACACCTCGATGAAGCCTGCGCCATAATCGACCTCGCCGAGCGATTCCTTGATCGGCTTGCCATTCTCCAGCGTGATGAGCCGAGCGAGGTCCTCGCGATGAAGATTGATGAGATCGAGCAGCTTGCGCAGGATCTTGCCCCGCTCGCGCGCCGGCGTGCGGGACCAAGCCGGGAAGGCGCGCTCGGCTGCCGCAATGGCACTTTCGATCTGCGCTGCTTCCAGCAAGGGAATGCTGCTGATGACGCCGCCCGTGAAGGGATCGGTCACATCGACTTTCTCCCCGCCCGGCGCATCCACCCATTTGCCATCGATATAGGCCGATGAGCGCAGCAATGGCTTGTAAGTGATGATGGCGTTGCGCTGGCTCTGGTCCACGGGAAGCTCCGATCAAGTGGGGATGACGCCAGCATGCGCCGACGCACGCCGTGGAGCAAGGCCACGGGCGCTCTGGCTTTAGCGGTTCGTCGTGCCCGATGACTTGTCTGTCGCGGCAATCTTTGCTGCGCGATCTGCCAATTGGATTTACGCCACCAACGTAAAATGTTTTGACCTGCCTCGCCAGCCTGTGGCAAGCGGCTGGCGCACGACGCGGGTGTAGCTCAATGGTAGAGCAGCAGCTTCCCAAGCTGACGACGGGGGTTCGATTCCCCTCACCCGCTCCAAAATTTTCGAACAACAAGAATGTCGATTGCTGATCGCTTGAGATTGGCCGGGCGATGACTGGTGCGCGCCGTGAAAGGCAGCACCGCTGGGGATGAAGAACGGATGAGCGGCACCGCCAAGCGATCGTCGATCTACTTCGTGCTGGTCACGATCTTCATCGATGCGATGTGCTATGGCCTCTCCGGCCCGGTGCTGCCGCGCCTCATCATGGATATCGGCAATGTGGATATCAGCCGCGCCATCGCCATTGCGGGCTGGATGACGCTGGCGTTCGCGAGCTTCCAGTTCGTGATGGGGCCGGTCATCGGCAACCTGTCGGATCGCTTGGGCCGCCGCCCCATCCTTCTCATCGCGCTGGCGGGTCTCACCGCCAACTTCGTGTTGCTGGCCGTCGCTCACAGCTTGCCATTGCTGTTTTTGGGGCAAATCCTCGCCGGGATGTTCGGCGGCACCATCGGCACCTGTCAGGCGGCGATTGCGGACATGACGGCCAAGGAAGACCGGGCGCATAATTTCAGCCTGATGGGTGCGGCGTTTGGCGTCGGCTTCATCGTCGGGCCTGCGCTCGGCGGATTGCTGGGCGAGCTTGGCCAGCGCATGCCCTTCATCGCGGCGGCTTGCCTCACCACCGGCAGCTTCATCTTCGGCTGGTTCATGTTTCCGGACACATTGGCGAAGGAGCATCGCCGGGCTTTCGACTGGCGCCGCGCCAATCCGTTGGGCGCCCTCCAGTCCATGCGCAAAATGCCCGGCATCGGCCCGATCCTGCTCGTGCTTATGCTGTGGTATGTTGCGACTGCGGTTTATCCGCTCACATGGCCCTATTTCGGCATAGCGCGCTTCAACTGGTCGAACGGCATGATCGGCCTTTCGCTTGTCATCGTCGGCATACTCACCGCCATCAGTCAGACATTCCTGACGGGAAAAATCGTGCGCAGACATGGCGAGCGCAAAGCGGCGATCATCGGCATGACCGGTGGCATCGCGACCTTCCTCGCTTATGCCTTTGTGACGGAAACATGGATGGCCTTTGCGATCATGATCGGCTTCATCCCGCAGTCGCTGACGGGGCCAGCGCTCACTGCACTCCTGTCGAACCGCGCAGGCGCCGATGCGCAAGGCGAGGTGCAGGGCATGGCCGCTATGGCGCAGGGCATCGGCGGGGTGATCGCGCCGCTGCTCATCAACCCGACAATGGCCTATTTCACGTCGCCTGCAGCCCCCTTCCAGTTTGCGGGGGCAGGTTTTATCGTGGCGTCCATCTTTGCGGCGGCGGCGCTGGTGCAGCTCATCGCGCTGCCCCGGCCAAAGCCCGGCATCAATCGGCTCAACCCCGGCCTGACTATCCATTGATATGGGCGGTTTAGATGCCGCCCTGCGTCACCTCATGGCCAGCTTCTACCAACGCTGTAGTGAGCGCATCGGCGCAGGCATCCAGTCGTGCCTGATCAGTCGAGCGGATCACGAAATTAGCACCCGTCTTTCCGTCCCGGAAGAAGGGATAGCTGCCAATCTGACATCCCTCATGCGCTTTCTCGGTAGCGTGGAGCAGAGCAGCAATCTCGCTTTCCGGCGCGCGGCAGCCGATGGTGCGTGAGAGCAAGGGCGCGCCGCCCTCAAGTTTGCCCGTCAACTGGGCAAGCATCCCCGCCGTGATATGCGGCACGCCCGCCATGATGAAGACGTTGCCGATGCGGATACCGGGGGCGCCGGAATAATCGTTGGGGATCAGATCCGCGCCCTCGGGCACACGCGCCATGCGCAACCGCCCGTCATTCAGGCCGCCGCGCGTTTCATAATAGCCCTCAAGGATTGCGCGCGCCTCTGGATGGATGACCACATCGACGCCGAGCGCTGCGGCAATTGCGTCCACCGTGATGTCATCATGCGTCGGGCCGATGCCGCCGGTGGTGAAAAGATAATCATTGCGGGCGCGCAGGATGTTCACCGCCTCCCCAATCGCGTCCTCATCATCCGCCACCACGCGCACTTCGCGCAAGCGAATGCCCTGCACGTTCAGCCAGATGCCGATCTGCGCAACATTCTTGTCCTGCGTCCGCCCGGAAAGAATTTCATCACCGATCACGACGATGGCTGCGGTCCAGATGCGCTCATTCATGTGTCATTGCCTTTTGCGACGCTCTTTTCACGATCAGCACTGCCAAACGCGCGAAACGCTCAGGTGGCAGCAATTGCGCTGGGTCAAAACTTGCCTCAAACTGTGGAATGTCCTGCGGCAACGAGACCCAGGGCATGCGGTTTGCCGTGAAGATCATGGCGTCCGGCGTGAGGGCTGCGGGGTTGTCCATCGTGCCAACCCGCACGCCCGCTCCTAACGCACCGAACCGTGGATAAAAGCTCCAAAGCGCGGTTCCGCAATCGGTGCAGCGTATGATGACATGATCACCCCCACTGCCGGACTTGACGATATGCTGGCTGGTCTGGCCGCTCGTCTGGGTGATCATGTCCCATTCGATAAAAGCATTCACGACACCGACCGATCCCGTCTGCTTCTGGCAGAGCGTGCAGTGGCAATGGTTGACGAAAATGGGCGCGCCGTGGATTGCATAACGCACAGCCCCGCAGGCGCAACCGCCGCTGAGACTCTTCTCCACATCTGCCATGACAACCCTTCCGCGCCCGATGCACTCAACCCAAAACTGGGTACTCGCCACTTGGACCGCTAGCCCCTATATCGCAACCCATGACAAGCTATGTGACACCGACAGCGGACATCATAAACGTCCGCACATCCGCCATCAAACTGCACGGGCCGGAAGGTTTTGCGGGGATGCGCAAGGCCGGGCGCCTTGGCGCTGAGATTCTGGACGCGATCGTTCCAATGGTCGTGCCGGGTGCCCTCACCTCTCATATCGATGACGCCATCCGCCAGATGATGCTCGATGCAGGGGCCGTGCCCGCAACGCTTGGCTATCATGGCTATGGCTATAGCTGCTGTATCAGCCTCAACAACGTCATCTGCCACGGCATGCCGAGCGACAAGCCCTTGCGTGAAGGCGATATTCTCAACATCGACGTCACGCCTCTGGTGGATGGCTGGCATGGCGATACGAGCCGCATGTATCTGGTCGGCGATGTGCCGATCAAGGCACGGCGACTGGTTGAAGTCACCTATGAATGCCTGATGCTGGGCATCGAACAGGCCCGGCCCGGCAATTTTCTCGGCGATGTTGGCCATGCCATCCAGGCCCATGCCGAGCGGCACCGCTATGGCGTCGTGCGCGATTTTTGCGGGCATGGCTTGGGCCGCGTTTTCCACGATGCACCGGAAGTGGTGCATGTCGGCCGCCCCGGCACCGGGCCTGAACTGCGCCCCGGCATGATCTTCACCATCGAGCCGATGATCAATGGCGGCAAGCCGGATGTGAAGATGCTCGATGATGGCTGGACGGCCGTGACGCGCGATCGCACGCTCTCTGCGCAATTCGAGCACTCGATTGGCATCACCGAGGAAGGCTGCGAGATTTTCACGCTCAGCCCCAAAGGCCTGCATCAGCCGCCTTATTGACGGGCTGCCACCGCCATCGTCACCCCGGACTTGATCCGGGGTCCCGCTGCCTTGGGACCTCGCGCCGGAAGAAGCGGGATCCCGGATCAGGTCCGGGATGACGTGAGTTGATGTGGCGAACCCAGATTGATCAGCAGGGTATTGTTTGCTGCAGCAAAATCACTGCCTAAATATTGGGCAGGCAGCCGCGCAAATGCCCTAAATCCGGGCAATATCGACATTCGTGATCAAAGCAGCCAATGCTTCTCTGGTGATTCGCGAGTCGGCGCTGTAGCCTCAGTTTCATACGCGGTCGTTCTAAGTCGAGCGGCGAGCGGATGATCAGTTGGTGAGGCGCTTCACAGGAGTGATCCTGCGGCGCTTCAGGCGAAACAAAGGGGTGAGTTGACATGAAAAAGGTCGAAGCAATCATCAAGCCGTTCAAGCTGGATGATGTGAAGGAAGCACTCCATGAGGTTGGTGTATCCGGCATCACGGTAACCGAGGCCAAGGGCTTTGGTCGCCAGAAGGGCCACACCGAGCTTTATCGTGGCGCGGAATATGTCGTCGATTTCCTGCCGAAGGTGAAGCTGGAGGTCGTCGTTGAAGACGGCATCGTCGATCGCGTTGTCGAGGCGATCTCGGGTGCCGCGCGCACGGGCCGCATCGGCGATGGCAAGATTTTCGTCATGGCCGTCGAGAAGGCCGTGCGCATCCGCACCGGCGAGCTGGACGAAGCCGCAATCTGATTTCTCCGTTACCGCAACATTCAAGACCAGAGAAAAGGTAATCCCACATGGCTACTACGCCCAAAGACATTCTCAAGATTATCGAAGAGAAGGAGATCGAGTGGGTCGATCTTCGCTTCACCGATCCAAAGGGCAAGTGGCACCACCTGACCATCTGCTCGGGCGTCATCGGCGAGGATGAGCTTGAGGAAGGCCTGATGTTCGACGGCAGCTCGATCGAGGGCTGGAAGGCCATCAACGAGTCCGACATGATCCTCAAGCCTGATCTGGATGCGAACTATATCGATCCGTTCAGCGCCACGCCGATGATGATCCTGTTCTGCAACATCGTCGAGCCTTCGAATGGCGAGCTTTACGGTCGCGATCCGCGCTCCACGGCTGTGCGTGCCGAAGCCTATGTGAAGGCAGCGGGCTTTGGTGATACCGTCTATGTGGGGCCTGAAGCTGAGTTCTTCATGTTCGACGATGTTCGCTTTGGTTCGGACTACAGCCAGTCCTTCTACAAGATCGACGATATCGAGCTGCCAACCAACACTGGTCGCGAATATGAGGGCGGCAACATGGCGCACCGTCCGCGCGCCAAGGGCGGTTACTTCCCCGTCGCGCCGGTCGATCCCTGCACGGACATCCGTGCAGAGATGGTCACGACCATGCTCGAAATGGGCCTGCCTTGCGATAAGCACCACCATGAGGTGGCTGCGGCTCAGCATGAGCTCGGCCTCACCTTCGGCACGCTCGTGCAGACCGCCGATCGCATGCAGATCTATAAGTATGTCGTGATGATGGTCGCTCAGGCCTATGGCAAGACGGCGACGTTCATGCCCAAGCCAATTGCTCAGGACAATGGTTCCGGCATGCACACCCACATCTCGATCTGGGATAAGGGCAACCCGCTCTTTGCCGGTAATGGCTATGCTGGCCTGTCCGACATGTGCCTCTACTTCATCGGCGGCGTTATCAAGCATGCCAAGGCGCTCAACGCCTTCACGAACCCATCGACCAACAGCTACAAGCGTCTGGTCCCTGGCTTCGAGGCACCTGTGCTGCTCGCCTATTCCGCGCGCAACCGCTCCGCTTCCTGCCGTATTCCTTACGGTTCGGGCGCCAAGGCCAAGCGCGTTGAGTTCCGCTTCCCCGATGCGATGGCGAACCCTTACCTCTGCTACGCCGCTCTGCTTCTCGCCGGCCTTGATGGCATCGAGAACAAGATCCACCCCGGCGAGGCGATGGACAAGAACCTCTATGATCTGCCGCCAGAAGAGCTGAAGGAAGTGCCAACCGTTTGCGCTTCCCTGCGCGAAGCGCTGGACAGCCTCGAGGCCGATCACGCGTTCCTGCTGAAGGGCGACGTGTTCTCCAAGGACCAGATCGACGCCTATATCGAGCTGAAGTGGCCGGAAGTGTATCGCTGGGAAATGGCACCCAGCCCGGTCGAGTTCGACATGTATTACAGCGCCTGATCCAACAGGCCAGAATGCTGCAGAAAGGGCGTCCGGAGCAATCCGGGCGCCCTTTTGCTTGGGGGGCGCGGATCGAGAGTTAGCGCAGAGATCGTGATATTGATCGCGCGGGCTGATCGTGAGGAGAATGCACTCCTTTGAAGCGCAAACGCTCCCAATTTCGCAGACCCTCCCAACTTCAACATCACCCAGAAATTTCAACGTCACCCCAGCGAAGGCTGGAGTCTGTCGCAATCAAAGGACCTCTGCCGCTCGCGCCCGCAGCAGATGCCAGCCGCCGCTGGCATGACGAAATTAGAGTGCTGTTGCGGAGCTTAGTCATAGACTTCGGAGTTGCCGAAGCCGCATCCAAGCCATACTCACCCCGCCCTTAATAATCCTTGGAGATCCGCGCCGCTGCGCTCTGGCGGCCAATCGTGGAAACCGTCGAGATGAGCGCCAGCCAGCGCGTGATCTGATATTCCACGCTCGTCGCGCTATAGCCCTGCCCGTCGGTGATCAGCTCGACATAGAGGTTCCGCCCGATATTCTTGCCTGCCGCGATGGAGGTTTTCTGCCCCGTCGTCGTATCACTCGGCAAAATGCGCAGCCGCGAGAGCCCCGTCGCCCGGCGCACCGCATTGATGGGGTCAAGCGCACCGCCCTCACCCTGGAACGCCGCGACAGCCGATGCCAGCTGGATCGCCTCTGGCGCCGAGAGATTGGCGATGGAGGTGCCGAACAGCAGGCGTGAGAGCAATTCATCCTGCGACATGGCAGGAATGCTGGAGAAGGTGACTTCAGGACGCAAACTGGAACCAGTCACCGTGATCGTCGCGCTCAAATCCTCGACGTCTGCAGAGGCGCGAATATCCAGCAACGGATTAACTGGCGAGGAACCAGTGAAGGTCAGCCGCCCCTCATCCAGATCGAACCGCTTGCCCGCAAAGTCATAAGTGCCGCGAATGAGCGTCGCCGTGCCCTTGAAGGCAGGCGCGGTCACCAGCCCGGCTATGTCGAGATTGGCGGACCATTCGCTTTGCATCCCCAGCCCCTCGACGCGCAGATTGCGCGGCACACGGGCCTTGATATCGAGCCGCCAGGGCGCCGCACCGCGTGGGCGATCCACTTCCTCGCCCGACCGATTGATTTCCACGAGGCGCATCTGGGGGATTTCCGCCACGGATGACGCGCGACCCAGCATGAACCGGCTGGCGATCACATCCAGATCACCCGAAATGACCCCGCCATTGCCGGACGAGCTGATCTTCAGTGGCCCCGTCACCGTCGCGCCTACATCATCGCGATCCAGCACGACTGCACGATCGGCCTGCACCGCGATATCCATCCCGATGCCGCGCTCGGCGGAGAAATCAAAGCTCGCCGTGCCGGTCACCTTGCCGCTGCCCGTCCGCCCGCTCAGATCATTGATGGTCAGGCGCGATCCGTTAAACACGCCATTGGCGCTCACATTGGTCAGCGCCATGCCCGTCACCGGACTGGAAATGCGCGCCCCGCGTGCCGTGACCAGCCCCTCGATCTGCGGGTCCGAAAGCGTGCCGCCTGCCGTGGCGCTCACGCGCAAATCGCCGCCGAGTGAGATGATTTCGACATTGGTGAGACGCCATAATGTGTCGCCATCACCCGCATAGCGGAATTGCGCTTTGAGCGGGGCATTGAAGAGCCGTTCGCTCAGCGATCCACGACCAAGCGGCGTCACCAGCGCCTGCGCCCGGCCAACCACTGTGCCGCCCTTGGCCACAACCGCACGCCCGGCGAGACGCTGGCTATCCAGCACTGCATTAATGCCGATGTCGATAGGCGCGGAACTCAGCGCAAGCCCGGACCGGGTGAGGCCCCGCGCGCGCAGGTTCATTTGGCCCGTCGGTTCGCCGCCGCGTGGCCAATCGAAGGACAGGCTGCCATCCACCGCACCGCCAAGGCCAAGATCGCTGTTCGCAAGATCGAACAAGGCAAGCGGCATGGCCTGCAACTGCGCATCGATATGCGTGGCCGTGCTGCCGAGGAACCCACTCAACCGCAGCCCGCCGCCCTGCATGCGCAAGGTCGCCGGGGCGAGCCGCCAGCCATCGTCTTCGCGTGTCAGCACTGCCGTGCGCTCCAGCTTGAAGGAACGCGCATCGAGGGCGCCTTGCAGATCGATGCCGATACGATTGGCCGTGATCGCGGCGCGCGATTGCAGACTGAATGGCTGCGCACTGCGTGTGCTGAGAGAGACGGTCGCCGAGCCCTCGCCGTTCACCAGTTTGAGCGCGCCAGCAAAGCGCCCGATGCGAACGCCGCCAACCCGCAAGCCGCGCGCCTGCGCATCCGCATTGATCGTGACCGCGCCGGGCTTGAGCAGCGCCTCCCCCTTCACCGTGCCGCGATTGATGATGATGGCGGGCGAGCCAGCAAAATTGGCGCCGCTCAAATCGACATCGAAGCCGATGCGCTGCACGCCCTCGACCATCGACAGGGCGATCTGGCCTTGCGCCGGTCCGGAGAGGTTGAGCGTGCCCAACAGCCCGCCCTGCGTGGGCACAAGGTCGCCTCGCACGACTACATTGCTCACGCCAAGATCCGTCACGGCAATCACCGCCTGCCCGCCGGGTGGCAGCAGGATCGCGCCGAGCGCCTTGAAGGGCCCAAGCATGGAGCCGCCCTCGACGGTCACGTCATAGCCAGCACTATCCGGCACCAGCAAAGCGCGCACATTTGAGAGGCCCAAGGCAGGCAGCGGCCGTGCGAGCGTCACGTCGACTTGCGGACGGCCAGGCGAACCGGAAAGCTTGAGTTCGACCGGGCCATAGGCGCGATGCTCACCCCGGCCCTGCACATTCAATTGCCCGCGCGTGTCGATCACACCGCCACCAGTAAGGGTGAGCGCGGGCGCAACAAAGCGCAGATTGCGCAAGGCAACGCCCGCAGGCGCGAGCGCAACATCGCTGGTGAGCACCGGCAGACCCTCGCCCAAGCCCAGCAAAAACTGATTGTCCAGCCTTCGCATCGCGGCGCGGACCGTGCCGCCAAGCTGGCTCGGGCCAGCGGCCGCGCGGGAGAGCCGCAACACGCCATCAAGGTCGAGCCTGCCAAGGCCGGGCAGCTCCAGCCCATCAAAGCCAGCGCGCAAATTGCCAAGATAAGCGCCGCTCGCCAGATCGGCCTGACCCTGCAATTGTCCGGAAAAACCGCTTGCCCGCACCGCGGTCGGCGCAAGGCGCAGTGCATTGCCGTCGCGCTGCAGCACGCCGTCGAAAACGAAATTGCGCAAGCGATTGTCGATCGCCTTTTGCCCGAGCGAGAGAGACTGCGCCGTCAATCTTATGGGGAAACGCCCACGCTGCCCAACCGTCAGCCCCTCGCCAGCAAGCCGCAGATTTTTCAGCTGAACGGCGCCATGCTGCAACCGCGCCGACGTCAACAGATAACCGACCTGCGCATTTTTGAATGGGCCGGAAAGGCGCGCGCGCAATTGCACAGGCTGACCTGAAAGTCCCTGCACCATGCGACCCGGCTGCGCGATCCGCGCATCCAGCCGCAACTCATCAAAGCGATTGCGTGCAAAATCCACGCCGCCCGTCGCGCTGATCTGGCCCGCAGGCATGGCCAGCGATCCGGTGCCGGAGAGAATGCGCTGGTCAAAGCGCATATCCGTGCTGATCTGCGCACGATCCCCACCCAGCACCCTGAGCGGCGCGAGCGGACCGACCAGCGCCAGCGGGCCAGTGGCGCGATAGCGCCCTTCTTCCACGGTCAGCGCGACATTGGCGGCAACGGCCCGCCCTTTCAGCACCGCAAGCCGCCCACGCCAGCGGTTCCAATCGCCATCGCCACGGATGCTGAGCGCGACCGGTTCATCCGCTCCAAGCAAGCCCACGACCACGCCATTGGCTGGCCCGACGACGACCGCGTTGATGTCGAACTTCTTGTTATCCGGGCGGCTATCCAGCTCCAGCCGGATCACATCGGACGTGCGCGGGGCCGTGGCCAACAGCGAGATGACGGCGCGGCCCGAGCGGATATCCGCATCGCCCACCGCGCGCACCACATGCGGCGTGCCAAGCACGCCTGCGCCTAGGCCGAAGCGATCAATGCGCAACTCCGCCAGCCGGATATCGAAGCCCGGCAGCAAGCTGTCGCGCGGTTCCAGCGATGGCACGAGCTCCGGCATGCGAGACATGTCCGCAGAGTGGATATGCAGACGATCAATATCGAGGCGGTTGGAAAGCCAGCCCATCGGATACCAGTTGAGGTCGGCCCGCTCGATCCGCCCAAACTCGCCCTTTTTGTCCAGAAAGCGCACATCACGCAGCGTCACGGACTTGAGCAATCGTCCCTCGACAGAGCCGATGCGAATGCGCAGGCCAGAGCGTGGCTGCCAATTTTCCACTTGCCGGATGAAGAAGCGATGCCCGCTCTCGCTGTCGATCCAGCGAATGCCGCCCCAAATACCAACCAGCAGCGCAACGAACAGGACGATGATCGTGAGGCTGAGGCCCGAGCGCCACCGGGGACGGCGGCGCGACTTGATCGCTTGGCCCAGATTCTCCGGCGCTGACGTGATGTCGTCCGCCATCAGAAGGCCTGCCCCAGCGAGACATAAACGCCCACCCGCGAGTCGCCCGGCTGCGGATTGATGGGCGTGCCCACATCGATGCGGATTGGCCCGAAATTGCTATAATAGCGAAAGCCCAATCCCGCACCGACCCGCAATTCGCTGAGCGTCGGCAAGGCCTGCGATGAGATGGTGCCAGCATCGATGAACGGCACGATTCCGAACTGGTTGGCCCCGCCAAACCGTATGCGCGCCTCGATGGCAAGCTCACCAAGGCTGCGCCCACCCTCGGGATCATTGTTCAAATCGCGCGGGCCAATGGCTTGATAGCCATAGCCACGCACCGATCCGCCGCCACCTGCATAGAAGCGCCGCGTCGGGGCGATCCGATCTTGCTCCGCACCCACGATCGTGCCGATGCGCACCCGCCCGGCAATGGTGATCCGCTCGCTCACCGGAAGGTAAGCGCTGGCATCCATCTGCGCACGCACATAGCCGAATGCGCCGTTCTGCAACGAGAGTTCGGGTGAGAGCCGCCCGCCCAGCCGGAAGCCCTTCGTCGGATCAAGCAGATCATCGCTGTCATCATAGGTCAGGCTCGTGGGCAGCGCCGCGATCACATAGGTCCGCCGCACCGGCACTGTTGACTGGCCGTAAAGGCTGCTCTCATCGCTGATGCGCAGCTCAGCGCCGAAGGACCAGGTCCATTCCTTCTGGAAAATGATGTTGGTATGTTGCTCGAAACTGCCGCTAATGCCTGCTGTCAGTGCCTCATAAGCGGGCTGATCGAGGTTCGCAGCACCAATCTCGACATTCAGCGCCCGGTCCCGTCGCCCAAGATTATTACGCCGCAGAACAGCGACGAGGCTCTGCTCCTGCGTGCCCAGAACGCCGCGCAGCGTGAGTGCGCCTTCTGGCGGGAAGAAGTTGCGGTGCTGCCAGCTCGCCTCAATCCGCGCGCCCTCGCCCGTGCCGTAGCCGATCTGGCCGGAGATGGTGCGCGGCGGCGCAGCGCTCATATTGACGACGAGATCGACCGTCTCGCTCGTCTCGCCCTGTTTTGGCGTGATCGTCACCTGCGAGACAAGTCCAGTGGCGATGATCGCGCGATTAAGGTCCGTCACATCGCTTTGCTTGAAGGCTTCGCCCGGCCCAAAGCGGCTGATAACGCCGACATGGCGCGCATCGAACGGCGCTTCCTCATTCACGATGATGTTGCCGAACCGCCGGAAGCCGCCCGTGTTCACATTCAGGTTGAGGATCGCCTCGCGCTGCTGATGATCCACGGTCAGCACCGGCTCGCGCACATCCGCGAAAGGATATCCGCCCTGCCCCAGCTGGGTGCGCAATTTCTCCGTAGCCGCCAGAATGAGGTCCGTATCTGCCGGGTCGCCGACCTTGACCTCGAAGAAGCGCCGCAGCGCGCCACCAAGCGGGCTTTCCCCTTCCAGCCCAAAAACCTCTACCGCATCAAGCAGATAGCGCTGCCCCGGATTGACATTGAGGCTCACATCCACCAGCGCATCCGCAGCCGAGCCAATGCCCAGCCGCAACCGCGTGCGACTTTCATAATAGCCACGCACGCGCAGCAGCTCGTTCACCAGCTCGACATCGCTTTCGCCCCGTCGGCGGATTTGCGCGATGTTCGCACGATCGCCTTGCGCCTGCTTCAGCGCCGAGAGCGCATCGAACCGGGTGCGCAGCAGGGCATCGCCTGCATCGCCAAGTCCATCCAACGTCGTGCGATAGCGCAGCGAAGCAGCAGGATCGATCGCGGCCAGTGCATCGGCCTGTGTGGTGACGGTCGCGCCAGCATCAACAGGCTGCCCCTCAACAGGCATGATCGGGATCTGTGCTGGGAGGGTGCTGCCATCCACGAGCTCCGGCTCTGCCTCTGGCAGAGGCGCGGCAGGGGCAGCCAGATCGGGCCAATCCAGCCCGATATCCGGCATATCATCCAGTTCGAGTGCATCCTCGGCCTGCCGTGCAGCTTGAGCCTGAGCACGTGCGTATGACGTGACAAAACCCGCCGGAATCGCGAGCGCGACCAGCCAGACGAGACAAGTTATCCTGCCAGGAGGCGATGGCCGCAGCATATTGCCTGTCTATGGTTTCGCAACGCGACTGCAAGCAGCATCGCACTCAACATACCGTAATCTCGGCGATCTGAAGCATGGCAGGCACAGACTGGCGCAGATCGCGCCGAGACCGCTTGTTAAAAGGCGCGTTCGAGCTGGGCGAGCAGGTCTCTCGCGGGGCTCAGAATGCCGCCAGGTATGCGGCGGCTGCGGCCGAGCAGCTGATCTTCAAGGCGCGCTACACGATCATAAAGATCTTCGCTCGCATCGATCAATGCCAGCATATCGCTGCTGAAGCGCTCGATGGCGCCGTCCAGAGATGGCGCTGCGGCACCAAGTCGATAGCGCTGATCATGGCGGACGGCATCGGACAGTTCACCAGTGAAAATTGCGCGCTGGGTGAGCAGCCACGCGATGACATGCATCAGCCGCGTTGTGACCTTGAGCGATTCACAGGAAAACTCCACCCGCTCGATTTTGCCAAGCGCCGCGCGGTTTTCCTCCGCGCGATAATCAAAGAAGCCACGCGCTTCATCGGCCAGCACCATCGCTTCGGTGTAGAGGCTGTCGATCAAGCGACGATCGAACTGATGCATCAAGTTTGCCGAGTCGTTCATGCCAATCGTGCTGCCACAGACTGCAAATCCTGTCAGGTCGATTAACCTCGAATAAACCATGTGCTGGTGAACAGGCTTAGGCAATGATATCCGGAATGAGGCTGTCTTCCAGCGTTGCGATCTCGTCACGCAGACGCAATTTGCGCTTTTTCATGCGGGCAAGGAGAAGCTGATCGGGCTGCGAAAGCTGGCTGAGCGCCAAGATCGCGCAATCCAGATCGCGATGCTCCGAGCGCAGAAGCTCCAGACGCTGCTCGATTTCTTCCACCGACAACACCGATTCGGAACTCCAAATTGCTCGCAGGGCCTATCGCATTGCCGCCCCTCCCCCGCAATGACCAACGCACGCAACAATGAAACATGGTTTGCAGCGAATCTTGCGGCGGCGCGCAATGACGCGGCTCTGTGCGGATCGCGATGTTTAACGCGCGGTCATGTCAGCGCAAGACGGGGGTCACCTCATCGCATCGTCACCAAATAGACGCAGACAGGGAGCCCAATCGATGATTTACTGACCATCCATTGTCGAAATGGAAGGAGGACATGATGGATTCAACCCACGTTTCCGCACTACATGCCAAGCACGCCGGCTTAGAGGCGCAGCTGAAACATGAGACGACACGCCCCGCACCGGATTCCTTTCTGGTGGCTACCCTCAAGAAGCAGAAACTCCGCATCAAGCAGACGCTTTCGCAAGCTATGAGCTGACGCGCCAGCTTGCCAACATCACTGGCATTGACCGGGTCAAAAACAACCGCAGCCGGTGACTAACAATAGCGGATCAGCCCTGTGGCTGGTCCGCTCTCAGTTTCAGCTGGGCGTGGGCGTCCACATCCCCCACCGTCATTCCTGCCCTACCGTCACTCCCGCCCCCACTGTCATTCCTGCGAACGCAGGAATCCAGGCGACCTATCGGTATTGCGCCAGGTCTCGTCCTTGCCCAGCTAAGAAAGCGGGATCCCGGGTCAGGCCCGGGATGACGAGGTTGATGGAGCGAGCAAACAAGACCGGCGACATTCTGCCGCCGGTCCCATCAGCTCAATAAACGCGCTTCTTCGGCTTAATATACTCAATCTCGTCCGTGAGTGTATATTCGTGAACCGGACGACTATCGAGCGTCACCTTGCCGCCCTTGCCGCCCCAGCCATCGAACCAGCTGATCGTGTGCTTCATCCAATTCTTGTCATCACGCTCAGGGAAATCTTCGTGCATATGCGCGCCGCGGCTTTCCTCACGGGCGCGGGCGCCCTTGATCGTGCAGAGCGCCTGGCTGATCAGATTATCCAGCTCCAGCGTCTCGATCAGATCGGTGTTCCAGATCATCGAACGATCATTGATGCCGATGTCGGTCATACCAGCATAGATCTTCTCAAGCTTCTCGATGCCCTCGGCCATCAGCGCATCCGTGCGGAAGACGGCGGCATGTGCCTGCATCGTGTGCTGCATGTTCAGGCGGATTTCAGCTGTGGGCGAACCACCCTTGGCGTGACGGAAATGATCGACACGGGCGAGCGACAGCTCTTCCGATCCAGCCGCGAGCGGCTTGTGCGCCACACCGGGCTTCACGATCTCGGCAATGCGCTTGCCGGTCGCGCGGCCAAACACGACCAGATCGATCAGGCTGTTCGAGCCAAGGCGATTGGCGCCATGCACCGAGACGCAGGCGGCCTCGCCGACCGCGAACAGGCCCGGCACGACTGAATCGGGGTTGCCGTCCCTCAGCGTCACGACTTCGCCATGATAATTGGTCGGGATGCCGCCCATATTATAATGAACAGTCGGCACCACCGGCAGCGGCTGACGCGTCAAGTCCACGCCTGCGAAAATCTTGCCCGTTTCGGTGATGCCGGGCAGACGCTCGTGCAGCACTTTGGGATCGATATGATCGAGGTGGAGGTGGATATGATCTTTATTCTTGCCGACGCCGCGCCCTTCGCGAATTTCCATCGCCATTGAGCGGGAAACCACGTCGCGGCTAGCCAGATCCTTGGCGGATGGGGCGTAGCGCTCCATGAAGCGCTCCCCTTCCGAGTTGGTAAGATAACCGCCCTCGCCGCGCGCACCCTCAGTGATGAGCACGCCAGCACCATAGATGCCGGTCGGGTGGAACTGGACGAACTCCATATCCTGCAGCGGAAGCCCCGCACGCAGCACCATGCCGCCGCCGTCACCGGTGCAGCTATGCGCGCTCGTTGCGGAGAAATAGCAGCGGCCATAACCACCTGTTGCCAGCACAACCGCATGAGAGCGGAAGCGATGGATCGAGCCATCTTCCATGCACATGGCGATCACACCACGGCACTGGCCATCTTCCATGATGAGATCGAGCGCGAAATATTCGATGAAGAAGTCCGCGTCATATTTCAGGCTCTGCTGATACAAAGCGTGAAGCATGGCATGACCGGTGCGATCCGCCGCGGCGCAGGTGCGCTGTGCTGGCGGGCCTTCACCCATATTCTGCATCATGCCGCCAAAGGGGCGCTGATAAATCTTGCCCTCTTCGGTGCGGCTGAACGGCACGCCAGCATGCTCCAGCTCATAAACCGCAGCAGGCGCCTCACGGCAGAGATATTCAATCGCGTCCTGATCGCCCAGCCAGTCAGACCCCTTCACGGTGTCATACATGTGCCAGGTCCAGTGATCCGGCCCCATATTGCCAAGGCTGGCCGCAATGCCGCCCTGCGCGGCAACCGTGTGGCTGCGCGTTGGGAAGAGCTTGGTGATGCAGGCCGTCTTGAGGCCAGTTTCGGCAATGCCCATCGTCGCGCGCAGGCCAGAGCCGCCCGCACCCACGACAACGGCGTCATATGTATGATCTATGATCTTGTAAGCTTCGGGCATGTCAGAGCGCCCCTCCGGCAAAAGCGATTTTCGCGACCGAGAACAGGCTGACAGCAGCGCAGCCGATCACGTAAAAGTTAAGAATGACGAGCGTGGCGAATTTGAGGCCTTCCTCATGCACATAATCCTCGAGCACCACCTGAAGGCCAAGGCGGATGTGGTAGAAGAGGTTGATGACCATCAACATCATCGGCACCGCAACGATGGGCTGGGAGAGCCAGCCGCTGACCGACGCATAATCATAAGATGGCAGCATCGCGATGCTGGCGACCAGCCACGTGACGAGCAGCGCATTTCCGATCGCCGTGAAGCGCTGTGCGGTCCAGTGATGCGTGCCGCCCTTAGCCGAGCCCAGCCCGCGAACGCGACCGATGTTCGTTCCGTTACCCATCAGGAAACCTTTCCTGCAAGAATATATGCCCAGAAAGCGATGGTCGCGATCAACGCAGCGATCATCACCACCATGGCCCAGCGCTTGTTCGTCTGCAGCTCATAGCCCGCGCCCATATCCAGCACGAGGTGCCGCAAGCCAGAGAAGAAATGCTGGAAGAAGGCCCAGCTCAGGCCCACCAGTACGACGCGGCAAAAGACGTTAGCGGCGAGACCCGCCATGTCGCCAGCATCGGCTTCCCACAGATAATATTGGAAATTGGCATAGGATGCCGGGCCGTTGGCGATGGCATAGAGCCACCAGGTGAGGCCGAGGCCGCCAAAAATAGCCATTCCACTACCGGTTGCGCGATGCAGGATCGAGATCAACATATGTGGACCCCACCGCCAGATGGAGAGATGGGGAGAAAGCGGCCTTGGCCGGGACTGCGCCATGTCGAGCGACCCTGATCGTGAATGAATGCCGCCCCTTTAACGCAAAGATGCCGCACTGCAAACGCTCGCTGACCGTTCCTCCCAAGCAATTCAAGCCTCGCCCGATCTGCCCCTCATTAGCGCGTGGTTAACGATCTGGGATTATGTCGCTGTCTGATAGGTGAGCCGGCAGTCTGCCGGAAACGGGGCCGGACCAATGATCTCCATGCAGAGCGACACGATTTCGATGGCCGAACGCCTCTGGGATTTCGATCCTCAAGGGACGCTGCCCGGCTTTGGCCGTCGCATTCTCGAGCGGTTGGGGGACCGGATGGATGAACTGGGCGACATATCGTTCGAGACCTATATGTCACGCCTTGGCAGCAGCAGTCGCAGCACTGCCGAGATGGAAGGGCTGCGTAACCATGCCCGCATCTTCCATCGGCTATTGCTCGGCGATTTCGCGGGCGAGGCCTGGGGCGCGGAATCCCGAGCGTTTCTGCTCGATTCCCTGTCACGCGGGCTATCGATCCGCACGCATATCGTCATCATCAACCGGGTGGTCGACAAGGTGCGCGACATATTGATCGATGTGGTGCTGGACCGGGATGAGCGGTCCGATCTGCTCGCCGCCATGCGGTTTATCTCGCTCGTGCAGGTCGAGCAATGCTGCGCCGTCTACGCCGACTGGATCCGCGCGCAGGATCAGATCAAGCGAGACCATCAACGGCAGGAGTTTTCCACCCTGCTCACTACGCAGATCGATAGCGCGGCCACGCTTGGTGAGCGACTACGCGAACAGGCCCGCGAAGCATCCAATGCAACACGCGGCATGCTGGACAAGGCATCCGAAGTAGCCGCCGCAGCCGAACAATCCGCCATCGCCATGCGCGAAGCTGCGCACACCAGCTCCGGCCTGATTCGCGCGATCGAAGCAGCCCGAACGGAAGTGGATCAGGCGGCAGAGGTGGCATCGCTTGCTTCCCAGCAGGCCGGTGAAGCCGTGACCATGTCCGCAGCCCTTTCCGATCATGCCCAATCGATCGAGTCCATCTTGGGCCTTATCCGCGACATTGCGGGCCAGACGAACCTTCTCGCCCTCAATGCCACGATCGAAGCTGCGCGCGCAGGCGATGCGGGGCGTGGCTTTGCCGTCGTGGCGCAGGAGGTGAAATCGCTCGCCAGCCAGACGGCGCATGCGACCGACGATATCGCCCGCAAGATCGCCGCGATCCAGAACGCCACCCGCCAGACGGTGGACACCAATGAGCGCATCCGCGAGACGGTGCTGGAAGTGCAGACGATGGGCATGCGAATCCGCAGCGCTATGGATGCGCAATCCCAGACCGTGACCATGATCACCGCCGCCGTGGATGAAACCGCGCTGGCTGCCGATTCGATGTCATCGAACATATCGGCAATCCGTCAGGATACCGAGATCGTCGCATCCGAAATTGACGATCTGGAGCGCGGCTTCATCGCCGTGCGCAATCATCTGGGCAGCTTGCGGACGCGGTCGCTCGATCTTGTCCAGTCGGTGGGCATCGATGGCCCGCAGGCGCCAGATCTACGTATTGCAAGCTGATCCGCTTTCTCTCTCCATCGCCGGTTTTCTTTCTCCACAGGCCGCATAAATCGGCTAAGCGCAGGGCCTATGCCCAAGCGCTCTCCAAAGCCCGCCCCGCCTGCCGTGACGGCATGGCAAATGACGATCCCCTGTTCGCGGGCGACCGCTGACCAGTTTCAGCTGGATGCGGAACTGCTGTTCGTCGATTGGCCATCACCGCCCGCGATCCTCGCCAGCGAGCCCAATGAGGCGCGGCCGGACGAGTGGCAGCTGGACATCATTTTCGAGGGCGAACCCGAGAAATCGGCGATCAAATATATCCGCTCGCTGCTGCCCGATGGCGCCAAATCGCCCTATGAGCTTGGGCCGGTGCCGGACACGGACTGGGTCACGCAGAGTCAGGCGGGGCTGGACCCTATCACGGCAGGACCATTCCACGTCTCCAACGATGTGAACGACGCGCCCCGCCCCGGCTTCACCAATTTCACCATTCCTGCGAGCCAGGCCTTTGGCACGGGCCAGCATGAGACCACGCATGGCTGCCTGCTGACATTGGCGGCGCTCCACGAGCGCGGCCATCGATTCGGCAATATTGCGGACATTGGCACCGGCACCGGGCTCCTCGCTTTCGCCGCGCGCAGCCTGTGGCCCAATGCGCATGTGCTCGCCTCGGATATTGACCCGGTCGCGGTCGACGTTTCGGCTGAGAATGCCGTGCTGAACGCTGTGCCGCTTGGTGGTGGCGCTGGCGAGGTGCAATTGGTCGCGGCGGCTGGCATTGAGCATCCGCTCATCATTGGCCTTGCGCCTTATGATCTCATCATTGCCAATATTCTGGCCGGGCCACTGATCGAGCTCGCTCCAGCGCTGTCCGCTCAGCTTGCGCAGGGTGGATCGCTCATTCTCGCTGGCTTGCTGGATACGCAGGCGGAGCGCGTGAAGGCGGCCTATCGCGCGCAAGGCCTGTTGCTGATAAGCCAGAATGGCGATGGCGAGTGGCCGACGCTCCATCTGCGCAAGCGCCACCGCTTTGGCTGGCGTCGCCCGCCGCGCTGGCGCGTTGGCGATGTGGGCGAAGCGCCGGGCTTTGGCAGCATCTGATCAGCCGCCATTGACACATGCGCCCGTTACAGAGACCATCGCCCAATAGGGATCGATCGGAGAGCTGGACGATGTGCGACAATGATATCCATCAGGGCCTTGTTGAGGATTGGAGCGTCACGCGCCGGACGTTCATGGCGACAGGCGTGATAGCCGGGCTGGCGACCTCCGCCGCAGCGCGCGCTGCTGCCGCCAATGTTGTCGAGCGCGATGTCAGCATCAAGACGCCCGATGGCATGGCGGATGCCGCCCTTTTCCATCCCTCAGGCAAAGGCCCATGGCCTGCCGTGCTAGTGTGGGCGGATATCATGGGGCTACGGCCCGTGTTCCGCGAGATGGGGCGTCGTCTGGCCGCTGAGGGCTATGTCGTGCTGGTGCCCAATCCGTTTTATCGCAGCCTCAAGGCGCCGGTTATCGACGGCGCGTTCAACTTCAACGATCCGGAGTCACGCAAGAGGCTGTTCGGTTATCGCGGCCTCATCACCGATGCCGGTGCGGATAGCGATGCGACGGCCTATCTCGCCTTCCTCGATGCGCAGCCACAAACGGACAAGCGCAAGAAAGCAGGCGTGCAGGGCTATTGCATGGGTGGACCGCTCTCCTTCCGCACCGCCGCTGCCGTGCCGGGCCGTATCGGCGCAGTGGGCAGCTTCCACGGTGGCGGACTCGTGACAGATCAGCCGAGCAGCCCGCATTTGCTGATCCCCAAGACCCAAGCCGCATGGCTGGTGGCCGTCGCTCAAAATGATGACGCGAAGGAGCCTGAGGCCAAGGACGTGCTGAAAAAAGCCTTCAGCGCGGCGGGCAAGCAGGCTGTTGTCGAAGTCTATCCCGCCGACCATGGCTGGTGCGTGCCGGGCAGCCAGGCCTATGATCAAGCTTCAGCCGAAAAGGCCTGGAGCGCGTTGATGACGCTCTACAAGGCCAGCCTGATTTGAGCTGACCCTTAAATTGTCGGCGTGGCAGGCGTGCCCTGCCCGCTGATACTCAGGCGCTCTTCACAATCTCCGCCCAAGCCGCCTCGTCGATCACCTCAATGCCAAGCTCGGCAGCCTTTTTGAGCTTGGAGCCAGCCCCCGGCCCCGCCACCACCAGATCGGTCGCCGCGCTCACCGTGCCTGCCGCGCGTGCACCCAGCGCCTCAGCTTGGGCCTTTGCTTCATCGCGACTCATCGTTTCGAGCTTACCGGTAAACACGATCGTTTTGCCGGAGACGGCGCTGGCCTTCACCTCCACCACATAGGGCGGCGGCGAGACCTGCCCGAGCAGATCATCCCAGATCGCCTTGTTATGATCCTCATGGAAGAAGTCGCCCAGCGCCTCGACCACCGCGCCGCCAATCCCGTCAATCGCAATCAACCGCGCCTTGGCCGCCTCATCCCCTTCATGCGCCGCTTGCGCCGTTTCGCGCAGAGCGGGGAGCGTGGTGAAGGCCTTCATCAGATCACGCGCCGTCACCGCGCCGACATGACGGATACCCAGCCCAAACAGCATTCGCGCCGCATCGAATGCGCGCTTATTCTCGATTGCCTGCAACAGGTTATCGACTGACTTTTCCTTCCAGCCTTCACGGCCCAGCAGCGCCTCGCGATGCTGCTTCAGCCGGAAGATGTCGGCGGGGCCATGCTCCAGCCAGCCGAGCGAGAAAACCTCGCGGATGCTTTTGTCGCCCAGCCCATCGATATCCAGCGCGCCACGGCTGACGAAATGGTTGAGCCGCTCGATGCGCTGCGCCGGGCAAATGAGCCCCGCCGTGCAGCGCACATCCACCTCGCCCTCTTCCGCAACGGCCTCGCTGCCGCATTCCGGGCAATGATCCGGGAAGGCAAAGGCGGGTCGCTCATCCTCGCGGGTCAGATTGTCCACGACTTGCGGAATTACATCGCCCGCGCGCTGGATGATGACGCGGTCGCCCGGACGCACGCCCAGCCGGGCAATCTCATCGCGATTATGCAGCGTGACATTGGAAACGACCACGCCGCCCACGGTGACTGGCTTGAGGCGCCCCACGGGGGTCAACTTGCCCGTGCGCCCCACCTGAATGTCGATGGATTCCAATGTCGTCTCGGCCTGCTCGGCCGGAAATTTATGCGCGATCGCCCAGCGCGGCGCCTTGGCGACAAAGCCCAGCCGCTCCTGCAGATCGAGCCGGTCCACTTTATAAACCACGCCGTCAATATCGTAAGGCAGGTCCGCGCGCTGCTGCTGGATCGCGCGATAATGAGCGAGCATCGCGGACGCATCCTCGCACAGCACCAACTGCGGTGAGACCGGAATGCCCCAGCTCTCGATGGCCTTCATCACACCAAATTGCGTCTCGGCAGGGAGCGCGGAAACCATGCCCCAGCCATGCGCGAGGAAGCGCAGCGGACGGCTCGCGGTGACGCTCGCATCCTTCTGCCGCAGCGATCCGGCGGCGGCATTGCGCGGATTGGCGAACTGGCGAACGCTCTCGGGATCGAAAGCCTCGCCGCGCCCTTCCGCGATGGCCTGCGCTTCGCGCATCAACCGACCGTTCAGAGCGAGGAAGGCCTCCTTCGCCATATAGACTTCACCACGCACCTCGAACAGGTCCGGCGCATCCTGCGGCAAGGTCTGAGGAATATCAGCTATATATTTGACATTGGGGGTAACATCCTCGCCCACCTGACCATCGCCACGCGTAGCAGCCTGCACGAGTTGGCGGTTCTCATAGCGGATGGAGAGTGACAGCCCGTCGATCTTGTCCTCTGCCGTCATCGCTAAGGGCGCATCCTCAGGAAGCGCCAGATAGCGCCGCACGCGCGCGGCGAACTCTACAACATCCTCATCGGCAAAGGCATTGTCGAGGCTCATCATGCGCTTGGCATGGGTGATCTTGGCCAGTGCGGACGCCGCGACGGAGGCGCCTACCTGGCGGTTGGGGCTATCAGCGCGGATCAGATGCGGAAAGGCGGCTTCCAGCGCATTGTTCTCTCGCACAAGGGCGTCGAAGGCAGCGTCGCTGATCTGCGGCGCATCATCGGCATGGTAGGCGCGGTTGTGCTTCGCGATCTCCCGCGCCAGACGCATGAGGCGGTTGGCGGCTTCGGCTTCTGAGACTGTGGTGGGATCCATCACGACATCACCTTCTCGTACGTCGCATGCAGTAAGGAACGGCCGCAAGCGTCAAACTATTTGAGCTATGAACGACGAGCATACACCGGATGGGACGTTGTCGCAGTCACCCACATACAGAATGGGTGGAGTGTTAATCTGAAGTTCAGCGGGTTCGATAGCAGAAATTCTGTGATTGTCATGGGGCGACGGGCCATCAAATCGCATTATACTTCGGCCGGATGGGGTTAGTTTTAGCCAAAGTCGATTTTGAACAGCCGCCTCAACGGCTTGTCAGACATCGAGTGCTCCAAAATCAACCCATAGCGAATGTTCCGTACCACCTCATAGCTCGAAGGAGGGGTAGAAAGGCTTCTGAACTCCGCAATATTGGCGACGCCATAGACCATCTGCCCGGGATTGATTGCTTCCCCGTCAATCACTCCTTCGCCAATTAACGGATCACGTCGCTTCATTTTTGAAAGTGATTTTGCGGATACGTCATCCCAAAGCCAGAACCTAACGCCTCTTCGCTGGAAAGCGCAAATTCCTATAAAATCCATTTGAATGGGCCTGTCGCCGCGATTACTGACCGTAATCAGAAGGGCGGAATCGCTGCCAGAATAATATTGTGTATAATTTATTGAAATGATTTTTCTTTTAGTTCGCCATTCTTGCATTTGAACGAAAGCGAGGATGGTCGCAACGAAGGCTCCATAGCCGGCGATCAAATCAGACACCCCGCTCAAACCCCCTCCAGCAACCGCCCGGCCTGCGCCCGCGCCTCATCGGTAATCTCAGCGCCTGACAGCATCCGCGCGATCTCCTCCCGACGCTCTGCCTCGTCCAATGGACGCACCCCAGTCCGCGTAATCGTCCCCTCCGATGATTTCGCGATCAGCAAATGACTACCCCCACGCGCGCCGACCTGCGGCGAGTGCGTCACCACAATCACCTGCGCATCGCCAGCCAGCCGCGCCAGCCGCTCGCCGATCGCACCCGCCACAGCGCCGCCGACACCGCGATCAATCTCGTCGAAAATCATCGTGCCCGCGCTGCCCTGCGCCGCCAGAGCGACCTTGAGCGCGAGGATGAAGCGGGAGAGCTCGCCACCGCTCGCAATCTTGGTGAGCGGGGCAAAAGGCGCGCCGGGGTTGGTGGAGATCATGAACTCCACCCGGTCCCGCCCGCTCGCGCGCCATTGCCCCTCTGGCAGCTGCTCGACATCGGTGCGGAAGCGCGCGGCATCCAGCTTGAGCGGCGCCAGTTCACCCGCCATCGCCTTGTCGAGCCGCGCGGCTGCTGCCTTGCGCGCATCGCTCAGGGCCTGCGCTGCCGCCTCATAGGCCGTGCGCGTCGTCCGCACCCGCGCCTCAAGATCAGCCAGCCCCGCCTCGCCCGCGTCGATGCGCGCAAGCTGCTCGCTCATCTGCGCCGCCAGAGCCGCCAGATCATCCGCCACGACCTGATGCTTGCGGGCGAGGCCACGCAGATCGAACAGGCGCGTCTCGATGGCGTCGAGCCGGGCCGGGTCCACCGCTAGCGCCTCGCTCGCGCGGCTCAGATGCTCCTCGGCTTCGCTCGCTTCGATCACGGCGCGGTCGAACGCAGCAAGAGCGCTGGCCAGATACTCATGCTCTTCGCCAATCCGGTCGAGCCGCCGCGCGGCCTGCCGAAGCCTGGCCAGCGCGCCATCCGATCCGCCGAGTAGTTCCTCCAGTACGGCCATGTCCTCGGTGAGCCGCGCGCCCTTCTGCATGTCTGCCCGCTCGGTCGCCAGCGTCTCCTCCTCGCCCGTCTCCGGGGCAAAGGTCTTCAGCTCCGCAACGGCGTGGGCGAGATAGTCTCGCTCCTTCGCCGCAGTCTCCAGCGTCTCGCGCGCTGTCGCCAGATCGGCCTGCGCCGTCTGCCAGTGGCCATGCGCCGCGCGCACAGCGGCACTATCCAGGCCGCCAAAAGCATCGAGCAAATCCATATGGCCGCGCGGATTGATGAGGCCACGCTCATCATGCTGGCCATGAATCTCCACCAGATAAGCGCCGACATCGCGCAGCAGCGCCGCGGAACAGGGCTGATCATTGAGGAAAGCGCGGCTGCCGCCATCGGCCTTGAGCGTGCGGCGGATGAGCAATGGCTCGCCCGGCTCCTGCGCAATGTCATTCTCGGCCAGCATGGCGCTCAAGGCACTGCCTGCCCGGGGCGCATCAAAGCTTGCCGTCACGCTCGCCTGATCGGCCCCTGCCCGCACCAGCCCGCTATCGGCGCGCATGCCGAGCGCGAGGCCCAAAGCATCAAGCAGGATCGACTTGCCAGCACCCGTCTCACCCGTGAGCACGGTCAAGCCGCGCTCGAAGGCGAGATCGAGCGCCTCGATCAGGACGATGTTACGAATGGAAAGGCCGTTCAGCATGTTTGGCCCTAAGTTAGTGCATCCCGCCCCATGCTGTCACCTGCGATCGGCAATTTGCGCCCACCTGTTTTGGCGCGGGTTGCAGATCGGATTAAGCGTTCGGCGCGTGCTCACGCATCAAGCGGTAAGAACGCTCATACCAGGACGAATCCGGATAGTTTTTCTGCAACACGGCAGCGGCGCGCTTGGCTTCTTCCACCATGCCGATCGAGAGATAGCTCTCGACCAGACGATGCAGCGCCTCAGGCGTGTGGCTGGTGCTCTGATATTTCTCGATGACCTGACGGAAGCGCATCGTGGCGGCGATCCACTCGCGGCGGCGCTGATAGAAGCGGCCAACTTCCATATCCTTGCCGGCCAGATGGTCATTCACAAGGTCGAGCTTGAGCCGTGCGTCAGCCGCATAGCGCGAATCGGGATAGCGGCGCACCAACTCGCTCAGCGAATCCAGCGCTTGCACGGTCAGCTTCTGGTCGCGCGTCACGTCACTGATCTGCTCATAATAGCAAAGCGCGATCAGATAATAAGCATAAGGCGCATCCCGGTTGCCGGGGTGAATCGAGAGGAAGCGCTGCGAGGACTGGATCGACTTGCGATAATCGCGTGCGCCATAATAGCTGAACGCGCTCATCAGCTGTGCGCGGCGCGCCCAGGGCGAATAGGGATGCTGGCGCTCAACCTCGTCGAACAGCGCGGCAGCCTCAGCAAAACGCCCGCGATCAAGGCGTTGCTGCCCCGCCATGTAGAGCGTGCTGACGTCACGCGCGACATATTGCGTGTCCGCCTTGTTCTGCTTGCCTCCGCAACCAGCGAGCAAGACGAAGGGAATGAGGCTGGCCACCAGCACGGAGCCACGGCGCATCTTGGGAAGGTTCATGGGCAGCCTCTTAACCGAGCAATTGGGCCTCGCCAAGCGAATGATGCGGCTGAGCGCTTGCCCTCATGATATACGCGAAACATCATGCGCAGGAGCGCGATCGCATTTTAACGCGCGATGAACGCAAGGGCCTGGCCCATCACGCTTTCAGTCTGCCCTCGCGAGCAAAAAACTGCGCCGCTGCCTTGATGTGGGAGGGGGCAACGGCGCAGCCTGCTTTGCAAGCAGAGATCGGCCAACGCACCGCCAGAACCATGAGCGCGCTGCCAGCGTGGGGGATGGCAACACAGGTGCTGACGGTGCGTCGACCTTACGAAGTCGTCAAACTTCCGGGTAGTCGCTGACGAAGCTTCGCATCCGCGCGGACCCGAGGGGCGTTAACCCGACTGTCCGCCGCTCGGGTTCTTCACCCTTCACGACGGCCAGTCCCGCTTGGACTAGGTTGTCGATGAAGGCGTCCACCTCTTGCGGGCTGAGCATATTGCCCACGGCCAGGGCCGTGTCGCTCACCTTGCTGGACTGCAATTCACCAACGAATAACGAGAGCATCACGTTCATGGCGCTATCGGCCATGACGGGTGCGTAGAAATGCTTGCTGCGCAAACGGCCGAGCATGTGCATATTGACAGCCTTGGCCTCAAGCCTGGCGTCCGACCGCGATCCCGAAACGGGAGCGACCGCCGGTCCTTCGCCTCTCGGCGAGAAACCGTTTCGCACTATATTCGACACGACAATGAACCTTTTTTGATTTTGGTACGCCCGGTTGCCGGATGCGAAGAAGGTGCGTCCGTCCAGCGATGTGCCATCGGCATTTGCAGGGCCTCTAGCGGGTATGGCGTGACGGCGCATGTCCCGTAACCGATGGACAGAGCGTGATGCTGCGCGCGGCGGCCAGAAGCTGATGGCCTCATGGCCCCTGCTGCTGGTCTGCCGCATGGTGGAGACGCGCTCATGCATGCTCAGGATAGGCGCTGATGAAGCTCCGCATCCTGCCAGCGCCAAGTGGAGTCAGCGCAAGCTTCCTATCCTGTGCATCGCCAACAGGGGCTTCAATCAAACCAGCATCGAGCAGCGAGGCGATGACATCCTGCTTATCCTGCGAGTGACCGGGAGCGGCGCGTTCGGGCGCGGCTCCCCCCTTTGAAACCGACGAGAATTCGGCGAGGAATATCGAGAGCATCACGCCCATCGCACGATCAGCCATGAGTGGATGTTGGAAAAAATGCCGATCACGCTGCTCAACGAGATCCAAAATATGCCGGGCTTTGATCAACAGCAGGTCCTGCGAGGCAGCGCCTCGTGCGTGCGCATCCACAGCAGCGGGGCGCAGGCCTTCGCGGCCTGACGAAGACAGCCCAAACTCCGAACCGAGCGGAGCATGGTGCTGCTCATGGGCGTAGCGCATGACTGCTCAGCCGTTGAGACTAGGCATATGGTCTGTGTGAAACGCAAGCAGCGTCATGATGCATATCTTAGACATTAGGTGCGACCCCGGCTTAGCTTCGAAGCCATTATTGGCTTTCCCGCAAAATGGTGATGTTCTCATTTATGCCGCGCGTTGTGCGTCCGACGCGCTCGGCAAGTCAACAGCAAAGGACGCTAAACATCAGGGCTTAGCGGTTGAAAATGCTCCACATGTCCCGTTTTGATTCAATCGCTTCCGCCTGTGCCTCATGTGAACCCTGCGCTGATGTGGGACGATTGCAGGGGGGAAACATCGTGATTGCCAACCGTGGTGAAACCTACCCATTTTCGCGACGTTCAATGGGCCGTTCATCCATCAACAAGTCGCGTAATCCGGGAAACAGGGCGGCTCTGAGACTATAGCCGCGAGCGCCGGTTTCGATCGCAGCGCCTGGAATATGGCGCGCCGCCAGAGCCCGCCGCAAGCGACAGATATAGACTTTGATGACGCGGTTGGAGGCCGACCTGATGCCCGCGGCGCGGGCCAGTTCTCCAATCGGCACGAGCTGATCCGGCTCCTCGATCAGCCTCAGGAACACCCGCGCACAAGCCGGGCCGATGAGGCCGAGCTTCAAGTGCAACCGCTCAACCAGCTCGTCATGCCCGGCAGCGACCCGTCGCACCGTCGTGACGCCCTGCTCCCCGGCAGCCGCTTCCCATGCCAGCAGCGTCGCGGAGAAATCAGCGCGCCCACCTTTTTCCAGCAGCAGCTTGGCAGCGTTGATCGCCTCTGCCGCCTGACGAAGCAGATCGGCTGCGCGGTGGAAGCGCAGTTTCTCGGCAAAGTCTTCAGGCATCATGAGCGGCATCCTGCAAAGCGGAAGGCTGTGCTGCCGGAACAGAACATTAGGCGCGATTAGGGGCGAGGAACCCTGTGACGGCAAGCCGTGATAACACCGATATGCTCGATAGTGGGGATGGCGCGTCCAACGAAAAAAGGCCCCGCATCGCTGCGAGGCCTCTCTTCCGTTTCATGATGGGGCGCCCCTGCCCTCAGTCCGAAGACCATGGCACGGTGCCCGCATGAAGGTTTCAGTCGTCGTCGCGCTTCAGAAACGCAGGCGCGAACTCTGGCGCCGGGCCATCGTCATTGCCTTCTGAACGCTCGCGACGTGGGCCACGCTCGCCACCACCGCTGCGCTCACCACCACGGTCACGGCGGGGGCCGCGATCGCCACGGTCACCACCACGGCCAGCGCCGCCGCGATCACCACGGTCAGACCGGGGCTCGCGGGCTTCGCGTGCAGGACGGGTGTCCTCCAGCTCAGCGCCGGTTTCCTGATCGACAACGCGCATGGAGAGGCGAACCTTGCCACGCGGATCGATCTCGAGAACCTTGACCTTTACTTCCTGGCCTTCCTTCAGAACGTCCGCGACCTTCTCGACCCGCTCATTGCGGATCTCGGAGACATGGACGAGACCGTCCTTGCCACCCATGAAGTTCACGAATGCACCGAAATCGACCATGTTGACGACCTTGCCGTCATAGACCTTGCCGACTTCCGCTTCCTGCGTGATGCCGAGGATCCACTTACGCGCCGCCTCGATCTGCGCCACGTCGGACGAGCTGATCTTGATCAGGCCCTCATCGTCAATGTCCACCTTGGCGCCGGTCTCAGCCACGATCTCGCGGATGACCTTGCCGCCCGTGCCGATAACTTCACGGATCTTCGACTTGTCGATCTGCAATGTCTCGATGCGCGGTGCGTGCGCGGAGAGCTCTGTGCGGGTGCTGTCGAGCGACTTGGCCATCTCGGCCAGGATGTGCGCACGGCCTTCCTTGGCCTGTGCCAGTGCCTGCGTCATGATCGCCTCGGTGATGCCGGCAACCTTGATGTCCATCTGCATCGTGGTGATGCCTTCAGACGTGCCTGCAACCTTGAAGTCCATGTCGCCCAGATGATCTTCATCACCCAGAATGTCGGAGAGGACCGTGAAGTCGTCGCCTTCCAGGATCAGACCCATCGCGATGCCGGAAACCGGGCGTTTCAGCGGCACACCAGCGTCCATCATCGAGAGCGAACCGCCGCAGACGGTTGCCATCGAGGAGGAGCCGTTGGACTCGGTGATGTCGCTCAGCACACGGATCGTGTAAGGGAACTCGTCCTTGCTTGGCAGCACAGGGTGCAGCGCACGCCATGCCAGCTTGCCATGACCCACTTCACGACGACCCGGCGCACCGAAGCGGCCCACTTCACCGACCGAATAGGGCGGGAAGTTATAGTGCAGCATGAAGTTTTCATACGAAAGCCCGGTCAGGCCGTCGATCATCTGCTCGCTATCTTTGGTGCCCAGCGTGGTCGTGCAGATAGACTGCGTTTCGCCACGTGTGAACAGCGCCGAACCATGCGTGCGCGGCAGGAAGCCAACCATCGCCTCGATCGGACGGATCTGCGTGGTCGTGCGACCATCGATGCGCTGACCATCCTTGAGGATCGCCGTGCGAACGATGTCAGCTTCGATCTTCTTGACGAGCTTGATGCCTGCCATGACCGACTGTGCGTCCAGACCCTGCTCGATGAAGCTGGCCTTCGCCTTGTCACGCGCTGCATTCAGGGCGTTCGAGCGAGCCGACTTGTCGGTCAGCTTATAGGCTGCTGCGATGTCGGTGCCGATCAGCTTCTTGAGCTTGGCCTTCAGGTCGGCATTGCCGGTGCCCAGGTCAACGTCCCATGGCTCCTTGGCGGCCTTCTCAGCGAGCTTGATGATCGCATCGATAACCTTGCGGATTTCCTTGTGCGCGAACATCACGCCGCCCAGCATGACTTCCTCGGAAAGCTCCTTGGCTTCCGATTCCACCATCATCACGGCCGTACCGGTTGCGGCGACGACGAGATCAAGCTCGCCCGTCTTCACTTCGTCCATGCTCGGGTTGAGCTGATATTCGCCATCCTTGTAACCGACGCGCGCAGCGGCGATCGGGCCCATGAAAGGCAGGCCGGAGATGGTGAGGGCAGCCGATGCTGCAACCATTGCCAGAATGTCCGGCTCAGTCTCGCCATCATAGGAGAGAACCTGCGCGATCACGTTGATCTCGTTGTAGAAACCCTCTGGGAACAGCGGGCGCACCGGGCGATCGATGAGACGGGAAACGAGCGTTTCCTTCTCGGTCGCGCCGCGCTCACGCTTGAAGAAGCCGCCGGGAATGCGCCCAGCAGCCGAGAATTTTTCCTGATAATGGACGGTGAGCGGGAAGAAATCCTGCCCTTCCTTTACCGATTTGGCGGCGGTGACAGCGCACAGCACAACCGTTTCACCATAGGTCGCGACAACCGCGCCATTGGCCTGACGGGCAACACGGCCCGTTTCGAGTTTGAGGGTCTTTCCGCCCCACTCGATTTCAACTGTCTTTACATCAAACATCAAATTTCCTTCCACCCGCGACGCCCTATTGCGCAGCGGGGCTTGCTATTGCGGGCTAAGGCCGGCCCACAGCGGCTGCGGAGCGTGTGTCGCTCCTTAAGGAGGCGCACCCGCCGAATTGCGGGATTGCCCATTTCATGGCCCTGCGCGTCTTTGGGGCAGGAGCCTGAATGCAGAAACGGCCCCACGAGGGGGCCGTCTCGAAATTACTTGCGAAGACCGAGCTTCGCGATGAGTGCGGTGTAGCGCGCCTCATCCTTCTTCTTCAGATAATCGAGCAGCGAGCGACGCTTGTTGACCAGCATCAGCAGGCCGCGACGGCTATGATTATCCTTGTGGTGCGTCTTGAAATGCTCGGTCAGGTTCGTAATGCGCTCCGTGAGGATCGCAACCTGAACTTCCGGAGAACCGGTGTCGCCCGTCGTCTGGGCATTTTCGTTGATCAGCGCTTCTTTACGCTCGGCAGAGATCGACATCGTCCATTCCTTTCTAAATCAGAGATTGAAACCTCGCACGACCCGGATATCCGGGCCGAAAGCCTCCACCAGCGCGACAGGCGTTTCGCCCAGCATCGCCAGCATTTGCCCCTGTTTGCGAGGGTCCCCAGCCAAGGTCCGGCCTTGCTTTAAAGCCATTGCCTGATCCGGGGTGACGTGCAGAGCCGGGATGTCGTCCAGCCCCACCGTCAATGGCAACATAAGCTGCGCAATGGCGCGCGACTTAACAGCATCGTCCAGAATGTCCAGCCCAATCGCCTGTTCCAGCGTAAACGGCCCGGCCTTGGTCCGCCGCAACATGGTGACATGGCCGACCGTACCGAGCGCCAGCGCAATGTCCCGCGCGAGGCTGCGAATATAGGTGCCCTTGGAGACATGGGCGGTGAGCGTGATGCTCTCCAGCACGCCCTCCCCAGCTCCGGGAGCGATGTCGAGCGCATGGATGGTGACGCTGCGCAGCTTCATCTCCACATCCTCGCCCGCGCGCGCCAGATCATAAGCGCGCTGACCGTCGATCTTGATCGCGCTGTAGGCGGGCGGCGCCTGCTCGATTGGGCCTGTGAAATGCGGCAGCACGGCGGCCACTTCGGCTTGCGTCGGTCGCGTCTCCGATGTCGCGATCACCGCACCTTCTAGATCGAGCGTGTCCGTCTGCGCTCCGAACGCGATCGTGAAATCATAAATCTTGTCGCTATCGAGCATCCGCCCGGCAAGCTTCGTCGCCTCACCCACAGCAATGGGCAACACGCCAGTCGCCAGCGGGTCCAGCGTGCCGCCATGCCCCACCTTGCACTTGCCATGCCCCGCGTCACGCAACGCGCGCTTCACCTTGCTCACGCCCTGCGTAGAGCCAAGGCCGATCGGTTTATCGAGAATGAGCCAGCCATGCAGCGGCGTGGGGAGTGTTCCTGGTGCAGCCATAGCGGAGCGCCATA
>CBIHKY010000008.1:0-65910 GCA_966205705.1 uncultured Alphaproteobacteria bacterium
CGATGGTGCGTTGCGGCTTTGACAGCTTCGCGCCAGACAAGCCGCTCGATCCCGCGCTTGTTGACGCTGCGCTCAACCGCTTCCCGGGCTTTTATCAAAAGGCCGTCGACGGTGTCGCGCCAATCTGGGCGAAACGTCATGGGTGAAGCACTCCGCACAATCGACCGGATCGATGTTGCCCCGCGCTGGACGCAAGCCGAAGCTGACGCTCTGAACGCGCGCTTCGCCGGTGTTGATGCCGGGACGATGCTGAGCACGCTGCTCAACGAGAATATCCTGGGCAAGGTGGCGGTCGTCTCCTCCTTCGGCACGGAGAGCGCGGTGCTGCTGCATCTCGTGGCGCAGGCCAACCGCGATACGCCGGTTGTGTTCGTCGATACGCTCAAGATGTTCCCCGAGACGCTGGATTATCGCGAGACGCTGATGGACCGCTTTGGCTTCACGGACAGTCAGGTGGTGACCCCCAATGCCGAGGTGCTCGCCGCCAAGGATGAGAAGGGCCTGCGCTGGTCCTATGATCCCGATGGCTGCTGCGAAATCCGCAAGGTGGAGCCGCTGGCCCGCGCCAAGAGCGGCCTCGATAGCTGGATCAGCGGGCGCAAAGCCTTCCAGTCCGTCACGCGCCAGAACCTGCCGCGTTTCGAGATTGAGGATGGTCGCCTCAAGATCAATCCGCTGGGCGATTGGGACAAGGCAGCGCTGGAAGCCTATTTCGCGAAATATGATCTGCCCCGCCATCCGCTGGAGGAGCAGGGCTATCTCTCGATCGGCTGCGAACCCTGCACCAGCAAGGTGATGCCCGGCGAAGATCCGCGTGCCGGTCGCTGGCGCGGCTGGGACAAGGTGGAGTGCGGCATCCACACCATCTCCACGCCGCTTGGCGATCCGGACGATCCGGCGAACCAGCCAGCGTTTTGATTTAGGCACCTGCGGGATGGAGGCATGGCTTCCATCCCGCCGGGTCTGGCGCTAGGGCGCGATGAATGCCCACCACTCCCACCTCCTATGACGCAATCATCCTCGGCGCAGGCGCGGCGGGGCTGATGTGCGCGGCGATTGCCGGGCAGCGCGGGCGGCGGGTGCTGCTGCTCGATCATGCCGATGAGCCGGGCAAGAAAATCCTGATCTCCGGCGGCGGGCGCTGCAATTTCACCAACATCCACACCGCGCCAGACCGCTATCTCTCGCAAAACCCCCATTTCGCCAAATCCGCACTCAGCCGCTACACGGCGCGCGATTTCCTCGATCTTGTCGAGCGCTACGACATCGCCTGGCATGAAAAGACGCTCGGCCAGCTGTTCTGCGATGGCTCGGCCAAACAGATCGTCGCCATGCTGCTGGAGGAATGCGCCAAGGGTGGCGTGGACATCGCATGCAGCACCACCATCGATGACGTATCGCACGCCGATGGCCTGTTCAGCGTCACCTGCGGGAGCCAGATCGCCACCGCACCATCGCTGGTCCTTGCAACCGGCGGCCCTTCCATTCCGAAGATGGGCGCGACCGGCTTAGCCTATGATATCGCACGCAAATTCAGCCTGAAAGTGGTCCAGCCCCGCCCGGCACTCGTACCCCTCACCCTCGCGCCTCAAGACGCCCTGTTCACCGCCCTCTCCGGCGTGTCAGCCGATGTGACGGTGCGCTGCGGCAAAACCAGCTTCCGCGAGGCGGCTTTGTTCACCCATCGCGGCCTCTCCGGCCCGGCAATCCTCCAAATCTCGTCCTACTGGAAGCATGGCGAGCAGATCGGCGTCGATTATCTCCCCGATTTTCCAGAGGGTTGGCTCATCGCCGCCAAAAGCGAGACGCCAAGAACAAACCTGCGCCGCCTGCTCCGCAACGCCCTTTCCGAGCGCCTCGCCAATGTGCTGGCGGACGAACTCGCGCTGGAAGGCGACCTGGGCAACCTCCCCGACCGGGCGCTCCTAGGTGCGCAATCCCGCCTCGCCGACTGGCACTTCACGCCCAACGGGAGCGAGGGCTATGCCAAGGCAGAAGTCACCGCAGGCGGCATCGACACCGCAGGCCTCTCATCCAAAACGATGGAAGCCCGCAAAATGCCCGGCCTCTATGTGATTGGGGAAGCCGCCGACGTCACCGGATGGCTCGGCGGCTATAATTTCCAATGGGCGTGGGCCAGCGGCTGGGTGGCCGCCCAGTCACTTTAACGCCTAATCATCATCATAAGCCGGGGCCATCTGGTCATCCGCCAGATCGGTGAAGCGCGTAATTTTCGCATCGAAGTACAGCCGCACTTTGCCGGTGGCGCCGTGGCGCTGCTTGGCGACGATCAGCTCGGAATGGCCCTTGATGCGCTCCATCTTCTCATACCATGCGGCATAAGCGGCCTCTTCCTCGATCTTGGGCTCCTTGCTCATCTCGTAATAATCTTCACGATAGAGGAACCACACCATATCCGCGTCCTGCTCGATGGAGCCGGATTCGCGCAGATCGGAAAGTTGCGGGCGCTTGTCTTCGCGGCTTTCTACCGCGCGGCTGAGCTGGGAGAGCGCGATCACCGGCACCATCAGCTCCTTGGCGAGTGTCTTGAGGCCACGGCTGATCTCCGAGATTTCGTTCACGCGGCTCTCGCCCGCTTTGCCTGAACCCTGCAGCAGCTGGAGATAATCGATCACCACCAGCCCGATATTGTGACGCCGCTTGAGCCGCCGCGCGCGGGTGCGCAGCGCAGCGATTGTCAAGCCAGCGGTATCGTCAATGAACAGCGGCAGATCTGCCAACTCACGCGAGGCACGCACGAGGTTCTGGAAGTCGTTGTGGCTGATCTTGCCCATGCGCAGCGCTTCACCGCTGATGCCCGATTGCTCGGCTAGGATACGCGTCGCCAGCTGATCGGCGGACATTTCCAGGTTGAAGATGGCGACCGGCGAGCCGATGGATTTCTCCGGCGCAATGCCGTCCGCCATGTCGCGCATCCAGCGCTTGGCGGCATTATAGGCAATATTGGTCGCGAGCGAGCTTTTGCCCATGCCGGGTCGACCTGCGACGATGATGAGATCGGACGGATGCAGACCGCCGGTGCGGGCGTTCAGGCCATCGATACCCGACGTAATGCCCGAGACATGGCCGCCGGAATTGAGCGCCTTCTCCGCCATCTCCACCGCGAGGCGTGTGGCCTGCGCAAAGGTCTTCATGCTGCCGGTGTCGCCACCCTGCTCGGCCACGGCATAAAGCGCCATTTCCGCGCCCTCGATCTGCCCCTTGGGGTCAATCGAATCGGATGTATCGAGCGCCTTGTCGACCAGATCACGGCCAACGCCGATCAACTCGCGCAGCAGCGCCAGATCATAGACCTGCCGGGCAAAATCGCGCGCGCCGATCACGGCCGCGCCGCTGCCGGTCAGCTGAGCCAAATAGCCAGCGCCGCCCAGCTCCTTGAGCGCCGGATCAGCTTCCATCAGCGGCTTGAGCGTGACCGGGTTGGCGACCATATTCCGATCGACCAGCTTGAGGATCGCATCATAAATGCGGCCATGCAGCGGCTCAAAGAAATGCTGGGCGCGCAGCTCCATCTGCACATCTTCAACGATGCGGTTATCCACCATCAAAGCGCCAAGCAGCGCCGCTTCTGCCTCAACATTGCGCGGCATACGGGGTTCGGGCGCGGCATCCGGCACCGGGGTCAGTCTTATCATATCAGCCATGAGCCGATCACAATCGGCTTTCGTCCGCTTCGTATCAAGCCTCTTATGCGCCTGATGTGCGATGGGTTGGGGATAAATATGTGGATGAAAAATTCGCCCGGCCGCTCTGCTTGCCCCGCTCGCCAAGCGGGCCTAGGGATGCAGCGACATGGCCGATCCCCGCATCATCGACATCGTGCTCGACGATAAGACCATTTTATGGCGCAGCGCGGATGTGGAACAAGAGCGTGCCATCGCGATCTTCGATCTGCTGGAGGAAAACAGTTTTGCGCCTGTCCGCTCGGGCGAGCAGGGCTATGCCGGACCCTATAAAGTGTTCCTGCGCGTCGCCGATGGGCGTCTGGTCATCGAAATCCGACAGAGCGATGACAGCCCGATCGAGGCGGTCATCCTTGGGCTTGCGAGCTTTAGGCGCGCAATCCGCGATTATTTCGCAATCTTCGAAAGCTATTATCAGGCGATCCGCCAAGCCACGCCTGCGCAGATCGAAACGGTCGATATGGCGCGGCGCGCGATCCACAATCAGGCTGCCGAATTGCTGATGAGCAGGCTTGAGGGGAAGATCGGTGTCGACTTCGATACTGCAAGAAGGCTCTTTACGCTGATCTGCGTGCTGCATATCCGCGCATGACCATGACGACATCCCACCATTATACGTCGAAGAAACCCCGGCGGCTCAAGGTCACACCGCTGCGACTCATGATCGGCACGCTGGTGCTGGGCGCGATTCTGGTGACGGGCCTCACATTGTTCGCGCGTAGCTGGACGCCATCGCGCACGCATTTCCCGACGCAAGGCATAACGCTGGATGCCCAAAGCGGCGAGATCAACTGGCGCATGGCGCGCGCGGCGGGGGCAGATTTCGTCTATCTGCTCGCCACCAGCGGCGCGCATGGGCGCGATTCAGCGTTCGACCGCTATCTGGCCGGCGCGCGGCAGAACGACATGCGCTACGGTGTGATCCACCGCTATGATCTGTGCGCCCGCGCCTCCGGACAGGCGACGAGCTTCATCGCCACAGTACCACGCGATGGCGAGATGCTGCCAACCGTCGTGCAGCTTGGTTTTTGGGAGGGGTGCAATCAGCGCCCCAATCGCGACACTTTGCTGGCGGAGCTCAACACCTTCCTCAACCAGATCGAGACGCATAGCGCCAAGCCAGTGCTGATCCGTACCAGCCGGGAGTTTGAGGCCGCCTATGATATTGCGGGTGGCATCAACCGCACGCTTTGGGTGGAAGGCGACTTCTTCATGCCCGATTATGCCACTCGCTCCTGGGTGATGTGGACCGCCTCTACCTGGAAGCGCGTGAACGGGATCGAGGGGCCAATCGAATGGAATGTGGTGCGGCAATGAGAGGTGATGCGCCCCTTACCGATACCGAGCGGGCGTTGATAGCGCAGGCGCGAGCGGCATTGGCCAATGCCCATGCGCCCTACAGCCAGTTCGCGGTTGGCGCGGCGCTGCGGCTGACGGACGGCACCATCATCACCGGCAGCAATTTCGAGAATGCGAGCTATGGCCTTTCGCTGTGCGCAGAGACGGTCGCGATTGCCGCCGCCAATGCGCAGGGGCGGCTCAAGGACATTGCGGCAATTGCAGTGATGGGCGGGCCAATGGCTGGCGGCAGCGGGGACGTGATCACGCCATGCGGGCGGTGTCGGCAGATCCTCAAAGAAGCGCAGGATGTCGCCGCGCGACCGATCTCCATCCTGTGCGCCGCGCCTGATGGCAGCGCGTTCAAGCGTTTCGATCTCGACTATCTGCTGCCGGATTCCTTCGGCCCGGCAAACCTTGGCATCGCCTGAGCGCGATGAGCTGCGCGAACGATCTGGTCAGATGCGCGCACCTTCGGTAGCAGGCTGAGCATGGCAATACTTTCCGACAAATGGATTCGCGCCCAGGCGCAGGAAACGGGCATGATCGAGCCCTTCGTGGAAAGCCAGCGGCGGGAGGGCTGCATCAGCTACGGCCTTTCCTCCTATGGCTATGATGCGCGGGTGGCCGACGAGTTCAAGGTGTTCACGAACATCGACAGCGTGATCGTGGACCCCAAAGACTTCGCCTCGAACAGCTTTGTCGATCGCAAGACCGATTGCTGCATCATCCCGCCCAACAGCTTCGCGCTCGCCCGCACGGTGGAATATTTCCGCATTCCGCGCGATGTGCTGGTGATCTGCCTTGGCAAATCCACCTATGCGCGCTGCGGCATCATCGTGAACGTCACGCCGCTTGAGCCGGGCTGGGAAGGTCATGTCACGTTGGAATTCTCGAACACCACGCCCCTGCCCGCGAAAATCTACGCCAATGAGGGCGCGTGCCAGTTCCTGTTTCTGGAAGGCAATGAGCCTTGCGAGACAAGCTATGCGGACCGGGCAGGCAAATATATGGGCCAGCGCGGCGTGACTTTGCCCCGGCTCTGAGGCCTGAACGCTCTTTCTCGTAAAACAAAAAAGGCGGGCCATCAGCTCTTCCACAAGGGGAGGAAGAATGATGGCCCGACCCAAGGGAGGAGCTTTGGAGACTGGCCCGGCCGAAAGGGGAGACGACCGAACCATGCAGGTACTGCATCGATCCCAGAGAATGATACTGAGAACGATTTGCATTAGATAGCCAGGGTGATTGCTGGCGTCAATGCGTAAGTTGGAATTTTTGCGTGTGATGATGCTCGACATGCGCGGCACCAGATATCGCCTGGCACACGACCCGCGCAGTAAACGCGCGGTGCACCATGATTAGACTGGCCCTCGCAACCACCCTCGTCCTATACTGCTAAGCACATGTTTGGCCTGTTCAAATCCAAGTCCGCGCCGCTCGCTCCGGCTGAACCGCCAACCGTGGGTGAGGACCGCCGCGTCTATGCGATTGGCGACATTCATGGCCGGCTCGATCTGCTGACCGACCTGATCGACCTGATCGCAGAGGACGACCATGCCCGTGGGCCGACCAACCGCACCGAGCTGATTTTCCTGGGCGATTATATCGATCGCGGGCCGGATAGCGCGGGCGTCATCGACTTTGTGCTGCGTCTGCGCGGATGGTGGCCCTCCATCACCTGCCTGCAGGGCAACCATGAAGAAGTGTTCCTCATGGCTGCGCGCGGGGATGAGAATGCGCTGCGCTTCCTCACCCGCATCGGGGGGCGTGAGACGCTGATGTCCTATGGCGCGAGCGAGCAGGATCTCGACCAGATGACGCTGGGCGAACTGCGCGACTGGCTGATGGCGGCAGTGCCCGAGCAGCACCTGCAATTCCTGGAGAGCATGGGCGATCGCGTGCTTATAGGCGATTATGCCTTCGTCCACGCAGGCATCCGCCCGGACGTGCCGATGGACGAGCAGGAGAGCAAGGACCTTCGCTGGATACGCGATGAGTTCCTAGATTTCGACAAGCCGCACCCGTTTTTTGTCATACATGGCCACTCGATTACGGCGGCAGTGGAGCAACTCCCTAACCGCATGGGCATCGACACTGGCGCGTATGATAGTGGTGTGCTGACCGCCGTGGGATTGGAAGGCACCGAGCGCTGGCTGTTGAATACCGCTGGCGCGCGGGGCCTTAACAGTCCGGCGGTTTAAGCCCGGCTGGCATATTGGCGGGCGCGCCTCTAAGTGCGGCAAAACAAGTTCAAGCAATCAGGTGAACGCATGGCCCGCAAACATTCCAAACATGGTTCCTATGAGGACATGTATCCCGCAGAGGAAGCGGCTGCGCCCGTGGTGCGATGCTGGTTATGTGGGCGGCCAACCGGCGAGACGATTATCTGGCACCATCCCGTGCCCAAGAGCCGGGGCGGCAAGGATGTCGTGCCGATGCACCCCATCTGCCAGCAGATGCTCATCACCAATTTCACCAATTCCGAGCTGCAACGCTATGGCATGGATGTGGAGGGACTGCTCGCCAACCCACCGGTGCGCAAGTTCGTCGATTGGGTGGCGAACAAGGACCCGGATTTCACGGCGACGCTCGCGAAGAAGCAGCGCTGATCAGCTGGGCTGGCGGATGGAGGGGCCTTGCCTCCCCGACATCCTGGCTTGCCTCAATATCTCGCGCGAATGCTGGCGAAAAAGCTGCGGCCCGGCTCGGGAAAGCCATCCGTGAGAGTGTAACTCTCATCGAACAGGTTCCGCCCGCCCACGCCGATCTCGACGCCGTTCACGAGTGCATAATCGACCCGCACATTGGCCTGCGCATAGCTGCCGGTGCGATAGTAGACCGGCGGTGACGCAGTGGTCATAGTCATGCGGTCCGAGGCGATGTCGACACTTGGAATGATCGAAAGGCCAGGCAGCGGCGACCATGAGGCGTAGATGAAGGCCTTATGCGTTGGCACATCGGTGAGCTGGAACACCGGCACGATCGTTCCGGCAGCGGGCGTGCCGATGTCGAATGAGCGGCGCGTATAGGTATAGTTTGCGCCCAAATCGAGCGTGCGGCTCAATCGGGCCGTCAGCGCCAGTTCCGCGCCATAATATTCCGCGCTGCCCAGATTCTGGCGCTGCGTGGAATTGGCAGGGAAGCCTGCGGGGCGAACCGAGACGATCGCATCGCTGATATCACTGTAGAAGAGCGCGCCCTCGCCGCGCAACACACCGAACTGGCGCGATCCGCCAATTTCATAATTGGTTGCCCGCTCTGCCTTCAGATCCGGATTGGAGGCGGCGGTGCCGAACTGGGTGCTGAACCGCTCGAAAATGGTCGGGAAGCGCGCGCGTGAGGATATGCTGGCATGGAGGCTGGTGTCAGCATCCGCAGTCCAGACAAGTTTGCCCTGACCATTGACGGCGCTGGAATTTTGCAGCGGATAGCTGAAAATACGCGCAGCGCCTCCCGTTGGCGGCGTGCCATATTCCTCGGCCTGGCTCAGATCGCGCCAATCAAGGCTGATCCCAGCGGTGAACGCCAGAGTCGGCGAGAGCGCCAGACGGTTTTCGGCTGCGATGCTGTAGGTATCTTCCAAATTGGTCTGGCGCGGCTCGGTGAAGCCGGTGGGAAAACCCTGCTGCCACTCCACATGCTTGTCGCGCCGATAATGTACCGCCAGACTGAAACGGTCCGCATCCGTCAGATCAACATCGAGCTGCGCCGATCCGCCCCACGCCTTGTCGTCATAATAGCTGTTGAAGGCGCGACCGAGCGTTTGCGTGGTCTGGGTGCGATTATCCAACGAGCGGAGCAGATTGCTGAAGCTGTTGGCATAGGCGCGCGTTTTCAGCGTCGCCCGGTCGCCAAGCGCCGTGGTTGAGAGGAAATAGATGCTCTCGATATTCCAGTAAGGCCAGCTCCAGTTGCGCTGGGCAGTAACACCATCGGTGACGTGCAGCGGCGCATTTTTGGCGCCCTCCTGCCTTGTATAGCTGATCGAATATTCGTCCGTCTCATTGGGCGTGAAGCCGAACTTGGCATTCACGCGCCAATCTTCCGTCCGCGAGAAATCACGCGCGCCGCCATTTTCCGCTGAACCGGGCGTGGGCTTATAGTCCCCAGCCAGATCCCAATGATCCTGAAAATTGCGGGTGTAGGATGCCTGCGCATACCATTGGTCCTGCTTCGTGCCGAGCAGCGCGAAGACATTATAGCCAGCATAGTCTGTATCGGAGCCAAGGTTGAGCGTGCCGCGCACCTCACTCTCAAGCGCCTTGGTCGGCTTGCGCGTGACGAGGTTGACCGCGCCACCCATCGCGCCGGGTCCATCCAGCACGGAGGCATACCCCTTGGCGACCTGGACCTCGGCAATGTCGGACGTGAGAAAACGGCCATAATCGAGGCGGTTGTCGGCGGGCAAATAGACCCGGATGCCATCGAGCGAGAGCGGCACCTGAAACCGATCAAACCCGCGCACGAAGATCAGTCGCTCATTGCGCGAGCCGCCACTGTTCGAGGATGAGACGCCGGGCATGAGGTTCACAGCCTCATCCAGCGTGTTGCGGTTGAAGGCATAGATCGCATCGGATGACAGCGTCGTCTGGCCGATGGCGATGCCTTCAACCCGTGGCGCGGTGACGATGATCTGGCCGAGCGTGAAGGCGCTGTCGCCCTGCGGCGCGGTTGTCGCATCCGGATTTTGGGCGTGGGCCTGAGTCGCGGCAAGCGCCGTGGTCATGGCCAGTATCGTAAGACGTCGCATCATTATCCCCATTTGGCCCGTGCCTACATTGTGCTTTGGCGAAGCGCTATATATGCGCGTATATAGCATTAAATTTGGAGGAAAAGTGGGATGCGCTACGGTCTTTTCGCAGCATGGGTTGGACTTGCTCTGGCGGCGCCCCTGTCGCGTGCCAATGCGCAAAAGGCGGGCGCCGATTGTGCAACGACGCCAGCCGCTGTGCCGCCTGAGCTTGCAGGCTGGTCCGCTCGTCAACCGATCGTGGCGGCTGGCGACGCATCGAACCTGCCCGCAGCAACGCTGAAAATTGGCTCGGCTGCTGACGCCGGACTGAAGCCGCGCGCTAATATTCATTATGTGGCGACGCCGCAGAAGCCGGGTGATCCAGCCAGTCATGGTGGCCTCTTCGCCTTCACGGTCGAGCAGGCGGGCAGCTATCGCGTGGCGCTCGGCGCAGCAGCATGGGTTGATGTTATCAAGGGCACTGCCGCGCTGTCTTCATCCGCACATGGGCATGGTCCGGCCTGTTCAGGTGTGCGCAAAATGGTCGATTTTGCACTGACACCGGGGAGCTACATTTTGCAGATCGCGGGAAGCAGTGGATCGACACTGCCGATCATGATCGTGCGCGTGAACGCACAAAAATAGGGCGCAAAATAAAGGCCGGCGGATTGCTCCGCCAGCCTTCAAAGTCGTCGATGGATTAGTTTGCCCGAGAGCGTCAGGCGACCTGTGCGGTCTCCAGCTCTTCCAGGATCTCGTCCGGATCGCGCAGCACATAGCCACGGCCCCAGACGGTCTCGATGTAATTTTCGCCGTTGCACGCCAAGCTTAGCTTCTTGCGTAGCTTGCATATGAACACGTCAATGATCTTGAGTTCTGGCTCGTCCATGCCGCCATAGAGATGATTGAGGAACATCTCCTTGGTGAGCGTGGTGCTTTTGCGGAGCGAAAGAAGCTCCAGCATCGCATATTCCTTGCCGGTCAGGTGAACGCGATTGCCATCCACCTCCACCGTCTTGGCATCGAGATTGACGGCCAGTTTGCCGGTGCGGATGACCGACTGGGAATGACCCTTGGAGCGGCGCACTACCGCATGAATGCGGGCGACCAGCTCATCCTTATGGAATGGCTTGGTGACATAATCATCCGCGCCGAAGCCGAAGGAGCGGACCTTGCTGTCCATCTCCGAAATGCCCGAGAGGATAAGAACAGGTGTCTGGACACGGGCTGCACGCAGCTTTTTGAGCACGTCATAGCCGTGCATGTCCGGCAAGTTCAGATCCAGGCAGATGATGTCGTAATCATACAGCTTGCCCAGATCGAGGCCTTCCTCGCCAAGGTCTGTGGTATAAACGTTGAACCCTTCGGTCGTGAGCATGAGCTCAATCGCCTTAGCGGTTGTTGGTTCGTCTTCAATCAGCAGAACGCGCATACGCCAGCCCCTCTGTTCGACCTTCCCAACCGCCCCTAGCGGCCCGAAAGCTCCAACGTCACTATTAACCATATGAGGTATGAATGCAAAAGGTTAATTTTGCGTAAACCCGCCTGACTCCGCGAGTCGCGGGTGATTCGCTCTGGCGGTTTAGTGGTTCGTGCTGCCGGTTGACCCTAGGCCGATGGGGTTAAGAGAGGGTGATTTTTCACCAAGCAGGATTAACCTTGTGAAGCGCGCGCGGCGCAGCACCCCATGCAGCAGCACCGGCACCGCGACCGCAATGATGAACAGGATCGCGCGCGGCGCGTAAGGCGCGAGATAGTGCGCAAACGCCACATGCAGATACATGATGACGAGCGAAGCACTGCCCAGCGCCACCAGCGGCGCCATCAACACAGGCGGCAACCGGCGGACAAGCGCCGCTAGCATGATCGTCGCCGCAGCAGCCGTGAACAGCCAGAGGTTGAGCCAGCCAAGATCGCCCGCCTTCATGTTGAGCGGGAGCGGGATGATGAAGGCGGCGAGGGTCAATGCCGCGAGCAGCATCGTGAATCGACGCCCCGGCTGACCCCATTCATGCCAGAGAGCCCCCACCCACATCATCAACACAGCGCCCGGCACGGCAAGCAGGCCGAAGGGCGATGCGCCGCCAAGCTGATGGGCGATGAGGGAGAGGCCATAGATGGCCAGCATTATGGGAAGGAGCCTGCGCGAATCAGCCGGCCTGCCGCCCATGAGCAAAGCATTCCAGATCAGCCGCGCGATGATGAGGCAGGGAATGAACCACAGGATCGTGAACGGCCCTCGAGTGTGCGCCGTCTCGAACAGGATCGTCCAGACGCCCTGTTGCCAGCTCGCGAAAATGGGCCGCACGCCGCGCACGGCCTCGATCGCGAAGTCCGCCGCAAGCAAAAGCGCGCTGAAAATCAGGAAGGGCAGCAGCAAGGATTGCACACACCGACGCAACAGCAAAGCCCAGGGTACAAAGCGCGCCGTATAGCCCGAGAGGATGAAAAACAGCGGCATATGAACCGCATAGATCGCATCGCGCAGCGGCCCGCGCGTCCAGATATGCCCGGCGACGACGGCCAAAATCGCCAACCCCTTGAGCGCATCCACCCAATCGAGGCGCTGCATTCGCTGTGGCATGGCAGGCATATGAGCCGTCGCGCTTCCCCCTTGCATGGGCACGGCCTATAGAGCCGATCATGTCCTTTACCAGCTCATCTTATCCCGGCCTCAATGCAGGCCTGTCTCCCCTCACCGATCGCGTGATTTTCATGGATGGCGAGGCCATCGTTCTCGACAAGCCTGCAGGCCTGCCGGTGGATGCGCCGCGCGATGGCAGCCTGAGCCTTGAGAATCATCTCGGCAGCCTCTTGTTCGGTTTCCAGCGCTGGCCGGTCGCGGTGCACCGGCTGGATCGGGACACGAGCGGCTGCCTGTTGCTCGCGCGCAACCCCAAGTCCGCCAAGCGCTTCACCGAAGCGTTCGAGGGGCGACAGGTCGGCAAAACCTATCTCGCGATCCTCGACGGCGTGCCGAGCGAAACACAGGGCACCATCGATATCCCGCTCGGCAAGACAAGCACCAAGGAAGAAGGCTGGCGCATGGTGCCGGACGAGAAGGGCAAGGCCGCCGTCACCCATTGGGAAGTGCTGGCCGCGCGCGACGGGCGCTCGCTGATCCGCTTCAAGCCGGAGACGGGGCGCACGCATCAATTGCGGGTTCATGCTCTGCATGGCCTTGGCCTCGGCATATTGGGCGATCCGGTCTATCGCGGCGAAACGCCCGATGCGAGCTGGTCAAAAGGGATGCAGCTCCATGCGCGCAGCCTGTTCATCGATCGTGGAGCCAAACCGCCGATCAATGTAACCGCGCCGATCCCTGCCGGTTTTGCGGAGGCTGGCTTTGCGGATGCCGATGCGCTGGATAAGGCCGTGACGCCCGCCGAAGGCTGAGCACCCGCTACTCGCGGACCTTCCCGCGCCCTGCCTTGACGCTCGCGCGCTTCACTTTGCCATCAACCCGCCGCGTTTGGGATGCTTTGGTCGGTTTGGTGGGCCTGCGCTTCTTGGGGACGAAGGTCGCCTCCACGATCATGGCAATCAGCCGCTCGCGCACCTCGCGCTTATTCTCGAACTGAGAGCGTGAGCCCTCACTGCGCAGGATGAGCACGCCATCATTGGTCATGCGCGAGCCTGCCAGATCGGCCAACCGGTGCTTGACCGCATCAGGCAGCGATGACGACAGCGCGACATTGAAGCGCAAGATAACGGCGCTGTCGGTCGTGTTCACATGCTGCCCACCAGCGCCGGACGCACGGGTGGCGCTTTCCATCAGCTCATTCTCATCGATGCTGATCGCGCGGGTGATCTGGATGCGGGGCATAAGGCTACTTTGCGATCTGCCCGGTCAGTCCGGCGATGCCGCTGGGGGCGCAACTGGCGGCACGACGATCACGGGCGGCGAACTTGGCACGGCTGGCGGGACTGGCGTCCGCACTGGCGCGGGCTGCGCGGCGGGCGGGGTTGCGGGCTTGGGCGTTGAGCGCTGCGTGGTGGCCGGGCGGGATGGCGCCGGCTGACGGGACGCCGTTCGCTGTGGCGTTGGACTGGTTGCGCGTGCGACTGGTGGCGTGACGCTGGCCGCATTGGCCTGCGGCTCCGGCAAGGCTTGCGCGGCATTAGCAGGCGCGTCCGCAATGGAAGCCTCCAGTGTGGGCGCGTCCTCCGCAGGCTTACCGATGACGCCGAACTGTTTCGCCATGATCGCCGCGCCCATCAGGAACAACAGCAGCGAGACCAGCGCGATTGCCGAAATGACGCTCAGCCAGATCGTGCCAAACAGGCGCACATGCCGGGCCGAGGCAAGCGCCTCATCCGAGAGCGCGCCGGTGAGCGACACATCGGTCCAGTGCGTAATCGCGCGGCGGATCGACCCCGCGACCGGAAGCGTGAGCGCCATGCCCGCCAGCGCCGCAAGCAACGCAGCCATCAGGCCCGCAAAGAAGAGCAGCACAAGCTGGGAAAACATCTCCGCCCCCATCGCATCGCGCGCGGAAATGGTGGCATAGATGGCGGCGGCGTTGAGCAGCACCAGCATGGTGAGCATCCAGCGATACAGCGCCGAGCTTTCCTCCACGATGCGCGTGAGCCCGCTGCCGAGCCGCTCGACACTGCGCCGCCCAACCTCTCGCCCGAGCGCGCCCATCTCGCCGCCCTGCTCGTAATCGCCGCTGCTTGCCGGCCCCATGACTATCCCCATCTCACAATCTGTGCGCGCAGATGCAGACCATGCCGCCGCGCAGATCGCAAGGGCGAACCGCAGCCCGGCGCTGGCATCCCCATCAAACGCACCCTACATAAGCGCCCATGTATGACTTCAAACCCAGCGCCAACAGCGACAAAGCCGCGCTCCATGCGGACCTGCGCGCCGCCGCCACCGCCATCATCGCGGGCGAGAGCGACCCCATCGCCAACATGGCCAATGTCGCCGCGCTGGTGTGGCAATATCTGCCCGACCTCAATTGGGCAGGCTTCTACCGGCTGATCGGCGATGAACTGGTGCTCGGCCCCTTCCAGGGCAAGCCCGCCTGCATCCGCATCGCGCTAAGCGCAGGCGTGTGCGGCACGGCGGCGGCCACGCGCACGACGCAACTGGTGGAGGACGTCCACGCCTTCCCCGGCCACATCGCCTGCGATGCCGCCTCGGAATCCGAGATTGTCGTGCCGATCATCCATGAGGGGCGCCTGATCGCCGTGCTCGATCTCGACAGCCCCCACCCCGCCCGCTTCGACCGCGATGACGCCGCCGCGCTGGAAGCCCTGTGCGCCGCGATTGCCCCGGCGCTGGCGGGCTGAACGCTGTTCCGCTTTGGGACGGCTCAAGATGGATAATGCGGTAGTAAGTTTCTGCAGCACTGATATCTTTTGCCAGTCATCGCGCCCCGCCGCCGATCATAAACCGGGGCAACAACTCCAGAGCCACTCGCAAGGGCTGGCTCTCTGGACCCGGGGGGCGTCCAGCAGGGCCCGGCGCACGAAAGTGCAGCCGGGCCTTTGGTTTTTGCGGGGCGCACAGACTTATTTTGAGGTCGCCGGCACGTCACTTCCACGCAGGCGCGCGAACCCATAATTACTTGGGGAGCCTCCGGGTCATGATCCAGCCAAAGAGATAGGCTTCGGCAAACGTCAACAGCCCAACGAAGGCGAACAGAGCCGTGAGAATTGTTGGTGAAAGGATGTCAGTACTTTCTCCACCAGACATCAGCAAGTTAACTCCTTCCATGTTTGGCGCGATGCCAAAATAGACCGACATTCCTAGAAAAACGGGGATAGGCAGGATCAAGTTGACCAGCATTGCGCCCATGGCGAACCTCAGTCGTTCCTTTCGACTCATTGGGCGATTCGCCGAGAGAGCAAAAATACTGGCGCCAATAATGATCCCGATCATGGTCACAATGTTGCCGCTGGAGCCGCCGAGTTCAAAATCGAACCAGTGAACTAGCGCTGCCATGGCGATCCCGCAAACTATCGTCACGGCAGCCGTTGCTAACACGAATGGGGTCATGGAGACCGGGAGGCTCGCTTGATCATTCATTGCTCGGACTTTCCCCCTGCGATTATTGATCGGCCAGGATTCGCGTTTAACGTCCGCTATGTCCTCGCGGCTCGAGTGCCTGCTTTGAGCGATGTCTCCGAGATGGTATCGCACAAACTCGCCGCCCCCTACTTCAGCACCCGCCCCTCAGCATCCCGCGTAATGCTCTGCCCAGCACCCGCGCCCTTCTCAGCGCCAGCCCCCGCCGCCGGAAGCTCAAACCGCTCCCACCCGGCACGGCCCAGCTTCTCAATCGGCTGATAGCGGATCTTGTAGTTCATCCGGTCCGAGCCTTCGACCCAATAGCCCAGATACACATAAGGCAGGCCGGAGCGCTGGGCGCGCAGGATGTGATCGACGATGATGTAGCTGCCAAGGCCGTTGCGATCCGTCCGGTCGGGATCGAAAAAGCTGTAGATCATCGAGAGGCCATCGCCCTGCTTGTCCATCAGGCAGGCGCCGATCAGCGGGCCCTGGCGGCCATCAATGCCCGGCTCGCGATATTCGATCATATAGGTTTCGACCGGCGTCTGCTCAACCATGTCGGCAAAGTCGATCTCGTCCATCTCTGTCATGCCGCCATTGGGGTGGCGCGCGGAGAGGTAGCGCTGGAGCAGAGTGAACTGCTCATCGGTCGACCAGGGCTTGCAGGCCCGCACCACCAGATCGCTATTGCGGCGCACGAGGCGGCGCTGGGTGGAATTGAGCTCAAACTCGCCCGCGACGATACGCACCGAGACGCAGGCGGTGCAATCCACGCAGCTTGGGCGATAAGCGACATTCTGGCTGCGGCGAAAGCCGATGCGGCCGAGCGAGTCATTCAGCTCGGAGGCATTCTCGCCCACAAGCTCGGTGAACACCTTGCGTTCCGTGCGCCCAGGCAAATAGGGGCAGGGGCCTGCATTGGTCATGAAGAACCGGGGAAAACGGAACGTCGCGCTCACAATGTCTCCCAGCGGCCGCTACCGTGCCAATCGTGCAAAATCGCACACAGACTATGCCTATATCCGGCGAATGTGAAAAGTCCATTTACCACGCTTTTGGATCGCCTTTTCACATAGGCGGCACCGCACATGCCGTTTCCCCTTGCATCTTGAGCCACATCGGCGAAAATACCTAACAAGCTACCGAATTTTACAAAGAGGAGAGGCGCGCGATGGTCATGCTCTCGGATGCCGAACAGGCAATGCTGGATGGCGCACAAGGTGCCGCAACCCAGAAAGCAATGGAACTGCTGATCCGCTATGCGGACGCACTGGGCGCCGAGCGGTTCGTGGAAACGAACAATGTCGCGGGCGTGCCCGGCTCTGCCCCGCAATGGGTGAAGGACCATTATGCGGCGGACGGCGGCGATTATCGCGCCGTCTTCTCCCGCTTCGATCTGGAGTCCGATGAAGTGGTGGACGTGCCGCGCATGAACGCCTTCTCCTGCCATTTGCAGGGCGGCATGGATCCAACGCTCTGGGAAGAGCAGGGCATGGACGAAGCGGCCTTCGCCAATTTCCAGTCCGATGAGGCCGAGGTGGCGAGCCACGGCATTCAGATTCTCAAGACCTGCACGCCTTATCTCGCTGGCAATGTGCCGGTGATGGGCGAGCATTGCGCCTGGATGGAATCAAGCGCGGTCGTGTTCGCCAATTCGGTGATCGGCGCGCGGACCAATTGCGAGGGGCGCGAATCCACCAGCAGCGCCATGCTCGCCAAGCGCGTGCCGGACTGGGGCTTCCACCGCGACGCGTATCGCAAGGGCCAGCATCATGTCGATGTGCAGGTGCCGGTCGACAGCATCTTCGAATGGGGGATGCTGGGCTATTTTGTTGGCGATGCGGTGCAGGATACCATCCCCGTGCTCACCGGCAACATCAGCGAGCAGAGCCTCATCCGCCACAAGCATTTCGGGGCGGCGGCGGCATCATCCGGCGGCGTTGAGATGTATCATATGGTCGGCATCACGCCCGAGGCGCCAACGCTGGACGTCGCCTTTGGCGGCGCCGCAAAGGGCGAGCGGTTCGTATATGACAGCGCGGCCCGGCGGCGCATTTATGATCTGCTCAACAGCGTGGGGCAGAGCGAGGATGTCGATTATGTGATGCTCGGCTGCCCGCATTATTCCATCGAGCAGATCGCGCAGGCCGCAGCGCTGATCGAGGGGCGCAAGGTGCATGAGAATAGCGCCCTGTGGGTGTTCACCAGCCGCGCCGTGAAGGCCACGGCGGATGCAAATGGCTACACAAAAATCCTGCGCGATGCGGGCGCCTTTTTGATGACGGACACCTGCTCCGCCATCAGTCAGGCCGTGCCCAAGGGCACGAAGGTCGCGGCGCTCGATAGCGCCAAGCAAGTGCATTATCTGCCCGCCATGATGGGCATTGAAGGCAAATATGGCACGACGGCAGATTGTATCGACGCCGCCTGCACCGGCAAATGGAGAGGAACACTCGCATGACGCAGGTTTGGGACAAGCCCCGCATCGTCATCACCGGCCGCAAGGTCGTCGGCGGCGTGGCCGAGGGTGAAGCGCTGGTGACGCGGGAGACGATCTCCGGCTGGGGCGGCGTAAACCCCGCGACCGGCACCGTGATCGAGAGCAGGCATGAGCTGAAAGGCCAGAGCTTTGCGGGCAAGGTGCTGATATTCCCCGGCGCCAAGGGCTCGTCCGGCTGGTCGAGCATTTTCCACATGTCAAAGCTGCGCGGCATGTCTCCGGTGGCGATGGTCTTCAACATCATGACCACCAAGGCGGCGCTGGGCGCTGTGGTGATGCGCACGCCGACTGTGACCGAGTGTGACGCTGATCCGCTCGACCATATCCGCACTGGCGACTGGGTGCGGGTGGATGGCGATGCGGGGACGATCTCGGTGTGGGACCGCAAGCCCGGCTGACTATGCCTGCGGGTGGAGCGGCACGATGGTCGAGGCCAGCCGCTCCACCTCCGCCCGATCATGGCTCACATAGAGGATCGGCAACTTGAGCTCATCGCGCACCCGCTCAATGACGCGCAATATTTCCTCGCGCCGGGCAGCGTCGAGCGAGGAGAGCGGCTCATCCATCAGCAGAAAGCGCGGCCCGCTGAGCAAGGCGCGACCAATGGCCACACGCTGCGCCTCTCCGCCCGAGAGCGAGCGGGGCCAGCGATCGAGCAAATGCGCAATGCCGAGGAAATCGATCGCCTGATCGAGCGTCATCCAGCGGCTTTCCGGCGGGGCCAGCCGCCAGCCATAAAGCAGGTTATCCCGCACGCGCTTGTGGGGAAACAGCCGCCCATCCTGAAACACATAGCCTGCGCGGCGCTGCTCTGGCGCGAGACTGAGCCCGGTCGCATCATCGAACAGCAGCACGCCATCCACCGCGATCCGCCCCCGGTCCGGTCGCAGCAGCCCCGCAACCATGTTCAGCACGGAGCTTTTGCCCGCACCGGAGGGGCCGAACAGCGCGGTGACGCCGCCATCGCTGACAAGCGACAGCGCGACATGGGCCTCGCCCAGCCGCCGCTCGATCTCGATCTCAAAGGACATGGCCGCCCTTCCCTAACCCCGAGCGCCGCGCGAGCCATTCCGATATCACCAGCGCACCCAGTGACAGCACGACAGCGATAATCGCAAGGCGCGTCACCGCCGCCTCATTGCCCGGCAATTGCAGCGCGCCATAAATGGCCAGCGGAATCGTCTGCGTCTCGCCGGGAATGTTGGAAACAAAGGTGATCGTCGCGCCAAACTCGCCAATGGAGCGGGCGAACCCCAGCACTGCACCCGCGAGCAGTCCGGGGCGGGCGAGTGGCAGCGTGATGGTGAGGAAGCTGCGCCAGGGCGATGCGCCAAGCGTGCGGGCGGCAGCCTCAAGGCGCGGATCGACCGCCTCGATGGAGAGCCGCATGGCGCGCACCATCAAAGGCAGCGCCATGATGGCAGCGGCGAGCGCAGCGCCCGTCCAGCTGAACATGAAGGTGAAGCCCAGCCACTCCGCCAGCCAGCGCCCAGCCGGGCCATTATTGCCGAATACGATAAGCAGGAGCCATCCGGTGACGACGGGCGGCAGCACGAGCGGCAGATGCACCAGCGCATCGAGCATAATCTTGCCGGGAAAGCGCCCGCGCGCCAGCAGCCAGGCGAGCGCGAAGGCGATGGGCATGGTGAGCAGCACCGCAACGCCGCTCACCTTGAGCGAAAGCGTGATGATCTCCCATTCAGCAGCGGTCATCGCCTGCCCTCCCCGCCAGACGCTGGCATTAACGAACAGCGAACCCACGGCGCGCAAAGATCGCCTTGCCGTCGCGCGAGAGCAGGAAGCGGCGAAAGGCTTCGGCCTCCGGATGTTTGGACGCCTTGAGCGTGGCGATTGGATAAGTGATCGGCGTGTGGCTGGCAGCCGGGAAGACGCCGATCACGCGCACCTTGGCGGAGGCGCGGGCATCGGTGGCATACACAATACCAAACGGCACCTCGCCACGCTCGACCAGCAGCAGCGCGGCACGGACATTCTCGGCAGGCGCGATGCGGCTTTGCACGGATGACCAGACGCCGAGGTTGGTGAGCGCCTCCCTGCCATATTTCCCCGCCGGAACCGCGACAGGATCAGCCATCGCCAGCCGCCCACTACCAAGCGCGCGAGCGAGCGGGAAGTTGCGGGCAATGCGCAGGGTAGCGCGACTGTTGGCCGGGGCGATGAGCACGAGCTGATTGCGCAGAAATTGCGCTCGCGTGCCGGGCTTGAGCAGGCCCTTGGTGGCGACATAGTCCATCCACTCTTCATCGGCGGAGACAAACAGATCGGCAGGCGCGCCTGCCTCGATCTGCCGGGCCAGCGCCGATGAGCCGGCGAAGGAGAGCACAGGCCGCGCATGTTTGCGCGCGGCCCAAACCTTGGCGGCATCGCTCATCGCTTCCTGCAGGCTGGCGGCGGCGAGCACGAGCGGGCCACGCGGTTGCGCCTGCGCGGGGCTGGCAGCGAGCATGAGGGAGAGGAGGAACAGCAATGGTGCGCGGAAGGCGGTGAGCATGGGATGATCCGTATAGCTATAGCGCGGCGTATACAGGTTTGGGAGCGGGCAGCAAAGTTTTGGTGATATTGATGCCGTAGCGACTGCACGAGCAGATACCTTACCTGTTCGGACGAGACGATTTGGGATATCAACCCACACATGATTGCCACCCTTGGACAAGCTTATGAAACGTTGATGAGGGTGTTCGGGCTTTTAGTCGCTGCATTATGGCTCTGCCTGATTTGGCTCTCACTACAATCTCAGATCATTTGGGGCTGGGCCGCAGCCCCTCGGCGCGATCGAAAACCAAAGCTTTTTTGGCTATATTTACTGGCCTACTTTGGACTGGCCATAGCGTTCGGTTGGCATGGCATAACTCGGCTTTAAGCTCGGATTTCCTCTCCTTTTCCGAAATGAAGCTCGCAAAAGTTCAACGCTGCAGACCCCTCGCCCTCAATCGTCACCCCAGCGAAGGCTGGGGTCTGCCGCCGTCAAAGAACGAGATCTAAAAGATCGCGCCAATCCGGATTGCTCGCCTCGATGCGCCGGAATTTCCACCCACGCTTCCACGCCTTGAGCGGCTTTTCGCGGGCGATCGCGAAGATGATCTCACCGTGCGGCTCGACAAGCGCAAGCCGGGTAAGGCCGTATTTCTGCAGAAGGCAGATCCAGTGCCGTTGCGGTGTTGCGCCACGCGCGCCAACAGGTCGGCTGTGACGCCAATTTTTAGAGCACGCCGCTGACCTTGTTGGTCATAAAGTAGGTATAACCGCCGCGCGCCATGCTGGATTACTGCGCATCGCCGCCGCAGATGCCAGCCTTCGCTGGCATGACGTTGATTTAACAGCGTTCTAAGCCCCTCACGCCTTCTGGCTCACCCGCGGCTCCGCCAGCATTGCCGCCGCCAGCGCAGCCTCATCCGGGCAGTCTGACGCCCCGCTCAGTCGCGCCTGCAAGGATCGGTAGTGCTTCAGCACCGCGTCCCCCGCCGCCGTCACCCGCGCGCCGCCACCGTGGGAGCTGCCGGGCGAGGTTTCCACCAGCGGGTCGCGCCAGCAGCGGTTCATCGCGTCGACCAGCAGCCATGCGCGGCGGTAGCTCATGCCCATCGCGCGGCCTGCGCCGGAGATGGAGCCATGCTCGGCAATGGCGTCCAGCAGATCGGCCTTGCCCGGCCCCATCGCAATCTCATCCCCGCAGAACAGCTGGATTTTGAGTTTGATGGGCGATGATTCGGTCATCGATCAGCGCACCCGCGTCAGGCCAGTTCCACCGGCGTCACATCATAGCCGCTTTCGGCAAGCGCAATCATCAGCCGCTGGCGATGGGCCTCATCGCGCGTCTCGCACTCGACATCGAGGCTGAGTCCCTTCGCGGGCAAATTGGTGAAGATGCGCTGGTGCGAGAGCTCCAGGATGTTCACCGCTTGCTGATCGAAAATGCGCGCGACATGGAAGAGCGCGCCGGGGCGATCCTGCATGATGATGCGCAGCCTCGCGAGGCGGCCCGAACGGGCGAGATCGCGCAGCAGCACGTTCGCCAGCAGGCGCGTATCAATATTGCCGCCGCACAGCACGAGGCCCACGGTTTTGCCTGCAAACATCGCTTTATGCTCAAGCAAAGCGGCAAGCCCAGCGGCGCCTGCGCCCTCAACCACGGTCTTTTCAATCTGCAGCAGCATAGCCACGGCCTGTTCGAGCGCGCGTTCCGTCACCAGCACCACATCATTGGCGAGCGCTCCGACGAACTGCCGCGTGAGCGTGCCCGGCTCCTTCACCGCAATGCCCTCGGCCAGCGTGTCGCCATCGCACGGCAGATTGGCATGTTTGATGACATCATACATGGAGGGATAAAGCTGCGCCTGCACGCCGATCAGTTCGATGTCCGGCTTGAGGCCACGCGCAGCCGTCGCCATGCCGGAGAAGAGTCCGCCGCCGCCGATGGGAATGACCAGCGTGTCGATATCCGGCGCATCTTCCAGCATTTCCAGCGCGACAGTGCCCTGCCCCGCGATGATGTCCGCCTCGTCAAAAGGATGCACGAAGGTGAGGCCACGCTCAGCTTCCAGCTTGCGCGCGTGCGCATAGGCGTCCTCGAACTTCTCGCCTTCCAGCACCACGGTCGCGCCATGACCTTCGGTCTGCATCACTTTCACGATCGGCGTGGTCATCGGCATCACAATGGTGACGGGCACGCCGAGCCGCGCGCCATGATAGGCAAGGCCCTGCGCATGATTGCCAGCAGACGCCGCGATCACGCCCTTGGCGCGCGCTTCATCACTCAGCAACAGCAGGCGATTGAGCGCGCCACGCTCCTTATAGGCAGCGGTGAACTGATGGTTCTCGAACTTGAGATAGACGGTCGCGCCGGTGATCTGCGAGAGCGTGCGGCTCACCAATGTGGGCGTGCGCAGGACCGAGCCGGAAATTCGCGCCGCCGCCGCGCGGACATCGGCGAGGGAAACCGGCAGCACATCGGCGCCAGTCAGCGTGGGGGCCATTTCCGGCGCCACTTGGTCGATCCTGTTCATGGCGCTCGCCCCTACTCCCATCTGGCGCATCCTGCAAACAGGCTCTATGCCCGCGCTATGGCAAAAATCGCGTTTATCGGGCTGGGTGTAATGGGTGGGCCAATGGCCGGTCATCTCGCCGCAGCGGGGCATGAGCTTTCGGTCTTCAATCGCTCGATGGGCAAGACGCAGGCCTGGGTGGATAAGCATGGCGGCACGGCGGCCGTCAGCCCCGCACAGGCGGCGCAAGATAGCGAAATCGTGATTAGCTGCGTCGGCACGGATGACGACCTCTCCGCCGTCACCATCGGGCGCGATGGCGCTTTCCGCACCATGAAGCCCGGCGGGCTGTTTGTCGATCACACCACCGTCTCCGCCAAGATCGCGCGACAATTGGCGGAAGAGGCGAGCAATCGCGGCCTGCACTTCGTCGATGCACCTGTCTCTGGCGGCCAATCCGGCGCGGAAACGGGCAAGCTCTCCGTCATGTGCGGAGGCACCGAGGCGGCTGTCGCGGCGGCGCGGCTGGTGATGCAATGCTATGCCGCGCGCATCGTGCATTGCGGAGAGGCGGGCGCGGGTCAGGCAACCAAAATGGTCAACCAGATCTGCATTGCAGGCGTGCTTGAGGGCGTGAGCGAAGCGCTGCGCTTTGCGCAGGCGGCAGGGCTGGACCTTGGCAAAGTCTATGAGGCGATCTCCGGCGGTGCGGCACAGAGCTGGCAGATGGACAATCGCTGGCAGTCCATGAGCGAGGACAAGTTTGACTTCGGCTTTGCTGTCGAGTGGATGCGCAAGGATCTGGGCCTGGCGCTCGATGAAGCCAAGGCGCTGGGCGCAACGCTGCCGGTAACGGCGCTGGTCGACCAATATTATGCGGAAGTCACGGCAATGGGCGGCGGCAGGCAGGATACGAGCGCGCCGGTGAGGCGTCTGCGCAAGCCATGATGATCCGCAACAGGCTGATGGCGCTGGCGGCAGCGCTGGTGATTGGCACGCCCGCGCTCGCTACAGGGCTCATAGACAATGTGAACGGCCTCACCGTCGATGAAACCGGCGAGCTGGTGCATTTCACCGGGCTGGTGCTGGATAATGACGGGCGGATCGAGCGGCGCCTCTCGCGCGGCGACAAGCGGCCCGAGCGACCGGACTTTCGCTATGATGGCAAGGGCCGCACGCTCATCCCCGGCATGATCGACGCGCATGGTCATGTGATCGAACTGGGTTTTGCGCGGCTCAATCTGGATTTGAGCGGCGCAACCTCGCTTGAGGACGCCAAGCAGAAGATCACCACCTTCGCCGCTGCCAATCCGGGCCGCCCGTGGATTATCGGCTCAGGTTGGAACCATGAGGCATGGGGGCTCGGGCGCTTCCCGACCGCTGCCGATCTGGCGGGGCTGGCAGGCAACCGCCCGATCTGGCTCGAGCGTATCGATGGTCATGCGGGCTGGGCCAATGATGCCGCGCTAACAGCCGCCAAGATCAGCGCGACCACAAAAGCGCCTGCGGGCGGGCGCATTGTCGCGGAGGCAGGCAAGCCGAGCGGGCTGTTGGTCGACAAGGCAATGGCGCTGATGACCCCGGTGCTGCCGGTGCGCCAGCCCAAGGATTATGACGCCGCGCTGGCGCAGGCTCAGACCGCTTTGCTCTCGCGCGGCGTAACGGCCATTGCCGATATGGGCACCACGATCGAGGATTGGCAGGCCTATCGGCGCGCGGGCGATCGCGGCGCCTTGCAGGTCCGCATCATGGGCTATGCGCGCGGCATGGATCAGGCGCAGATGATCGCTGGCCCCGGCCCCACGCCCTGGCTCTATGACGACCGGCTGCGGCTGGGCGGCGTGAAGCTGGTGGTAGATGGTGCGCTTGGCTCACGCGGGGCATGGCTCAAAGCGCCCTATGCCGATGCGCCCAAGGAGAGTGGCCTGCAATTGCTCACCTCCGCGCAACTGCGTAACCAGATGAGCCGCGCGGCGATGGATGGCTTCCAGCTCGCCATCCACGCCATCGGCGACATGGCAAATTCCGAAACGCTCGACGCGATCGATGAGCTTGGTGCTACCTATAAGGGCGATCGGCGCTGGCGGATCGAGCATGCGCAGATTGTCGATCCGGTCGATCTGCGGCGCTTCGCGGTCAATGGCATTATCGCCTCCATGCAGCCGCAACATGCGACATCGGACTGGAAGATGGCCGAGCAGCGCCTTGGCGCAGCGCGACTGAGCGGCGCTTATGCCTGGCGCACGATGCTCGACAACAAGGTGCCGCTCGCTTTTGGATCGGACGTGCCTGTGGAGCCTGCCGACCCGTTCATCGGCCTCAAATCCGCGCTCACCAGGACCGATCTGCGGGGCGAGCCGTTCGGCGGCTGGATGCCTGCGCAGCGCGTGACCTTGGCTGAGGCTTTACGGGCTTATGGGCGCGGCGCGGCTTATGCGGGCTTTGCCGAGAAGCAGTTCGGTAATCTCGCGCCGGGCCAGCGCGCGGACTTTCTGATCATCGATAAAGATCTGGAGCTTGCCTCCCCCTCCGATCTGCCCGCCACGCAGATATTGGAAGTGTGGATCAGCGGCAAACGCGCGAGCGTAAACGAGACTGGCCGATGAGCGCCGTGCGGCTCGCAACCAAATATGTCGAGAAACCGTGGGGCCGCACGGAGCTTCCGGGCGCCTTCCCAAGTGGCGCGGGTCGGCAGATCGGCGAGGTGTGGTTCGACGGGCCGGAGGGACAGCACCCGCCTCTGTTGGTCAAATATATTTTCACGAGCGAGCGGCTCTCGGTTCAGGTGCACCCCGATGATCCGCAAGGTCGGGCGCGCGGCCTCGCGGGCGGCAAGAGCGAGTGCTGGCTTGTCCTCGCCGTTGAGCCGGATGCGACGCTCGGCATGGGCACGCTCGCGCCGCTTGATGACGAGACTTTGCGAAAGGCCTCGCTGGATGGCGAAATCGAGCAATTGATGGACTGGAAGCCCGTGCAGCCGGGCGACTTTTTCTACATTCCAGCAGGCACCGTTCATGCCATTGGCGCGGGCATCACGCTGGTTGAAGTGCAGCAAAATGTCGATGTGACGTACCGCCTCTATGATTATGGCCGCCCGCGCGAATTGCATCTGGAGGATGGTGTGGCGGTGAGCCGGGCCGAACCTTATGAGCGCGCACCGGTCAACATTGCGGAGATGAGCGATGCGGCTTTGCTTGGCCGCGACGAGGCACCTTTTGCGCTGCGCTTGAAGACTTTACCGTCTGGAGAAACGCACCTTGGCGAGGGACATTCCGGGCTGAGCTGGTTTATCCCTTTGACAGGCGCCGGTACAATCAATGGAGAGCCTTGGGAAGCAGGCCAATGCTGGCTGCTTGATGGCATGACGGCGCTCAACATTGCCCAGCCAGCCCGCATCCTTCTGGCGCACGGCTGACAAGCGGACAGACTTTGTCAATCACGATAAGGCTTTGGCATAGGTTGCAAAGCTGACCTGGCATCCATAATCGTGCTGGCTTTCCTGCATTTGACGCCTTATCCCTCCTCGCCACAAACAAGGCGATGCACAGAGGACAGGATGGCGAAAGACAACAAGATCAAGTTTTACGATCTGGCGCTGGCTAGCGGCGCGACGATCAGCCCCTTCGTATGGGCGACCAAATATGCCATCGCCCACAAGGGTTTTGAGCTGGATATCGTGCCCGGCGGCTTCAGCGGCATCCCCGAGCGCACCGGCGGCGTAACCGAGCGCCTGCCCGCAATTGTCGATGATGGCAAATGGGTGCTCGATAGCTGGATGATCGCGGAATATCTGGATGAAACCTATCCCGACCGCCCAACGCTCATCCCCCATCCTAGCGTGAAGGCGCTGACGCAGGGCATGGAAGCCTGGCTTTGGGCCACGGCGATCAGCCCGTGGATGACCTGCTTCCTCAAGGAATATCGCGACCGCTCGCTGCCGGTCGATCATGACTATGTGACCACCTCACGCGAGCGCATGTTCGGTCGCAAGATTGAGGACATCATCGTGGGCCGCGAAGATCGCCTGCCCAAGGTGCCGCCAACGCTCCAGATCCTGCGCAATGTGCTGGCGGAGAATAAGTGGTTCGGTGGCGATACGCCCAATTATGCGGACTTCCGTCTGCTCGCTGTGTTTCTCTTCACGGCGTCGGTCGCCGATACGCCGGTGTTGACTGATGATGATCCACTACGCGACTGGATCGAGCGCGGGTTCGATCTTTACGGCGGCCTTGGTCGTCACCCTGGACTTAGCCCGATCTTTGGCCTGCAGTTGCGCGAGGGTGACCCGGAGCCGTTCGTGAAGGGCGGTGCCAAGGGTGGCCTTGCGACGCGTAACACGGGTCCGCAATCGACCTCGGCTGAGACGGCGCGGCTCAAGGGGCTGGAGGCGGCCAAGGGCTGATTGTCCAAAGCCCAGCCCTAACCCCAGCACGACGTCATCCCGGGCTTGACCCGGGATCCCGCTTTTCTTGCGGGCGCGTGCAAAGGTAGCGGGACCCCGGATCAAGTCCGGGGTGACGTTGTGGCGGGGGCGTAACTGGACTGCGGTGTGACCATTATCTAACCGCGACAGTTTGATACAAATATCGTCGTTCGCGACAAACTCTGGTGACAATTGCGGCCTATACCCCTTTTCAGCGCTTCTCCCACGGCGCTGTTTTCTCTCCCAAACTCCCACGTTCCCCCCGACCCCTCCCTTCCCACAGGGGAGGGGTCAAGGGCGTTTTGGGAGTTAGCGATACGCAAAAAGGCTGCGCGACCCTCTGTGTCACGCAGCCCTTTTATATTGCGTATTGGAAAGTTCAGCCCGCCGTCCAGCCGCCATCCACGCTAATGTTTGCGCCGGTGATATTGCTGGCCGCATCCGAGCACAGGAAGAGCGCGATATCTGCAACCTGCTCGGCGGTGACGAACTGCTTGGTGGGCTGGCCCGCCAGCAGCACATCATTGATGACTTGATCGCGCGTCATGTTCCGCGCCTTCATCGTGTCCGGAATCTGGTTCTCGACGAGTGGCGTCCATACATAGCCGGGCGAGATGCAATTGGCAGTGACGCCGAATGTCGCAAGCTCCAGCGCAACCGTCTTGGTCAGGCCCGCAAGGCCATGTTTTGCCGTCACATAAGCGGCCTTGAATGGCGACGCGACAAGACTGTGAGCGGAGGCTGTCTGAATGATGCGCCCCCATTTCTTCTCCTTCATATACGGCACGGCAAGGCGCGTCGTGTGAAAGGCAGCGCTCAGGTTCAGCGCAATGATGAAGTTCCACTTGTCGACCGGGAACTCTTCAATAGGCGCGACATGCTGCGTGCCGGCATTGTTGATGAGGATATCGACACCCCCAAAGGCGTCCGCCGCTGCCTTCATCATCGCTTCAATCTCTTCGGCCTTGGTCAGATCATGGCCGGAATAGATCGCCTTGCCGCCGCTGGTCGCTTCCAGCGCGAGCCGCTCTTTCTCGATCGCGTCGGCATCGCCAAAGCCATTGATGACCAGATTGACGCCCTGCGCCGCCAGCGCCTTGGCATAGGCCAGGCCAATGCCCGATGTGGAGCCGGTGACGAGCGCCGTTTTACCTTGCAGAGTCATGCTTGCTTCTCCTTGATCTGGCCGGTGGGTGCGAGATCGAAACTCGCGCTGCGGCCACTGACGATGTTGCGGGCGATGAGTTGGTTGCCTTGCTCGATCACGGCGGCAACGGCTTCGCGCCCCTGTTCCCAATGATCGAGCATAGTGCTGCGCGAGAACTCGAAATCGCGCGCGCCGCTTTCCCATGCGCGGGAGCGGTAAATGAGATGCACGATGTTGACGGCGCCTTCATCGATCACGCCCGCAAGGCGCTGTGCCTCGGGGGATTTGGCCAGCGCTGCCGGCAATGTGTCCAGCAAGGCGCGGATCGCCTCATGCTCGCGCCGCTCGCGCAGATACAGGTCCGTCACCTGACGGGTGCGGCTGGAATATTGGATATCCTTCTGGCGGGACCAGACCTCTGTCATTTCCTTCGGCAACGGGCCTTCAGCGGGGAACAGGTCCATCTGGAAGATGAGCAAATCACCTGATTGATGATCCAGCACATGGGCAAGCGGCGTGTTGGAGACGAGGCCGCCATCCCAATAATGCCGCCCGTCAATCTCCACTGCCGGAAGCCCGGGGGGAAGAGCGCCCGATGCCATCACATGCCGCGCATCGATGCGCCCGCGCCATTGCGGATCCTGATTGTCGAAATAGACGAAATTGCCATTCTCGATATCCACCGCCCCGACCGAGAAGCGCATGGGGCCATGATTGACGAGATCCCAATCCACCAACCGATCCAGCGTCTCGCGGAGCGGCGCCGTATCGTAAAAGCTGAGCGCGGCATCCGTGCCAGAGGGCGCCCACCAGGCCGAGAGACCGTGGGGCCGGAAGAAGCCGGGAATGCCCCACATCGCAACCGACCCGGCCGCCATCAAATGCGTCGCCTCGCGGATATGATCATGAGGGATGCAGAAGTTGGGGAAGCCGCCGCTGACCAGCTCCCAAAATTCGGAGAGGCGCGCAACGCGATGTTCAGGCGCGTTACCCGCGATCAGCGCGGCGTTGATCGCGCCGATGGAAATACCCGCCACCCAATCGATGCCGATATCGAGCGAAACAAGATATTCGACGACGCCCGCCTGATAGGAGCCAAGCGCACCGCCGCCTTGAAGGACAAGCGCCACCTGATCCGGGAGGGGCATCGGAGCGCGCGAACGGGCTGGCTTCTTCTGTTGAATGGTCATGGTGCAGCGCAATATAGTAAGGTAGGCCCATCGGCTACCATCACACTTATGTATGACAGCTTACTCATAGAAGCTGGCAAGATGCGACAGGCTGCGGCGGCACCGCGCGCTGCGCCCTTCCCTGCCCCGCGAGCTTGGCTTAGGACGTGACGACCCGATGCGCTGAAAGGATTGATCGATGCGGCTCGACGATGAAAAGGAAAGCAGCAATTTTGAGATTCAGCGCGGCGGCGGCGGTGGCGGCTTTGGTGGAGGCGGCGGCAATCTGATCGGCGCGTTGTTGCCTATGATCGGCAGCAAATTCGGTTGCGGGGGCATCGTCATTGCACTTGCCGTTATGGCCTTTCTCAATTTTGGCGGCAGCGGGCTGTTGACGGGTGGCGGCTCGGTCGCGCCCACCGAGCAGAGCGCGCCAGCCCCAGCCGGAGGCCAAGGCGAAAGCATCACGGATGTGCAGAGCTTCACGCTGAAGGTGTTGGGCACCACGGAGCGCGTTTGGGATGGCGCTTTCCGCGAGGCGGGCAGACGCTATGAACCGACGGTGCTGTCCTTCTATTCGCAGAGCGGTCGATCGGGCTGCGGCGCGGCGCAATCTGCCATGGGGCCGTTTTACTGCCCAACCGACAAGAAGGTCTATCTCGACACAGATTTCTTCCGCGAGTTGCAGCAGCGCTTCGGCGCGCCCGGTGATTTTGCGCAGGCTTATGTGATCGCCCATGAAGTCGGCCACCACATTCAAAATCTCGAAGGCACGCTCGGTCAGGTCAATCAGGCACAGCGGAGCGCAGGCGAGGCAGAGGCCAACGCGTTGCAGGTCAAAGTTGAATTGCAGGCAGATTGCTATGCGGGCGTATGGGGCAGGCGCAGCGGCGTGATGGAAGCGGGCGACATGGAAGAAGGCATGCGCGCGGCCGAAGCGATTGGTGACGATACGCTCCAGCGTCAGGCGGGACAGCGGCCGATGCCGGATAGCTTCACACACGGCTCCAGTGAGCAGCGTATGGCCTGGCTCCGCAAGGGGCTGGAGAGCGGGAACCCTGCCGTTTGCGACACCTTTGCGGCAGCCCGCTAAGCCACGACTCCGAGTCGTTGCATTTTGATTCGGAGCTGTTGCCACAAGCGCTTGCTCGGCTGGCCCAGCTTTACGTAGCGAGATTTGACCATTTATAGCGCTACAATTCGGGTTCAAATTGTTTTTTTATTCTGTGGCAATCACGCAACGGCAGAAAAGTGCCGTTCTCGCGGTCGCGAGAGAAATGTGGTTTCTCGACGGGGAACTCCCAAGCATTCTTCCGGAGAAACTTTTATTCATTTAAGTTCAGTATGTTAAATTACGATTGCCGATTTTGCGTAGCTAAATACGTTTTTCGCACTTGCAGCATATTTTGAGAGTGATACATAGAAATGGCCTTTCAGGCATCCTCTCCTAAGACTTACGGGCCGATCTCTCACGAGGTCGGCCTTTTTTTTTGCGCGGAATTGTTTATGGCGAAGCTGTCACCTGCGCTTTTTACAAGATTATCCTGGAGAGGAAGCCGCCGGCAAAACCGGCACGCGCAATGGGACATGCGGAGGATCGAGCGCCGGAAGGCTGCTCTCCTCCGTTTTTTATTGACCTCCGTTCATCGACGCAGCTTTGCCTTTGGGCACCATTATAGCGCGTCGCTGCGCACCCAAACGCTCACGCTCCCCCCATTCACACGGATCGTCACGCGCCCCTGATCGTCGGCGAACAGCTCTTCTTCGCAATGGGTGAGGAAGTCGCGGAACCCGGCGCCTGCATGGTCAGGGCCTAGATCCACCGTCTTTTCCGCCTCGGCACCATTGGCAACAATCACGATGCAGCCGGGCTGCTCGTCCGTTCCGTGGCGGATGAAGGCGATCGCATGAGGATCGTCAAACATATCTGTCTGCGAGCCATAAGCGAACCGCTTGCGGGCCTCGATCAGCCGGGGCAAGCTCTCGATTGCTGGCATCTCCACCTCATGATTGCCGCCATCCTCGCCCGTGTCATTGTATCGCGCGCCATAGAGATCAGGGTAGAAGATACAGGGCACGCCCTGTTCGCGCAGCAGGATGAGCGCATAGGCCAGTGGCCGGAACCAGGTTTCGACCGGGGCTTCCATCGCCTGCAGGGCTTGCGTGTCGTGATTGGCGACCAAGGTCACGGCACGCTCCCGTGACTGCGCGACCAGCGTGCCATCAAAGATGGTGCGCAAATCAAAGTCGCCGCCGGCCTTGGATGCATCATGGAAGCGGTGGTGCAGGGCGACATCGAACAACATCAGCTGATTATCGACGCGATCGAGATAGGTGTTGATCGCCTCCATATCGGGGTTCCAATATTCGGCGACCACGAACAGCTCGCTGCTCACGCTCTCGCGCATATGGCCCACCCAATCGCGGAAGAACCAAGCGGGGATGTGTTTGGCTGCATCGAGCCGAAAGCCATCGACCGGAAGCTGCTCGGCCAGCCAGCGCCCCCAATATTTCAGCTCTTCATAGACCGCCTTGTTCCGAAACTCGATGTCGGCGCCCATGAGATAGTCGAAATTGCCAAGCTCCTCATCGACCTCGCCATTCCATTCGCCATCGCCATAGTCGTTCACCAGCCTGAAGACGCCGTTCTCGTCCGGATCTTCAATATGATCGACGCCGCTGAAGCATTTGGCATCCCAGAGGAACCTGGAATATTTGCCCTGCCGACCCGGAAATGTGAATCGCGTATAGGCTTTGGCGTCGAAAGCCTCCTCCTCGATCTCGTTGCGATTATCGGGGTTGGTCCTGCGAACCTGCACCTGCTCGGCCTCGTCCGCGCCCATCTTGTGATTGAACACCACATCATGGATCACGCGTAAGTTGGCGGCTTTCAAGGCGGCACAAGCCTCCTCCAGCGCTGCCCGGTCGCCATATTTGGTTGCAATGGTGCCCTTCTGGTCGAACTCGCCAAGATCGAAGAGATCGTAGGCATCATAGCCGACCGAATAACCGCCCGCCGCGCCCTTACCGTCCGGGGGCAGCCAAACATCTGTAATGCCCATCTCGGCAAGGCTGCCCGCCTTCTGCGCCACCTCACCCCACAGCTTCCCACCATCCTCAGAATACCAGTGGAAGAATTGGAGCAGGGTGCGTTGGGACATCTTATTCCGATCATCGATAGCCAGATTGCAATGCAAACTGGCAGCCAGGCCATTGGTTGCCGCAGCCCCTCAGCCTAGCATCATTTCGCTGTGCCGGATGCGCATAACAGTCCGCGAATCGCCTCAGCACTCAATTCGTCGACAACGGTTCGTCGCACGATAGGGTCGCACGGCCCGCACAACATGGGGGGCGGACCTTACTGTTCATGTGAATGAAAGGTTGCCCTGAACAGGCTGATCCGGTGGAGTTCAAGGGAGTATTTTAATGTCCATTATTTCGAATAAATCAGGAAAGCTGGCCCTGTTGGCCATGCTCACAATGTCCGCATCGGGCATGGTATTTGCGCAAGAGCAGGTGCCTGCTGCGGCCGAGGGTCAGCAGAACGGTGACATCAATGTTTACGGCACCCGCACCAAGGGTCCGGAGGTCAAGGGCTTCATCTCGGCGCGCTCGGGCGACAAGATGCAGATTACTGCCGAGGATGGCACGAAGTCGGTCATCGTGATCGATGATGCCACCAAATATAAGGCAAGCGCCGGGCTCTTCTCTGGCCGCGGTCAAAAGCCGACGGCGCAGTCGCTGCTCAATGGCCTGCCCGTCACCGTGAATACCTGGCAGACCGATATCGGCCTGGTCGCCAATCAGGTGACGTTCCGCAAGGGCGACCTCAAGACCGCGACGATGATCCGCAGCGGCACCGAGCAGGGCTTTGAAGAGCAGACCGCCGCAACCGAAGCGCTGCGTGGTCGCATGGCCGATATCGACAAATATAATATCAAGGGCACGACCAACGTGAACTTTGATACCGGCAAGCATGTGCTCTCTGCGCAGGGCAAGGCGGATCTTTGCGCAGCGGCAGCGACGGCGGAGAGCATGGATAATGCTCTGCTTCTGGTCGTCGGTTATACCGACTCGGTCGGCGACGAAGATTATAACCAGGTGCTGAGCGAGAAGCGCGCGAGCCGCGTCGTCAATTATCTGCAGCAGGCATGCAAGTGGAAGCCATATCGCATGCTGACACCCACCGGCATGGCAGAAGCTGATCCGCTGGCGGACAACAGCACGCCAGAGGGCAAAGCGCAGAACCGTCGCGTTGCGGTCAATGTTCTGGTCAGCAAGGGCCTCGACGGCCTGTAAGATACGGCTTGCAGATACAGCTTATCGATACGGGGGCGGGCCATGCTCGCCCCCTTATCTTTTGCGCGAGGGCATGGCCGTCGCGCTCCTATGATCTGGGCATCCTCAGCCATGCCCTCGCGCGTAACGACATAATTTAGCTCGATCATTTGGGCGATCTTAAGCGGACAGCGAGAAGATGTAGGGAAATGACCCGTATGTGCATATAGCTGCACAATATATCTGGAGTAGGTCTGGTTTGAGTAGCCCCGCATCGTCAGCGCATCATTGGAAACCTGAGCATCTGCGACTGGCGGTTTCCGCCGCAGGCGTGGCGTTATGGGCCTGGAACGTCGATACTGACGCGTTCACGATGGACGAACAGGGCTTCAAGCTTTGGGGATTGCCATGGCGCGATCTCGTCACGTTTGAAGAATTGTCCGCCAATATTCACCCTGCTGACCGCGATCGGGTGCGCTCGGCTTTCGCCGCCACCCGCGCCGTGCTTGGACCTTATGAAACCGATTTTCGCATTCTGATCGGCGAGGAAGTCCGCTGGATTTCCGCACGCGGTCAGGGCGAAGATGTCGGCATCGTGGGGCGCACCATGTTTGGCATCTTCCTCGACGTGACGGGTCGCAAACATGCCGAAGAAGGTAATGAGTTGCTGGCCGGCGAGATGAGCCATCGGGTCAAAAATCTGCTGACCATCGCCACCGCATTGACGGCGATCACGTCCCGCTCGACCACCACCAAGGAGGATATGGCACGCGAGCTGACCGAGCGCCTCTCCGCGCTTGGCCGGGCGCATGACCTCATTCGCCCGCTCCCGCAAGGCCAGGGCGAGGCTGCGCTTTTAGGCGATGTGATCTCGGTGTTGCTGGCCCCTTATAATGACATGGGCGCCTTCCGCGGTCGCATCCGCGTGGCGGTGGAGCGCATGGGCGTTGGCGAGCGGGCAGCGACGGGGCTGGCGCTTGTCACGCACGAGCTGGCGACCAATTCGATGAAATATGGCGCCCTCTCCGCGCCGACCGGCACGCTCGATATCTCCAGCGTCACGGATGGCGATGACATCGTGTTGACATGGCTGGAGCGCGGCGGACCGGACGTCGCGACGCCCGATGGTGAGGGAGGCTTTGGCAGCACGCTTCTGCGCCGCACGATTACCGGTCAGCTTGGCGGATCGATCGACTATGACTGGTCGCAAGACGGCCTGATCGTGGCGCTGCGCATGAACCGTGCGCGACTAGCCGGCTAAACCCTGCAAAATCAGGATGCGATCAATCGTCGCGGGAGACTTTTTCCTGCCGCTCGTGGCGCTCCTGCGCTTCGACCGTCATCGTCGCGATTGGGCGGGCTTCGAGGCGGCCTAGCGAGATCGGCTCACCCGTCACTTCGCAATAGCCATATTCGCCATCGTCAATGCGACGCAGCGCAGCGTCGATCTTGGAGATGAGCTTGCGCTGACGATCACGGGTGCGCAGTTCAATGGACCAGTCGCTCTCGCTGGATGCGCGATCATTGAGATCTGGCTCGCGGAGCGGCTCGCTCTGCAGAACCGCAAGCGTCCCCTCGGCTTCCGAGAAGATCTGCTTTTTCCAATCGAGGAGGCGCTGCCGGAAATATTCAAGCTGGCGCGGCCCCATAAACTCTTCGTCCGCCGAAGGACGATAGCCTTCCGGCAATCGCGTGCCCGAGCCGTTCGACTCAGGAGCACCATTTTCAGACTCGTCCGTCAGCAAGGCCATCCACTTCTCCGCCACCGATCGAGCAACCCGCAAACCGGCCTCTCTGGCGCGGCCTATAATCTGCGCTCTTGGGCGAAACAAGCACTGTTTCCGGGGTGTTGAACCACAATTGAACTGCATGGCGCGATGGCGGACGAAATCGCTTAGAACTGGTGGTTCCTGCGGGGCAAACAGCCGATGGATCGGCGGCCCTTGGCGAGCGCCGCGCATGGATCGCTTCATCGCATTTAGACTGCCCGATGAAACTGCGCGCCGACTTGATCGCACGCGGGCAGCAAGGCATAGGCGGGCCATGCATGATATCCGCCTGATCCGAGAAAATCCCGCCGCTTTCGATGCCGGTCTAGCCAGACGTGGGCTGGAGCCGCTGAGCGCCTCCATTGCTGCGGAGGACACGCGCTGGCGTGCCGTGGCAACATCCGTGCAGGAGGGCCTCGCGCGCCGCAATGAGGCGAGCAAGGCCATCGGCGCGGCCATGGGCAAGGGTGACAGCGCGACCGCCGAATCGCTCAAGGCCGAGGTCGCCACGCTGAAGGCAAAGCTGCCGGAGCTTGAGGCGGAAGAGAAAGCACTGGCCGAGACGGTGCAGGGTCGCCTCGCCGCCCTGCCCAACATTCCGGCGCCCGATGTGCCGGATGGGCCGGACGAAACCGCAAATGTCGAGGAAGCGCGATGGGGCACGCCGCGCAGCTTCGATTTCGCGGCGCAAGATCATGCCGATTTCGGCCCAGCGCTGGGTCTGGATTTCGAGGCGGCGGCAGTCATGTCCGGCGCGCGCTTTGCGGCGCTGCGCGGGCAAATGGCGCGGCTGCACCGGGCGCTGGCGCAGTTCATGCTGGATCGGCAGACGGAGGCGAACGGCTTTACCGAGGTCAATCCGCCGCTGTTGGTGCGCGATGAGGCGGTGTTCGGCACAGGGCAATTGCCCAAATTCGCTGAGGACCTGTTCCGCACCACGACCGGGCATTGGCTAATCCCCACCGCGGAGGTCAGCCTCACCAATCTGGTTCGCGAGCAGATCCTGACCGAAGCGGAATTGCCCATCCGCTTCACCGCCCTTACCCCCTGCTTCCGCTCGGAAGCTGGCTCCGCCGGGCGCGATACACGCGGCTTCATCCGCCAGCATCAGTTTGAGAAGGTGGAGCTTGTTTCGATCTGCACGCCGGATCAGGCGGCCGAAGAACATGCCCATATGGTGCAATCCGCGCAGGGCATTCTTGAGGCACTCGGCCTGCCGTACCGCCGGATGCTGCTATGCGCAGGCGACATGGGCTTTTCCGCGACCAAGACCTACGACCTTGAAGTCTGGTTGCCGAGCCAGGGCGTTTATCGCGAGATCAGCTCGATTTCGACCTGCGGGGATTTTCAGGCGCGGCGCATGAATGCGCGCTACCGGCCCGAGGGCGAAAAGGGCACGCGCTTCGTCCACACGCTCAACGGCTCTGGCCTCGCCGTGGGCCGCACGCTGGTAGCGGTGCTGGAAAATTACCAGAACGCCGATGGCAGCGTGACGGTGCCAGAGGTGCTGCTCCCTTATATGGGCGGCCTCACCGTGCTGACGCCGCGCTGATGCGCATTCTGCTCACCAATGATGATGGCGTGAATGCGCCGGGCCTCAAGGTGCTTGAAGCGATTGCCCGCAAATTCTCGGACGATATCTGGATCGTCGCGCCGATGGAGGAGCAATCCGGCGCGGGGCACAGCCTCACCCTCTCCCGCCCGCTCCGGGTGCGTGAGCATGGCCCGCAACATTATAGCGTCTCCGGCACGCCGACGGACGCTGTCATGATGGCGATTGGCCATATCATGAAGGACCATAAGCCTGATCTGCTGCTCTCTGGCGTCAATCGCGGGGCCAATCTGGGCGAGGATGTGACCTATTCCGGCACCGTATCCGCCGCGATGGAAGGCGCAATCTCGGGCATACGCTCGATTGCGCTCAGCCAGGTCTATGCGAAAGAGGGGCAAGGCGATGCCATCCCCTTCGACGCCGCCGCTGCATGGGGCGAGCGGGTGGTGCGCGCACTGCTGGAGCAGCCAGACCGTGGCCGCACGCTCATCAACGTGAACTTCCCCGCTTTGCCCGCCGATGCGATCAAAGGTGGTGCGGCAGGGCTTTTACGATGTTGGCCGCAACAAAATCGTGCCGTGCCGCGACCCGCGCGGCTATGAATATTTCTGGTTCGGGCTGGACCATGATGATTCCGCACCGGAAGCGAGCGATCTGGCAGCCGTGGCTGACGGCTACATTTCGGTCACGCCGCTGCATTATGACCTCACCCATTATGAGCTGCTCGCGACGCTCGAAGAGGCGCTGGCTGGCGTGAACGACTAACTCTCCAACCACGTCATCCCGGACTTGATCCGGGATCCCGCTTTTCTTGTTGATGACACGCGTGAATAGGCAGCGGGACCCCGGATCAAGTCCGGGGTGACGGGACTAGGGCGGGTTGACATTCAGCCGAGCGCCCACTCTTGCCTGCCCCGCCCGCCACTGCCACAAGCACCCCATGTACAAACGCGACGATCCGCGCATGAAACCGCAGGCTTTTTTGCGCAGGCGACCGACATTGCCGGTTTGGGCGGATCTTGCCTGGCGCATCGGCCTCATCTTCGCGCTCATGTCCGCCGTGCTGATCGTCCACTGGATCGAGCGGGATGGGTTGCGCGACGCGCTCGATGGCAAGATCAGCTTCATCGATGTGCTCTATTTCACCACCGTCACCGTCACGACGGTCGGCTATGGCGATATCGTGCCGATCACCGCCTCGACCCGACTGTTCGAGGCATTTTTCGTCACGCCGATCCGCATCTTTGTCTGGCTGATCTTCCTTGGGACGGCCTATAATTTCGTTTTCCGCAATATTTGGCACAGGTGGCGCATGTCCCGCATCCAGAAGGCACTGACCGACCATATCATTGTGGCGGGCTTCGGCACGAGCGGCGCGGAGGCGGTGCGCGAGTTGATCGCGCGCGGCATCCAGCCGGAGAATATCGTGGTGATCGACGGCAGCGAGGAGTCGCTTGCGCTTGCGGAGGCGATCGGCTGCAGCGTGCTTAAGGGCGACGCCACGCGCGACCAGACGCTGAGCGATGTGCGGATTAAAAACGCCTGCGCGCTGATCGTCTCACCGGGGCGTGACGACACCTCGATCCTCATCACGCTCACCGCGCGGCATCTCGCGCCGGACCTTTCGATCAGCACCGTCGTGCGCGCCGAGGATAATGAGCTGCTCGCCCGTCAGGCCGGTGCGACCACCGTCATCAACCCCGCAAGCTTCGCTGGGCTGTTGCTCGCTGGCTCCTGTCAGGGTGAGCATATCGCCGATTATATGGCCGATCTCGCAGCCTCGGGAGGCAAAGTGCGGCTGAGCGAGCGGCTCGTGAAGGCGGACGAGGTTGGCAAGCCGATGAGCGCGCTCACGACCGGGCTTGGCCTTCGCCTTTATCGCGCCGGGCGGCCCATCGGCTTCTGGGAGCCGGAGGCGCAGGTGTTGTTCTCGGGCGACAAGCTCATCGAGATCATACCCAATGATGGCTAGCGTTTGAAGGCGACTCGCCTTTTGCCTCCATCCGACCTATATGCGCGCCCAATCATGGCATCATTAAAGTTCCCCGACGCGCCCAAGGTGGGCATGGTTTCACTCGGCTGCCCCAAGGCGCTGGTCGATTCCGAACGTATCCTCACCAAGCTGCGGAGCGATGGCTATGCGCTGTCCGCCGATTATCAGGGCGCAGACGTTGTGCTCGTCAACACCTGCGGCTTCCTCGATAGCGCCAAGGAAGAGAGCCTTGAGGCGATTGGCGAGGCGATTGCCGAAAATGGCCGAGTGATCGTCACCGGCTGCATGGGCAATGAGGCCGAGATGATCCGCGCCCGCTTCCCGCAGGTTCTCGCCATCACCGGCGCGCATCAATATGAGGATGTGGTCAACGCGGTGCATGACGCCGTGCCACCCGTGCCCAACGCCTTTGTCGATCTGGTGCCGGAAGGTGGGCTGAAGCTCACGCCGCGCCATTACAGCTATTTGAAGATCAGTGAGGGCTGCAATCACGCCTGCTCCTTCTGCATCATCCCGTCCCTGCGCGGCAAGCTGGCCAGCCGCCGCATCGACGCGGTGCTGCGCGAGGCGGAAAAGCTGGTCGCGGCTGGCACGAAGGAACTGCTCGTCATCAGTCAAGATACGTCCGCTTATGGCGTGGACGTGCGCCATGAGGAGCGCGTGTGGAAAGGCGAGACCATCCGCACCCACATGACCGATCTGGCGCGCGCGCTGGGCGGCCTGCGCACACCACAGGGTGAGACGCCGTGGGTGCGGCTGCACTATGTCTATCCCTATCCGCATGTCGATGCCGTCATCCCGCTGATGGCGGAAGGCGTGCTGACGCCCTATCTCGACATTCCCTTCCAGCACGCCGCGCCTGCCGTGCTGCGCCGCATGAAGCGCCCCGCCAATGAGGCCAAGGTGCTCGATCGCCTGCACCAGTGGCGCGCAATCTGCCCGGACATCTCGATCCGCTCCTCCTTCGTCGTCGGCTTCCCCGGCGAGACGGAAGCGGACTTCCAATATCTGCTCGACTGGCTGGATGAAGCGCAGCTTGATCGCGTTGGCGCATTCCGCTTTGAGCCGGTGGAAGGCGCGCAGGCCAATGCCCTGCCCGATCATGTGCCGGACGATGTGAAGGAAGATCGCTACCAGCGCATCATGCAGAAATGCGCTGAAATCTCAGCGGCCAAGCTTGCCGCCAAGATCGGCCGGACCATGCCCGTCATCATCGATGAAGTTGGCGAGCCGGATGAGGACGGCAGCGTTGGCGCCACCGCCCGCAGCCAGGCCGATGCGCCCGAGATCGACGGCAATGTGTTCCTGCGCGATGTCGACCCCGGCCTTGCTGTGGGGGATATTATTCAGGTGCTGATCGAGGATGCTGATGAGCACGACCTGTTTGGCGTGCCTGCTGACGTTTGAGGTAAAAGGCTGAGGTAATTCCTCCCTGCTCGCGGGGAGGTGGCAGCGCGAAGCAGTGGCGGAGGGGGATCGCGCCCTCGCGCTAAACTGCGGACCCCCTCCACCGCCTGCGGCGGTCCCCCTCCCCACAAGCGGGGAGGATTTCAGTTCAGTGCGCTGAACGATGCTTTCCACTGAGGCTTCACCGTCGCCAACGTCGCCGCATCCACCGGCAACGCGATGTCATAAATCCCCTCCACATAAGGGCCAGCCTCATAGGGCATGATCACAAAGCGCACCGTATCCAGCGCTTTGCCGCCTTTGCTCGCGAGAATGATCGTCTGCTTCGCCGGGTCCACGCACTGGTTGAACTCAGGGATGCCGCCCTCCTCATTCGGGTCCACCGGCGCGCCGCGCTTCTCGGCCCGCTGCGCATCCAGCGCCTTACAGAAGCGCGCACGCACCGCATCGGCGAGCATATTCACATCGAACAGATCGGTGACAGCGAGGCTTTTACCCGCCGCCTTGTCCCAATACAGCGCCTTGACCACGGACATGCCATGCGCCCCGCCCGTGTAGCTATACCCCTCACTCTCCAGCACCATCAGCGCCGGCAGATTGGCCACGACGCTCCAATCCTCGGTAAAGACATAGCCACGGAATGGATAACCCGCTTCATTCGCGGAGGCCTGCTCAGCCTGAATGCCATCGCGCGTTTCCTTCGCAAACTTGTCGCCCGTCGCGCGGATCAGGGCGTTCAATGGCGCGATCTCCGCAGCCTCCTTAGGCCAGCTATAGCGGAACTCCGATTCGCCTTCCTTGAAGCTGATCGCCTCTGCATTGCTCTGCGCGGCATTGCTCGCCTCGGCCACATTGGTCGGTGCCTGCTCGTTTGCAGCGCTGTTGTTGGCAACGGGCGCGCCGCCACAAGCGCTCAGCATCAGCGCGGCGGTGATCAGGGACAATTTTGCAAAGGCAGTCATGGCATGCTCTCCTCTATGATCACCCTAACGCGCCCGAGGCCGCTTGCCGAGTAGGCGCAAGGCCATTAGGCCGGATGCATGAAGCAGCTTGCCGATCTCGTGCGCCCGGATACGGGCCAGACCGCCCATCTCATCCACCTTATCGACGCCAAGAGCCATGATGCATGGGTCGCCACCCTCTCCGATCATCATCGCGCCGCGCTGACCGCGCAGGGCTTCAAGCCAAGCGCCTATGCCCACGCTATCCTCCCCGGCGAAAAAGCCGATGACTGGTCAGTCGTGAGCGGCGTCGCAGATGTTGCCTCACTTTCGAGCTGGTGTCTCGCCAAGCTGGCCGATGTGCTGCCGGAAGGCACCTACCGCCTCGCAAGCGGCGAACCCGGCCCCGCCATTCTCGGCTGGCTCACCGCGCACTATGCCTTCGATCGCTACAAGGCGAAAAAGAGCCTCAAGGGCGCGCGCATACTCCTCACCAACCAGCCACACGCGATCGACAGCGCTGTCGCCCAGGCCCGCGCCACCGCGCTGGTGCGCGATATGGTCAACACTCCGACGGCGGACATGGGACCGGACCAGATCGAAGCGCTCACCCGCGAGGTTGCGGACCGGCATCGCGCCACGATGAGCGTCACGCGCGGCGATGCGCTCGAATCGGGCTATCCGATGATCCACGCCGTGGGTCGCGCCGCAGACCGCGCCAATGCACCCCGGTTGATCGAGCTGATCTGGGGCCGCGAGGATGCGCCGCGCATCGCGATCGTGGGCAAGGGCATCACCTTCGACACCGGCGGGCTGGATATCAAGCCCAGCTCCGGGATGCGCCTGATGAAGAAGGATATGGGCGGCGCGGCTCATGCGCTGGCGCTGGCCGATCTCGTGATGGGCGCCAATCTGCCGGTGCGGCTCCACCTGCTGCTGCCGGTGGCCGAGAATGCCATTGCAGGCAATGCCTTCCGCCCCGGCGATGTGCTCGCCAGCCGCAAAGGCCTGACCGTGGAAATCGGCAATACCGATGCTGAAGGGCGGCTGGTGCTGGGCGATGCGCTCACTCGCGCGGGCGAGGAGAAGCCGGAGCTCATCATCGATTTCGCCACGCTCACCGGCGCGGCCCGTGTCGCGCTGGGGCCGGATCTGCCTGCGCTGTTCAGCAATGACGATGCGCTCGCCGATGAGTTCGCCGCCAGTGCAAAGCGCGTCGATGATCCTTTGTGGCGGCTACCGCTGTGGGAACCTTATAACGAGCTGTTCAAGAGCGACATTGCCGACCTCTCTAACAGTGGCGAGAGCGGCTATGCGGGGGCAAGCACCGCAGCGCTGTTCCTCCAGCGCTTCGTGCCGGAAAACACCCCCTGGGCGCATTTCGATACCTTCGCATGGCGCCCCACGGCCAAGCCGGGGCGGCCCAAAGGCGGCGAAGCTTTGGGGCTGCGCGCGGCGTTCAACCTGCTGCAAAGCCGCTACGCTCGGTAAACGGAATCACGCGCCACACCCCGCAGCCCTTGACCTTTCAGCCACTTTTGCCGCAGGGGGCGCCCATGCAAAAGACAAAGGCTGCAGTAGAAGCGGCGTCATTGCCAGAGCGTGCGCGTGTGAAGCTTGATGGGATTTCCCAGAGCTATGATGCGCGCGTGCGCGCCATCCGGCCCGATCTTGCCGATGTCGAACTGGCCGAACTCTATTTCGCCCCCCATTATGCCGCCGCCGCGGTGCGCAGTTGCGCCGCTGCATCGGTCATGGTGCGCAGCGCGCCCAATGATGCCGCCAGCGCCGTCACCGAACTGCTGCATGGCGAAGCCTTCCACATGCTGGATGTGCGCGCGGGCTGGGCATGGGGCTATTGCGGACATGATCATTATGTCGGCTATCTGCCGTTCGAGGCATTGGGCGAGCCTGCCGATACGACCCATGTGACGCAGGCGATTGCGCCCTCGTTTGCGGCGGCGGATATCAAGTCGCCCATTCAGGCGCTGCTGCCTGCTGGCGCACGGTTGAGCGGCACGGTCGAGGGTGATTTCCTCGCCACCGGCAATGGCTATGTCCATACGCGGCATATCCGCGCGACCGATGCTGTCGAGCGCGATTGGGTCGCCGTCGCGCAGCGCTATCTCGGCGCCCCCTATGTGTGGGGCGGTCGCGGCTTTGGCGTCGATTGCTCGGGCCTCGTGCAGATGGCCCTTGCGGCTTGCGGCATTATCGCGCCGCGCGACACGGATCAGCAGGACGCAGCGCTCGGCATCAAACTAGAGCACGGCGCAGCGCTCCAGCGCGGTGACATCATCTTCTTCCCCGGCCATGTCGGGATGATGGTTGATGGCGAGCGCATGATCCACGCCAATGCCCATTGGATGGCCGTAACCATCGAGCCACTGGCAGACGTGGTCGCGCGCCTCAAAGATACGCATGAACAACCGATCAGCAGCATGAAGCGGATCACAGCATGACGACGAAGCTTTTCATCGATGGCGCCGCCGGAACGACCGGCATCCAGATTCGCGAGCGGCTCGAAGGGCGCAGCGAGTTCGATCTAATCGTGCTGGATGATGTTGCGCGCAAGGATGATGCCGCCCGCGCTGGCGCCATCAATGCTGCCGATGTGGTCATCCTGTGCCTGCCCGATGACGCCGCGCGGCAATCGGTCGCCATGATCGCCAATGACACCACCCGCGTGATCGATGCCTCCACTGCACATCGCGTGGCGCAGGGCTGGGTCTATGGCATGCCTGAGATTTACGGGCAGGAGACGGTTGCGAATGCGCGCTTCGTCACCAATCCGGGTTGCTACTCGACCGGCTTTATCGCCCTCGTCGCGCCCCTGGTTGCGGCAGGGCTGATCCCCGCCGACGCACTGCTCACCTCCAATGCCGTCTCCGGCTATTCCGGCGGCGGCAAGGCGATGATCGCGGATTATGAGGGCGCACAAGGCGCGCAATCGGCATGGCGCACCTATGCGCTCACCCTCGCGCACAAGCATGTGCCGGAAATGCAGGCGCGGTGCGGCCTTGCCCACCGCCCGCTCTTCGTGCCCGCCGTGGTGCCGGTCTATTCCGGCATGATCGTGGAAGTGCCGCTTCACCGCGCTGCGCTGTCCTCCGGCGCCGATGCCGGGCAGCTGCGCGAGGCGCTCGCGGCGCATTATACAGGCTCCCCAATCATCAGCGTCGCGCGGGATTATTCGCCCGGCACGCTCGATGTCGAGATGCTGCAGGACAAGGACGTCATGCAATTGTTCGTCTTTGCCGATGCGGCAGGCGAGCAGATCCGCCTCGTCGCCGTGCTCGATAATCTGGGCAAGGGCGCATCCGGCGCGGCAGTGCAGAACCTCAACATCATGGCTGGTCTGCCCGAGACGACAGGCCTGCGCCTGTAAAGCCGCACGCCCGCCATTGCATGGGCGTTGCGAGCCCCTATTTTGAGTTCATCCCACCTCGCTGAAAGGATGAACGTGATGAGCGCGACCGCAACGCTGGCCGGCGGCTGCTTCTGGTGCACGGAAGCTGTCTACAAGAACCTTAAGGGCGTCGAGCTCGTGGAAAGCGGCTATATCGGCGGCGCGCGGCCCAACCCGACCTATGAGGAAGTGTGCGCCGGGCAGACCGGCCATGCCGAGGCCATCCGCATCACTTATGATCCCGATGTGATCAGCTATGGCGATCTGCTCGATATCTTCTTCGCCACGCATAATCCCACCACGCTCAACCGGCAGGGCAATGATGTGGGCACCCAATATCGCTCGGCCATATTCCCGCACGATCCTCAACAGGAGGATGATGCGGAGAGCGCCATTGCGCGCGCGCAGAATGATCATGAGCAGCCCATCGTCACCACCATCGAGCCAATGGCGACCTGGTATCCCGCCGAGGATTATCACCAGAATTATTGGGCGCGGGTGGGCGATCGCAACCCCTATTGCATGGCCGTGATTCCGCCCAAGCTGCAAAAGTTGCGCAAGGGCTTTGCTGAGCGCTTGCAGGGCTGATCGACACCGCGCGTGGGCCGGGCGTGCAATCCGGCCCGCCTGGCGCATGAACGATTGTCACGCGACATGGGCAAAGAGCAGGCTATAGCCTCGCCTTGAAGGAGCCCTGTCGATGATCGTACGAACCATAACTCTGAGCGCATTGCTGGCCGTGGGCCTCAGCGGCTGCGTCGCCAAGACCGCTTATAACGTCGCCACTGCGCCTGTAAAAATTGGCGCCAAGGCCGCCGACTGGGCAACCGTGAGCGGTGACGAGGCCGACCGCTCACGCGGGCGCGAGCTGCGCAAAAAGTGCAAGGCCCGCTACGACCCCTATTATTGCGGCGATTGAGCCGAACTGGTGGCGATCACGGCTGGCTCGACAACCACGCCCTCGCCCGTGAGAAGCTCTGACTGGCGCGGCACATAGCGCGGCTCGGGCTTGGGCTCTTGCGGGCGAGCCGAGCGGATCGCCATCGATGCCATGATCGGCGCGCAGAAGAAGCGCATCGCAAGGCTCGCAAAGCCCAGAAATGATAGCAGAGCGACGCCCGTGCCTAGCAGGCTCACAGCGAAGAGGCAGGCAAGCGCCACCACCACGCAGGCAATGCCCGCAATCGTCTCAGGCCGCGTCGAATCGAACGGCGATTCCTCAGCCAGTCCGGCAAATTTAGGCGTGCGACGCCAGGCCAGAGGACGGCTGGAAAGCCCCGCAATGCCAGCGACTAGCACCACATAACTAAGCGACGCACGCGCGATCTCGCCTTTGATCATCAGCTCGACATCATCGCAGCCAGACAGGCGATAGCGATGCACCAGCCGCACAACCCAAGTCGCCGCGCCCACGATGAGCAACATGCCACTGATGGCAGGAACCCGAACAGGCTCCATCGCACCGAAGGCGAGGGCTATGACCATCGTCAGCATCGCGCCCAGACCCACGACCATGCCCGCCAATGTCTGTAACGGGGCGAGGCAGCGCACGACTTCCAACAGCTTGGTCCAGCCCGGCAGCGGCGGCGCGAGCGGTGCGGGCAGGAACAGCTTCCAATGCTTGCGCAACTGCTGCACCGGCCCTGCCGTCCAGCGGAATCGCTGCTTCTTATAATCGTCGAACGTATCGGGGATCAGCCCGCGCCCAAAGGTCTCGGCAAAATAAAGCCCGCGATAGCCAGCCTCGCGCAGCCGAACCGAAACCTCCGAATCCTCCGTCAGGCACCACTCCGCCCAGCCGCCAGCCTGGCGCAACGCCTGCGTGCGGATGATGCACATCGTGCCGATGGTGAAGGCCCCGCCATATTCGCTCACACCGGGGTAATCGACCTTGTTGACCGGCATATATTCCCAATAGCAGGCGGTCAGATAATCATTGCCCTCATAGTCGCGATAGTCGTGCGGGGTCTGGATATAGCCAAGCTTTGGATCTTCGAAGAAGGGCGCGAGGCGCGAGAGGAAATCCTTGCGCGCATAATAATCGGCATCGATTACGCCGATCAGCTCGGCATCCGGCGCCATCTCATCCATCAGATAATTGAGCGCGCCAGCCTTCGCGCCGGGCAGCGGATCGACATGGAAGAAGCGGAAGCATTGCTTGCCCATCTGCGCATTCAACCGCGCGCAATGCGCCTCCAGCGGACGCCACAGCGCTTCATCCTTGGTGTTGTTATCGCACACCAGCACTTCATAATTATCATAATCGAGCGCCGCGAGATGATCCATCGTCTCCATGACGATCTCGGGCGGCTCGGCATAGCAGGCCAGTTGCAGCGATACTTTGGGATGCGGCGCATCATGTTTGAATGAAGGCGCGGCAACCGGCAGACGCCAGCGCTCATGGGTCAACACCGCCTCACGCGCGATGCTGGCGATCATGTTTGCCAGCAGTGCAAACAGTGCGACCCCAAGGCCTGCGAAAGCAAGCACGCGGAGCAACAGCGGCAACCCGGCTTCGAGAATGAAGAAGATGCTCCATGTGCTCGTGACCAGAGCGCCCGTGATGACGCCCGTCAGCCAGATGATGCCCGGCATGCTAAAGCGATCGCCATAATAGCGGGCGATGGCTGCAATGCTCAGACAGACAAGGAAGATAGGCAGCGTGGCCCAGAGCTGCCCGGTGACCAGCAAGGTTGCGATGAGCGAAGCGCCGGATGCGCCCAGCAGCTCATAGGTCTCCTGCGACACAGGACGCTCGACCCGATGCGGTGCGGACACGGCACGCAATGTGAGCAGCGCAGCGAACAGAGTGAAAAACGCAATGAAAATCAGGGAGGAATCGAGTTCGACTCTCGAGATTTCAACCAAAAATCTGTCCTTTTCGTTCTGACCCTGCGACCGGCTCTTGGTCTCTCACGCAGGAACTATGCTGCATTGCAAAAAGCAAGCTTGCTCAGCTCGTCAATCTGCCGAGCGATGAACCGTGCACCGGCAGCCATTATTGGCTCTGTGGCGCGAGGCTGATACATATCAGCCAAGGTGCATAATCGCTTTACCTAGTCTGAGTTCCCATTAAGCGGTCATTGGCAGCAATTAGCAGGCAAAGCGAGCTTATCAGGCTGCTGCACGGCGCAAACGGTCATTAATCGCCTGCCCAATCCCCTCCTGCGGGATCGGCGCAACGCTGATCGACACGCAAAGGCTGCCATCCGCCTCATGCAATGCGGAGAAGAGATTCGCCGCTGCCTCCACCAGATCGCCACGCTCGCTCAGATTGCGATGACAGGCACCGGGACCGAAGCCGATGTGGAAATGCCCGCTTGCTGGTTCCGCGCAATTGATCGTGACAGCTTTGGACGGCGCATAATGGCTCTCCATCTGGCCGGGCGCGGTGATGCCCTCTTCGCTTCCTGCCTCACGCACGTTTAAGTCGCTGACGGACCTAATGGCGTCTGCGGTGATCGGGCCAGGGCGCAAAAGATAAATCGCATCCGCATCAGGCCGTATGATGGTGGATTCCACCCCGTCACTGGCGGGCCCTGCATCCAGAATGAAGGGGATACGCCCATCAAGGCTCGCTTTCACATGCGCAGCGCTCGTCGGGCTGATCGCGCCGGAGCGGTTGGCCGAGGGCGCGGCCAATGGCACACCCGCCGCGTTGATGAGCGCACGCATGGCGGGATGGGAGGGCAACCGCACAGCGAGCGTTGGCAATCCGGCACTGGCCAGCTCCGCCACCGGGCAATCCGCCAAACGTGGCAGCACCATCGTGAGCGCACCCGGCCAGAACGCCGCTGCAAGCACCTCAGCCACCGGATTGAATGCGACCAATCGCCGCGCCATCGCCAGATCGCTCACATGCACGATCAACGGATTGAAGGCCGGGCGGCCCTTGGCGTCATAGATGCGCGCGACCGCAAGATCGCTCGTCGCATCGGCAGCGAGGCCATAGACTGTCTCGGTAGGCACCGCCACAGGCTGGCCCGCGCGGATCAATGCCGCCGCCTCGCTCAGGCTATCGCGATCATAGCTGCGAATCTGCGTATGGAATGGGCGGGCGCCGTGCGACATGGCGGCGCTATAGCGCCGTGCCCGCGCGCAATGAAGCGGAGAAGCGCGGCTTGGCATGTCCGCGACTTTTGGCTTAGGGACATAAGCCATGACGAACGCGCCAACCAAGCAGCATAGCCTCCTCCGCATTGCCGATGCGCTGGAGCGGCTCGCACCGCCTTCCCCGCCGCCAGTCGATCTGGCCGCGCACCCCGCCTATCGCTGGGATGGCAAGACGCTGAGCGTCGTGAATGCGTTCGAGCCGGTCGATTATGCGCTGCTTGCCGGCATCGATGCGCAAAAGCAGGCCTGCCTTGAGAATACGCGCAGGCTCGCGCGAGGCCATGCGGCACATGACATATTGCTGTGGGGCGCGCGGGGCACCGGCAAATCCGCAACAGTTGCGGCTTGCGTCGGGGAAGTGCGCAAGGAGGGCCTGCCGCTCGCACTGGTAGAGGTCGCGACCGATGATCTGCGCAGCCTCGCGACCCTGTTCACGCTGCTGCACGACGCGCCTCGTCCGACCATTCTCTACATCGACGATCTGGGCTTCGATGGCGATTTTGGCGCCGATGCGCGGGCGCTGCGATCATTGTTGCAGGGCGGCACCGCGGCGCGCGGCAGCACTGTGCGGCTCTACGCGACCTCCAACCGCCGCCACATCGTGCCACGCTCGATGTCCGAGCAGGACGACCCGATCAATGCGCGCGATGTTGTGGACGATCGGCTGGCGCTGGCTGACCGCTTCGGGCTGTCTCTGGGTTTCCACGCGCTGGATCAGGACGCCTATGTCGCCATCGTCACGCGCTATGCGGAGCGCTACGGCCTCGCCTTCGAGCCGCTCGCTGCGATCCAGTGGGCGACCCAGCGTGGCAGCCGGTCTGGACGGGTGGCATGGCAATATGTGGTGGAACTGGCCGGGCGTGCCGGGCGGACGCTCGATCAGGGCTGAGGGCGGAGCACGCCGCAACAAACCGCCGTCATCCTCGCGAACGCGGGGATCCATGCGACTGTGCGATGTTGCGCTAAAAAGCGGCGTCAGACCTGGATTCCCGTTTTCACGGGAATGACGAGGTTCTAGTTTGCAGCGCTGGCCGGGGTTGCCTTCGCCGCCGGATTGCTCACCCGCCAGACCATCCCGCCCACATCATCGCTCACCAGCAGCGCGCCATCAGACGCCACCACCACATCCACCGGACGACCCTGCGCCTGACCATCTGCATTCAAGAAGCCGGTCAACAGATCGACCATCTTGCCCTGCGCCTGCCCCGCCTCGTTGAACGCAACATAGCTCACCTTGTAGCCAGCCACCGGTTCACGGTTCCAGCTACCATGCAGAGCGATGAAAGCGCCGCGATCAAAGGGCGCGCCAAGCGCTGAGCCGGGCGAAAAGGCAAGGCCGAGCGGTGCGGTGTGCGTGCCAACGGCAAAGGCCGGGCGGCGCGTATATTCGCGCAGATCATTGCGTTCCGGCTGCACGCGCTTGTCGATATAGCCGCCCCAATAATTCCAGGGCCAGCCGTAAAAGGCAGCAAATTCAACGTCGGTGAGATAATCGGGCACCAGATCGCTGCCCAGCATGTCCCGCTCGTTCACGACAGCCCAAAGCCCGCCGGTCCAGGGATTGAAGGCCAAATCGGTTGGGTTGCGCAGGCCGCTGGCATAGACATTGTGCGTGCCCGCCTTGGGGTCGATTTCCAGGATCGCCGCGCGATTATCTTCGCCGTCCAGCCCACCTTCGGCAATATTGCTGTTCGAGCCGATGCCCACATACAGCTTGCCATCCGGGCTGGCCGCGAGGCTGCGGGTCCAGTGCATATTGGGCGCATTGGCAGGCAGATTGCTGATCTTGCGCCCCGCAGCGGTGATGCTCGTCACACCCTCCTTATAGGGGAAGGCCATGAGGCTATCGGTGTTCGCAACGTAAAGCGTCTCGCCAATCAGCGCCATGCCGTAAGGCGAGTTCAGCCCCTTGATGAACATATGGCGCTGTTCCGCCACGCCATCGCCATTGGCATCGCGCAGCAAAGTGATGCGGTTGGCAGACGGCGTTCCCGCACCCGCCATGCCCATCAGCTTGCCCATGATCCAATCCTTGATGCCGCTCACCTCGCGCGCAGGGCTGTTGGATTCCGCCACCAGCACGTCGCCATTGGGCAGCAGCAGCATGGAGCGGGGATGATCGAGCCCGGCAGCAAAGCGCTGGACCGAGAGCTTGGCCGCAGCAACCGGCGCTGCGCCTTCAGCCCAGCCCACCGGCTTGGCGATCTTCACGGTTGGAAGAATCTGGCGACGGCCCTCGGTGAACTGGGGCTCCCGCCCTTCCAATGCCGTTTCATCGAGCCGGGAGACATCCGGGCGGGTCAGATAGAAGAGCGTGCCCGCAATGGCGATGATGACAGCGCCGAGCGCCATGAGGATATATTTTTTCATTGCCGCGAATTTAGGCTTTTAGCCCAGCTTCCGCAACCTCGGGCAGGCTCAACAGGCAGCGATCTTGCGGTTTATGTTCGAGGGCCTGTGATCAGCGCCCCTGCCACCAGATCAGCAGCGCGATGATCACGCCGATGCCGAGCCCTATGAGCAGTCCAATGGAAGGCTGGCCAAGAAAACCGCCGATGAATGTCCCCGCGATGGTCAAAAGCGCAATCGGCGCGCCGCCGCCCATTGGGTTCTTGTGTTGGGGATGGGTTGGATCGTTCATGCCACCGCCTTTGCCACGTCCAGCCGCAGCTTTCCAGTCATGCCAAGCAATCAGGCGAACACTGTGCCGGTCGCCCTGATATGACACGACCTGCCCCACAACGGGACGTAGCTAACCAGCCGTTCATCTGCTATCATCAGGAAATTACACGATATTTCATTTCTGGCACGAACCATGTGTCTATCGCCTCGCGTATCGGCAGCAGCCGAACGACAGGGGCCTAATCAATTTATGCAATTGCTCATGTTTGTGGATCGTCGCAGCTATGATGATGCTGCCGCGCTGATCGAAAGTTTTGGTGAGATGGCTGGCGAAGAGGCGGAGCTGCGGGCGGATCAAAGCCGTGAATTGGGCAATTATGTGAAATTTTGCCACTGGCGCCAGATCGGTCGGGTGCTCCCCCTGCTTCAGGGCGATCAGGCGATGGGCACTTTGCACTGAGGGAACTTTGCGCTGGTCGCGACGTTTCAAGCGCAGGTTGGCATGCTTCCAGCGTGCCCAGCCGCCTCTCCCGGTTCCCCTTACAGTCCCCAAAGGTGTGCCGGGAGAGTGCGGCGCACAGCCAGCAGCCTAACTGACGCCAGCCTTCTCGCGCTCCTCCGCGACCAATTCCTTCCGCGATAATTTGCCGACCAGCGTCTTGGGCAGGCTCTCGCGAATCTCGACCTCACGCACCCGCTCATGCTTGCCAAGCTGCGCATTGGCCCAAATCTTGAGCGTCTCGGCGTCCACATCCTTGGGCGCATCCGGTAGCAGCGTGACGAAGGCCTTTGGCATCTCGCCACGATAGGCATCGGGCACACCAATCACCAGCGCCTCGCGAATGGCGGGATGCTTGTACAGCACATCCTCCACCTGGCTGGGGAACACCTTGAAGCCCCCCACCGTGATCATATCCTTGATGCGATCCACAACGCGCAGATAGCCATCTTCGTCGATTGTCCCGACATCGCCGGTGCGCAGATAGCCATCGGCGAACGTATCGGCATCCGCTTCGGGATTGTTCCAATAGCCTCGCATCACCTGCGGACCGGACACCACAATCTCGCCCGGCATGCCCACCGGCGCATCGCGGGTCGGGTCTTCCCGGTCGAGCAGCTTCACCCGCGTGCAGGGGATCGGTTGACCGATAGAGCCGATCTTGCCGGTCGCCTCATAGGGATTGGCCGAAACGACACCGCTGGTTTCGGTCAGGCCATAGCCTTCCACCAGCCGCGCGCCCGTCGCCGCCGCGAACCGCTCCTTGAGCGCCAGCGGCAAGGGCGCCCCCCCGGAAAAGCACACGCGCAGGGATGAGAGATTGGTCCGCGCCAGCATCGGGCAATCGAGCAGCGCCTGGAACATCGTCGGCACGCCCGGCAGCGCCGTCACCTTGCCGCGCTGCACGGCAGCTAGCGCCTGCTTGGCATCAAAGCGCGGCAGCATGATGATCTCGCCGCGATTGGCGAGCGTGCGGTTGAGCACGGCGGTGTTGGCGAACACATGGAAGAAGGGCAGCACGCCAAGAATGCGATCCACCTCGTTGCGATGCGGGTCGATCATATTCACTTGCCGGGCATTGGCGCTCAGATTCTGGTGCGTGAGCATCGCGCCCTTGGGCCGCCCGGTCGTGCCGCCGGTATATTGCAGCAGCGCCAGATCGCGCACGGGATCGATGGTGGGCAGCGCCGCATTGCCATCATTGGCCATCAGCCCCGAGAAGCGCAGGATGCGCGGATCGTCCGGCACCGGCTCATCGGCAGCGCGCTTGAACAGGCGATAGAGCAGCGACTTGGCAGGCGGCAACCCACCCGCGACCGAGCCAACGATCAGCCGCTCGACACAGGAGCAATCCAGCACCGCCCGCGCATTGCCGAACAACGGCTTGGCCGAGAGCGTCACCAGCAATTTCGTGCCGCTATCCTCGGCCTGATGGGCGAGCTCATCGACCGTATAGAGCGGCGAGAAATTGACCGCGATGGCCCCCGCCATCATCGCCCCATAATAGGCCGCAACATAATGGGGGACGTTGGGGAGGTAGAGCCCGACCCGATCGCCGGGCTGCACGCCAAGGGCAATCAGCCCGCTGGCGAAGCGCCGCGCGCCTTCATAGCAATGAGCATAGCTGTAAGTGCGGCCATAAAAATCGAGGAACAGCCGCTCGCCATCCTCCTGCGCAACGGCCCGCAGCATGTCAGGCAGGGACATCGGCGCAAAGTCCTGCTCCCATTGCGTGGGGTGATCATAATGGTCCTGCCAGACCGTGCGTTCGCTCTCCATGGGAGGAAGCTATGCCATCGCGCGGGGCAAGGCAATCCATGCGATCCGACGCTACGTCGCTGGTCCCCACGCACGCACAACGCGCCGCGACTCGGCACAAAAGCAGAAACGCCGACCTGTTAGGGCCGGCGTTTCATCGCAATTCACTGATGAGAAATCAGTCTTCGGTTGCAGGGCGGGCAGCGAACAGCGCCGCCTCTTCCGCCAACAGCGCTTCACCAGCGCGCCGCTGCGCAACTTCGCGCTCAAGCCGCAGCTCGGCGATCAGCGCCTCGCGGTCGCCATCGAGGCGATTGTCGACAGGCGCTTCGATCCCGGCCTTCTTGGCGGCCTTCACCACCAGCGCATCCAGTTCGCGCTGCGAGCACAGGCCCAGCGTTACCGGATCCTTGGGCTGAATATTGCCGATGTTCCAATGCGTGCGATCGCGGATCGCCGCGATAGTCGTGCGCGTGGTGCCGATCAGCTTGCCGATCGCGCCGTCCGAAATCTCGGGGTGATGGCGCAGGATCCAGGCGATGCCATCGGGCTTGTCCTGACGCTTGGAAACCGGCGTGTAGCGCGGACCCTTGGTGCGGCGCACGGGGTCCGGTCCCTTGAGCATCTTGAGCTTATAATCGGGATCGGCCTCGCCTTTCTGAATCTCCTCATTGGAGATTTCATGGGCGCGCACCGGATCGCGTCCGGTATATTTGGTGCCAGCCGTATCGTCAGCGATCGCCTGCACTTCAAGAATGTGCAGCCCGCAAAACTCGGCGATCTGATCGAAGGCAAGCGCGGAATTATCGATCAGCCAGCTGGCTGTGGCGTGAGGCATGAGCGGCTGAGCCACGGCAAAGTCCTTCTGTGCAAAATAAGAAGGGCCACCCCTCACGGGGTGGCCTGTTTCCAGCACAGATAATCCATTGGCGCGCTATCCGCAACTCTTCTGACGTGCGGAAGATATTGATGGTTCGCGCAGAGGCATTGCACGCATCACGCGGCCTTTGGTAACGCCTTGTCCGCAAGCCAGTGCAGGCTGGCGAGAAACTCCTCGGCACTGCGCCGCCAGCTGAACCCTGCTCCATAACGCGCACAATCCGCGCGATCGACGCGCAGCGCCTTCTCCACCGCGACGCCCAGATCCGCGTCCATCGCACCCACCGCATCGGTCAGCACATCCACCGGCCCCATCACCGGATAGGCTGCAACAGGCGTGCCGCTCGCCAACGCCTCGATCATCACCAGCCCGAAGGTATCGGTCCGGCTCGGGAATACCAGCGCATCCGCCGAGCGATAAGCCGCAGCCAAGGGCGCGCCCGTCTGCAACCCAAGGAAATGCGCGTCCGGATAGCGCTCCTGCAACGCAGCGCGCGCAGGCCCCTCACCCACAATCACTTTGCTGCCGGGGCAATCAAGCGCGAGAAACGCCTCGACATTCTTCTCCACCGCCACACGGCCCACATGCAGCAGGATCGGCCGGGGCAAATCCGCAAATGCCGGATGCGCAGGGCCATCGGGGCTAAACAGCGCTAGATCCACACCCCGCCCCCAATGATGCGTGCGTGTGATGCCCGCCCGATGCAGGTCCGCGCGGATCGATGGCGTGGAGGTCAGCACTGCGCTCGCTGCGCCATGAAACCAGCGGAAATAAGGCCAGAACCAGTTCGCCGAAAGCCCCGTGCGCTGCTCGACATAATGGGGGAAATTGGTGTGATAGGCCGTCGTGAAGGCATGGCCTTGCCTCAAACACCAGCGCCGCGCAGCAAGGCAAAGCGGGCCTTCCGTCGCCAGATGGATCGCATCGGGCGCAAAGGCCGTGATCATCTTGCCGATGGAGCCGGGCGCAGCCATCGCCAGCCGGATTTCAGGATAGGTCGGGCAAGGCAAGGTCATGAAGCGATCCGGCGCGATCACATCGACCACATGGCCCATCTCCACCAGCTCCGCCCGCACGGATTGCAACGTGCGCACCACGCCATTCACTTGTGGCGTCCAGGCATCGGTGATGATGAGGATACGGCTCATGCCGCGACCTCGACTGGCACCTCGACCGCCAGTTTGGGCGCCGCATCCCGCTTCGCCATCTCATCGGCCCAATGGAGGATTTCCATTTCCCCGTCATGATGCTCGACCAGCGCGGTGCAGCCCTCCACCCAATCGCCATCATTATAATAAGTGATATCGCCAAACTGGCGCACTTCGGCGGTGTGGATATGCCCGCACACCACGCCATCGACATGCCGCCGCTCCGCCTCATGCGCCACAATCTCCTCAAAGCGGGAGATGAAGGCGACGGCATTCTTCACCTTGTGCTTCGCCATTTTGGAGAGTGACCAATAGCCCAGGCCAAACAGACGCCGCACCTGATTGACCCGGCGATTGAGCGACATCAGGATCGTGTAGGCCGCGTCCCCCACCACCGCGAGCCAGCGATGCGCGAGCATCACCGCGTCAAACTCATCGCCATGCAGCACCAGCAGCTTGCGGCCATCCGCAGTCGTATGGATGATCTTGCGACGGATCTCGACCCCCCCAAAGCTCATGCCCGTGAACTGGCGGAACATTTCATCATGATTGCCGGGAATATAAATCACCCGCGTGCCCCGCCGCGCCCGCTTCATGATGCGCCACACCACATCATTATGCTCAGTCGGCCAATAGAGGCGCTTGCTGAGCTGCCAGCCATCCACAATGTCACCAACCAGATAGAGCGTATCGCTATCCACGCTGTCGAGGAAATCGATGAGCATCCCGGCATTGCAGCCCTTGGTGCCAAGGTGAATATCACTGATCCAGATCGCCCGATAATGGCGCCGCGAGCTACCGCTGCGTGCGGAGCGCTCCTGCGTGATAGAACTGATCGCGTTCATGGCTGGCAAACACCCCCGTGGAAACTCGTCCTTGAGGGGCGCCCTAACGTAAGTGTGTGACAGTTTTTCTTGGAATGTTACGGGATGGTTGCAGGGCAAAGATAGAAAAGCGGCCCACTTTACGTCACCCCAGCGAAGGCTGGGGTCGCCTGCCGTCACAGAATCAAATCGGAAATATCGCGCCAATCCGGATTGCTCTCTTCGATGAGCCTGATTTTCCAGTCACGTTTCCACGCCTTGAGAGCTTTCTCCCGAGCAATGGCCAGGGTGATGTCATCGTGCGGCTCTGCCAACACAAGGCTCGTCAGGCCGTATTTTCTGCAGAATGAGGAGCCAGTGCCATTGCGGTGCTGAGCCACGCGCGCGCCAAGGTCGGACGTCACCCCGATATAGAGTACGCCCCTAGTCTTGTTGGTCATGACATAAGTGTAGCCGCCCCGCGCCATACCGCCTTGTTGCGCATCGCCGCACCAGATGCCAGCCTTCGCTGGCATGACGATATTTAGCGCAAGACGCTGTCCAAATTACTCAAAGACTGGCGACAATCACCGCACCTTCAACACAATCTTCCCCACATGGTCGCCCGCTTCCATCCGCCGGTGCGCCTCAGCAGCGTCTTCCAACGCAAACACCTTGTCCATCGCAGGCTTCAGCGCGCCCTCCAGCGCCATCGGCCAAACAATCTCCCGGATCTCACCGATCAGCAGCGCCTTGAAGCCCGCCGTCCGCGCGCGCAGGGTCGATCCGGTCAAAGTAAGCCGCCGCATCATGATGCGCGGGATCAGCAGTTCCGCCTTCGCGCCGCCCAGCACCGCAATCGAAACATGCCGCCCATCTTCCGCAAGGCATTCCAGATTGCGCGGCAGATAATCGCCGCCGACCATATCCAGCACCGCCGTCACACCCGCGCCGCCGGTGATCCGTTTGATCGCCTCGACAAAATCCTCAGTGCGATAATTGATCGCATGGCCCGCGCCCCAGTCCAGCGCCGCACGGCACTTCTCGTCGCTGCCGCACGTGACGATCGAGGTGATGCCAAACAGCCGGCACAGCGTGATCGCCATCGTGCCGATGCCGCTCGTCCCGCCATGAATGAGCACGCTATCGCCCGCGACCACATAGGCCCGCTCGAACAGATTGTGCCACACCGTCATCAGCGTTTCGGGGATCGCCGCGGCTTCCTCCATCGGCATTGCGGGCGGCACGGGAAGGCATTGCTCCCAATGCGCGCAGACATAATCGGCATAGCCACCGCCCGCGACCAACGAGCAGACCTTCTGGCCAATCACATCGCGCGGCACGCCCTCGCCCACCGCAACAATCGTTCCGGCGACTTCCAGCCCTGGCAGTGGCGATGCACCCGCAGGCGGCGGATAAGCGCCCTTCCGCTGCAGCACATCGGGCCGGTTTACACCCGCCGCCGTCACCTCGATCAACACCTCGCCTTCACCCGGCGCAGGCACTGGCACCTGACAGGGCTTGAGCACTTCCGGTCCGCCGGGAGTGGTGATTTCGATTGCTCGCATCATGCTTGGCAGGGTCATTGCGCTTTGCTCGGCCTCTCGAAATGATCGCTCGGGCCTGTCTAGAGTCCGCTCGGGAAAAGACCAGCCCCCAGCGCGGAGCGCAAAGCCAGTTCCGCGCGGAGCGCGAATCCAATCAGCGCAATTCGTGAAAACCGCATGTTGACTTGGACTCGCTTTCCGTCGAGCATGGGCCTCATGGACTTTGACGACGCCTCTCCTCGGGCGCGACCCGACGATCCGCTCGCGATACTTATCCGCGAGGATCTTGATCGGCTGTCCGTTTCAGAACTCGAAACGCGCATCACTTTGCTCACAGCGGAGATCGAGCGCACACGGGCCAAAAAAGAATTCGCCTTTAATCACAAATCAAACGCTGAAGCATTATTCAGAAAATAGGGAGAGATGAGGCAGGATCGCCCTTGGGTGGATATCGGTCTCCGTGCGGTTGGATGAATGCAGGCCTGATCTTGAAGCAAGCCTGCAGGGTTCCAACATTGATGACAGCACGGTCTGGATCCCAGGCCGCAGGAGTAAGATAAAAATGCCCTCTTTCGCGCCCGCCTTAGAAACGACGTTACACAACGCGCTGGCACATGCGACCGAGCGCGCGCACGAATATGCGACGCTTGAGCATCTGCTGCTGGCCCTCATCGATGATGAACATGCAGCCAAGGTTATGCAGGCCTGCGGTGTCGATCTTGGCGAGCTTGGCGATACAGTCATCCAATATCTGGATTCCGAGCTGGAAAGCCTGAAGGTCGTCGGCACGGTGGATCCCTCCCCCACCAGCGGCTTTCAGCGCGTCGTCCAGCGCGCGATCCTGCATGTCCAGTCTTCCGGCAAGGAAGAAGTGACCGGCGCCAATGTGCTGGTCGCGCTCTTTTCCGAGCGGGAGAGCTATGCCGTCTATTTCCTGCAGCAGCAGGATATGAGCCGCCTGGATGCCGTCAGCTTCCTGTCCCACGGCGTAGGCAAGGGCTCGACCCCGGCCGAAGCCGCCAAGCCTGCCGCCCAGCCCGAGGAAGAGAAGAAGTCCGAGAGCAAGAAGAAGGAAGGTGCGCTCGATCAGTTCACCGTGAACCTGAACGAGAAGGCCAAGGAAGGCCGTGTCGATCCGCTGATCGGCCGGACTGCCGAGGTTGATCGCACCATCCAGATCCTGTGCCGCCGCTCCAAGAACAACCCGCTCTATGTGGGTGATCCGGGCGTGGGCAAGACCGCGATTGCCGAGGGCCTCGCCCGCAAGATCGTGAATGGCGAAGTGCCGGACGTGCTCAAGGAAGCCGTGATCTATTCGCTCGATATGGGCGCGCTGCTCGCTGGCACGCGCTATCGCGGCGATTTTGAGGAGCGCCTGAAGGCCGTCGTCACCGAGCTGGAGAAGATGCCGCACGCGGTGCTCTTCATCGATGAGATTCACACCGTCATCGGCGCTGGCGCAACCTCGGGCGGCGCAATGGATGCCTCCAACCTGCTCAAGCCGGCGCTGTCTGGCGGGCAGATCCGCTGCATCGGCTCGACCACCTATAAGGAGTTCCGCAATCACTTCGAGAAGGACCGCGCATTGCTGCGACGCTTCCAGAAGATCGATGTGAATGAGCCGACGGTGGAAGATACAATCAAGATCCTGATGGGTCTGCGCTCGGCATTCGAGGATCATCACTCGGTGAAGTACACGCCGGACGCGATCAAGGCAGCCGTGGAGCTTTCCGCGCGCTACATCAATGATCGCAAGCTGCCGGATAAGGCCATCGACGTGATCGACGAGGTCGGCGCGATGCAGATGCTTGTGCCGCCTTCGCGTCGCAAGAAGATGATCACGCCCAAGGAAATCGAGCAGGTCATCGCCACGATGGCGCGCATTCCGCCCAAGACCGTGTCGAGCGACGACAAGACCGTGCTGGAAACCCTCCAGACCGATCTCAAGCGTGTCGTCTTCGGGCAGGACAAGGCAATCGAGGTGCTCAGCTCCGCGATCAAGCTGTCCCGTGCGGGCCTTCGCGATCCGGACAAGCCCATCGGCAATTATCTCTTCTCCGGCCCCACCGGCGTCGGCAAGACGGAGGTTGCGCGCCAGCTTGCCACGCTGCTCGGCATTCCGCTCCAGCGTTTCGACATGTCGGAATATATGGAGCGCCACTCGGTCAGCCGCCTCATCGGCGCGCCTCCGGGTTATGTCGGTTACGATCAGGGCGGGCTTTTGACCGATGCCATTGACCAGCAACCGCATTGCGTGCTGCTGCTCGACGAGATCGAGAAGGCGCATCCAGACCTGTTCAACATCCTGTTGCAGGTGATGGATAATGGCCGCCTGACCGATCATCACGGCAAGACGGTCGACTTCCGCAATGTCATCCTCATCATGACGACCAATGCCGGCGCGTCCGATATGGCGCGTGAAAGCATCGGCTTTGGCGCGAGCACCCGTGAGGATGTGCAGGAAGAAGCGATCAAGAAGATGTTCACGCCGGAGTTCCGCAACCGCCTCGATGCGATTGTGCCGTTTGATTATCTTCCGACCGAAGTTGTCGCCCGCGTGGTGGAGAAGTTCATTCTCCAGCTCGAGCTGCAGCTGGCTGATCGCGATGTCCACATCACGCTCGATGAGGATGCCCGCGATTGGCTCACCGCCCGCGGCTATGACAAGCTCTATGGTGCGCGCCCAATGGGCCGCCTCATTCAGGAGAAGATCAAGCAGCCGCTCGCTGAGGAGCTGCTGTTCGGCAAGCTCGTGCATGGCGGCGAAGTGCATGTGCGCTTGAAGGATGATGCGCTCACGTTCGAGGTCACACCTGCCGCGCCCAAGCGCAGCAAGGGTGCGCCTGCTGGCAAAAAGACCGCCAGCAAAAAGCCCAAGGCCGATGCGCCGAAAAGCTGAGGCGCCTTCATCTGCGTGAAATGATCACGGCCTCCGGTTTATCCCGGAGGCCGTTTTCACATCCCGTGCGTTCCAGCTCTTCCGATCCACACAATCTCAGGGCATGATATTGCCAATGCCGGAATCCACGCAGCCACCGATCGTCATTCTTCTCCACGGATTCGCAGGCGTATCGGTCATGAACCGCCCGCTCGCCGCGATGCTGCGCCGCGCGGGCTATCGGCCAATCGACCTCAGCTATCAAAGCTGGGCCAAATCGCTCGAACAGATCTGCACCCACCTTGGTCCGCGCCTGCACGAGATCGACAAGGCGAACAGCGCGCCCATCCATGTCGTAGCCCATTCGATGGGCGGCCTTGTCGCCCGCGCCCTCATCCATCGCGAGCGGCCAAAAAATCTTGGCCGCGTCGTCATGCTCGGCACGCCCAATGGCGGCAGCGAGATTGCCGACTTCCTCCACCGCCAAGCGCTGCTGCGCGGCATCCTGGGGCAGGCGGCGCCCGCGCTCCTCACGCAGCGACCCGCCGCGATCGATGCGATGCTGGGCATCGTCGATTATCCGGTCGGCATCATTGCGGGAAACAAGCCGCTTCTGCCCCTCACCATCGCGCGTCTCGTGCCCTTGCCGAGCGATGGAAAGGTCAGTGTCGCCTCAACCCGGCTTGCGGAAGCCAGCGATCACATCATTCTTCCCTTGCCCCACAGCCTTCTGCCCTATCATTCGATCGCGCATCGGCAGATCAAAGCCTTTCTTGAAAGCGGCCATTTCGCTCAAGACGCATAAAGCACTGGCGGCGCGCTATCGTTCCTGCAATGTTCCACTCAGGAGGCGCTCATGTCAGATGTGATTCAATTCTATACGAACCCCATGTCCCGCGGCCAGATCGCCCGCTGGATGCTGGAAGAAAGCGGCGCGGACTATGAGGCGCACATATTGGACTATGAAAGCGGCATGAAGTCGCCGGACTATCTCGCCATCAATCCAATGGGCAAGGTCCCCGCGATCGTCCATCAGGGCCATATCGTCACCGAGTGCGCCGCCATCTGCGCCTATCTCGCCGAAGCGTTCCCGCAGGCCTATCTCGCACCCCGCGCAGATGAACGCGCACATTATTATCGCTGGATGTTCTTTGCCGCCGGGCCGCTCGAAGCCGCCGTCACCAATCGCTCGGCAGGTTTTGAAGGCAAGCCGGGCAGCGAGCGCATGTTCGGCTATGGCAGCTATGACGCTGCGGTAAACGCGCTCGAAAGCGCCCTCGACGGGAAGGCCTATATCTGCGGCGCCCGCTTCACCGCCGCCGATGTCTATGTCGGCTCGCAGATTGATTGGGGCCTGCAGTTCAAAAGCCTGCCAGATCGCCCTGCCTTCACCGCCTATGCCGACCGATTCAGACAGCGCCCAGCCTATCAGCGCGCGAAAGAGATCGACAATGCATTGATTGCGAAGATGCAGGCTGACACCCGGGATTGACCTCGATCCAAGGCTGGCATTGCCCGCATCTGCGCCAAGCCAGCCCTTTGGTCAAAACGGTATCTTGATCTTCACCATCGCTCTTTTGCTCGTCTCACCGCGCCCCATATCGGCCTGCTCGGTGTCGACACTCGCGCGCACGTCGCCGAAGAGACCCACTTCAGCGCGCGGAAATAGAGGCTCCTTTTCAACAGGCGCGCTGTCCCTCAGGCGGTGCTCAACCCGACGCCCCGTCACGATGATCGCGCCCGGAAGATCGACGGACGATTTGACGCGCCCAAGGTCGAACGGGATAGTCTCCAGAACGCGCCCGGCGTTGGACGCTTCAACCTGAAACATGAGCAGCAAGGCGATCATCGTAGGGATCCCATAATGTCATCATGATGAGACCATCACATTATGGCTGGAGAAGGGCGACGACGATCCACGCCCAACTCCAAATTCCGCACCGCCAGTGGGAAGACGCCAGCGCAAAGCGCTGACGGAGGCGACACACCCCACAACCAAAACCCGCCGTCACCCCGGACTTGATCCGGGGGTCCCGCTACCTTGCGGATACCCACCGCCAGAACACGCTATGTTCCAAGGCGGAGCACGGGATGAAGGTGCAAACAATCCACACCCCTCAGCATCTGTCACCCCTGCATTCCCGCACCTCGCCCATCAGAAAGAGCATCGCCCGGCCTATTCCGCCACGTCCAGGGCCACAAATCACCGCCTAAAGAAAAAGGCCCGGAGACACTGTCCCCGAGCCCTCAATCATTTAAAACATCCCTCAGGAAGCGCAGCTCATTCGCGGCTGCCGAGGATGTTGAGCAGGAATGTGAACATGTTCACAAAGTCCAGATACAGGCTCAGCGCGCCCATGATCACGGCCTTGCCCATCATGTCCGATCCCGCAACCTGCGCATACATGCTCTTGAGGCGCTGCGTGTCATAAGCCGTGAGACCTGCGAAAATCAGCACACCAAGAATGCTGATCACAAGCTGCAGCACCGATGACTGCAGGAACATGTTAAGCACCATCGCCACGAGAATGCCGACGACGCCCATGATCAGGAACGTGCCGAAGCCCGAAAGGTCACGCTTCGTCGTATAGCCGTAAAGGCTCAGGCCCGCGAAGGCGGCAGCCGTCGCGAAGAAGGTCTGCGCAATCGACGCGCCCGTAAACACGAGGAAGATCGAGGACATGGACAGGCCCATGACCACCGCAAACGCCCAATACAGCGCCTGCGCCGTGCTCGTCTGCAAGCGGTTGATGCCGAAGCTCAGCACCATCACGAACGCAAGCGGCGCCAGCATGATGACCCAGCGCAGCGGCGTCACGAGAACCTGCTCGGCCATGCCGGAGGTCGCGAACAGCAAGGCAACGATGCCGGTGATCAGCACGCCGCTTGCCATATAATTGTAAATCGAAAGCATGTAGGACCGCAGACCGGCGTCAAACGCCACACTGTCCTGTGCGCGGGAGGCACCATAGCCTGATGCCGTCGCGCGGGGATCTGGCCAATTTGCCATCTTAATCATCTCCTTGCGCCGGCCCGATGCCGGCTTCGAGGTTGTGCCGGCACCAATGCCAGCGTCCTGACCAGCAATATCAGGCTTTAGTCCTTCAATTTCAAGCAAAACCGGTCATTCGGACAAGTTGCGACATCTGCGCCTGGATCGAAGAGAGCACGGTCCCCCACGAGGAGGGACTCTAAGCCTTCGGGAGCGCCGCTCGACGTCAGATGTTATGGGAGGCGACCTCTCTTTTCCCTGAGGGAGAAGGATACGCAGCCTTGTCGCTTGAGCGGCTAGGCGAAGTTGGATGAGGGGGCTTGAGCGATCTGATCCTGAGGCACCATCCCCTCACCAACACCAGCTAAACAGAAAGGCCAAGCCTGCACAGCCCCATCCATAAGAGAGACCGCTTAGCCGGATCACCCGCCAACATGCAGGACAGACAGACTCAATACGATGAGACAGGCAAGTGGGTGAGCGCTGATCTGGCTTCACCTTGGACCACGACCCCTCGAACGCGGCCCGCGCGGCAGCGACGGCGCGATCGACATCCGCCTCATTCGCGCTCGCCACATTGGCAATCAGCGCGCCAGGCGCGCCCTTTAAAGCACGGATCGCACTTTAGACGGTCACGAGCCAGACCAAGAGATGACTGAGAATCAGAATATTGGCGCTGCGCAACCCGCACCATCGGGCTCTTAATGCGCTAATACGCATCCCGCAAATCGTGCATGAGCATGGAGGCGCGGTCAAGCCGCGCGTTGCCGCCCTTCGGCGCCAGATCCGCACGCCGTTCAACGGCAATCTCCCCCGGCCCAAATCTCGCCCATGCCAGATCTCTCGCGCGCACAAAAAAAGGGGCCAGCGAACTGGCCCCTTCCTTCTCGTCCCGACGGATCGGGATGATGTCTATTAGTTGCCCGAACCTGGACCGTAGGTGATTTCCACGCGACGGTTCTGGAGTTCGCGAACGCCATCAGCCGTGTCAACGCGGGGACGACCTTCACCGAAGGCTTCGGAGGCAATGGAGCCTTCCGAGATGCCGCGCGATGTGAGGTAACCACGAACCGAGGTGTTGCGACGCTCGGAAAGGCCCATGTTGTACTTAGGCGAGCCCGAACGGTCAGCGTGACCTGCGAGCATAACCTGTGCGCTACCGCAGTTTGCGTAGGCCGATACTGCGTTATCGAGGATCGAGGCAGCGTCTGGCGTGATGTCAGCGCTATCCCACTCGAAGAACACAATGTACGGGCCAGGCGCGCACTGAACCACTGGTGGTG